>DASQJB010000177.1:0-43072 GCA_035631295.1 Bryobacteraceae bacterium | reverse complement strand
TTCGGAGAAGCGCTCCCAGGTGAACACCGGCTTGTAGGCGTCCATTGTCGTGAGCGTTCCGGGCCCAATCGTCTTGCCGAGGATAAACACGAGCGTAACGGCTCCCGCCGCCAACGCCGGTGCGACCCTCGCCCGCCGCCCTTGGAACAACACCTCATACGCCAGAACCAGAACGGGCAGCGAGACCGCCATCTCTTTGGAATCCAGCGCGCAGATATACAAAACCAGGAAGATGGCGATCTGGCGGGCAGTCAAGCTGCCGCGTCCCTCTTGCCTGCGGCAGCGAACGTAATAGAGGAGCGCGGCGAAGTAGAACGATCCGCAAAGCACGTCGTAAATGAAGGCTCCATCGTAGTGGAGATTGCCGATCATCGCCTGATAGGCGATCGGAAAGGCCGCCAGGGTCGCCGCCCACCAAGACCTTACTATGGAGTTCGCCAGTTTAAAGAAGATCAGCGTATTGACGAATAAAATTAAACATCGCGCCGCGCTGAACGGAACCGGATTCAAACCAAATAGCCCATACATCGGCAAGTAATAAACTGCCCCCATTGGCCGCACGGTTTTGCTCCAAAAACGAAGGTCGGCGGCGATGGTCTTCCACAGAGGCGGTTGCCAGTGGCCGTACAGATTCATCATCTCGTCCGGACCAAAATGCGCCTTGAAAACGGTGGCGTGAAAGATCCAAAAGAAGGCTGCGAGAACCAGCAGAAACGCGGTTTGAATCCGCGCTCTGAACGAATGTGGAAGGAATTTGAGGGTCCGCGCCATCTTTTACAGCGCTGGCGGTTCGCCGAATGTAGAACTGAAGACGAATTCCCGGACGGGCCGGCGCTCGCGTGGCGAAAGCTCCCTTGTTCGTAGCGGCTCGCTGAGCGATTCCGGGTCGCCTGGGTAGCCGAGGGCCATCATCGCCACCGGGTCGTAGTCCGGTGGGATCTGGCAAACCTGCCTGGCTTTTTCCGTGTCAAAGCCGGCCATCTGGTGGACGAAGACGCCCATCGACATTCCCTGCAGGGTGAGTAGCGCCGACGCCGCCCCAACGTCGTGGAGCGCGACTCGGTTCAGCTTTCCAGTCTTGGCGAAATTTCGCGCGGCGACTGACATAGCCAGCACGGGCGCCTTCCGCGCCCAGGCGTTGCCCGGAAAAAGGCAACTGGCGAGCGTCTCATGCCGGTCACCATCTTCCGCTCGGGCCACCAGGTAGCGCCACGGCTGCTCGTTGTCGGAAGACGCGGCCCAGCGCGCCGCTTCAAACAACCGATTCAGCGTTTCGATGTCCGGGCGGCGTGAGGAGAACGCACGCGGACTCCAGCGCTCTTTGATCAGTTCCAGAATCTCATGATCCGGAGACGCGCTCTTGATCGGCATTCCTTCATTGTAGGCGCCGAAGCATAGGTTTTTGATGAGCCGCGATAGGCTCAAGGAATCGCGTGGAAGGGTTCGCTAGGGACTGCTGGGGATTGCTTTAGAGGATCGACCGAAGGGGTTTCATTAAAGGAGGGGCAACCTCGATTCCTTGAGCCTTCGCTGTTTTCGTCATTACGTTGCAGGAGCAGCAATCAGGGGGCCGAAAGATAACCCTAAGAAAACACGGTAATAACTCTATTTGTCGAAAAATCGGCATCGTATCTACGGCCCTTGCCAGCAAAAGCTACCGACAAATATGCGGTCCCGCGCGAGTTTTACGCAGTGCCTGTCAGGATCGTAACGCGCCGGGGCCGTCGCGCCCTCTAGGACATGCGCCAGCGCCGCGGCAACCGATAGAAGGAGGGTGAGATGCTCTGGGCCGAAAGAATCCCGTTCGTGACGATAGAGTGACAAGACGCCAAAAATAGAGTGACAAGACGCCAAAAATGCCGTGCCGGGTCTCGAGCGGCGCCGCCAAAGCGGATCGCAACACGCTGAACTTCGCTGGATCCTGCAAGTATCCTGGCTCGACCGATGGATTTCCGTTCACGATGGGCCGTCCGTTTTCAGCCACCCAGCCGGAGAGTCCGTTCCGAGGGGAATTTCGAGCGACGAAACAAACGGTATTCATCGCCGTCGACATCTTCGGGAATCAGGCAGTCCCCGTGACAAAGATAAACAGCCATCGCATCGTAATGGATCATTTCCCGAAGCGACTTTCGAAGGCATGTTAGTGCGGCCTCGCGGCTCGGCGCCTCCTGGAGGTCTTCGATCAGACCCGGTAAGACGCGGGCGCAATCCCAGGCGCCGCCGATGGACCTGTGAAAATTGAGCAGGTCGGCGCTAGCGTTCGAGGGACGGATGGCGGCAGTGGCCTCAAATCCGGCCGCCGGCGCGGCGCCGCGGACGATTTTTACGCCGGTGGACAGCTTCGGTTTCGCAGCACTTCCATCCGCCGTGGCCATTCGCTCCAGCTCCACGTACCTGCGCGCCAGCACTTCCACCACGCGCGGATCGAAGCTCACGCCCGCTTCGGAAGCGTTTCCCGAACGCGGCCGCCCAGCTTATACAACCGTGCAAACCGTTGTTTGCCGGCGGGAGCGGAAAAAGGCTGTGCGGTTGGTGAAGCGCATCCGTAACGCCAATATTTTTGAGGCGGCCATCTCCCGCAACGATGCGCAACGCCGGGTAATAGACGAGCTTCTTGGGCTGTTCGGAGCCCGGGGAAAGCCGGTAACGGCGCACCTGATCGAATCAGAAGCGTCTCCCTGGAGGACTTGAAGGAAGCGGAGAGGGAGCTTCGAAGGCTTTCAAAGAAGGAGAAGTCGCAATGATCGCCGGATATTTGCCGTCGTTTGTGAATCATCTGTGGCTGTCGACGTTGTTTGCCGCCGCCGCGGGGCTGCTGACGCTTGCTTTTCGAAAGAATCGCGCTTCCGTGCGGTATTGGCTCTGGCTGGCCGCATCGGTGAAGTTCCTCGTTCCCTTTTCGCCGTTGGTGGCCATAGGGAGCCAATTCGAATGGCGGGCGGCGCCCGCTGTCGCTCCAAAAACCATGCTGCTTCCGCTGGCCTCCGCGATTGACGACGTCGTTCAGCCGGTCGCGCTTGCGTCCAGCGCGCCGCTGCCCACGAGGTATGCTCTGGCCATCTTGCTTTTCATTTGGTTTTGCGGCTTTTCGATAGTGATCTTCTCCTGGGCGCGCCGCTGGCGCGGCGTCCGTGCAGTCTTGCGTACCGCTGCGCCACTGGATCTTGACGCTCCTGTCAAGATCATGTCTTCCCCGGCGCGGCTTGAACCCGGAGTGTTCGGCATCTTCCGTCCGGTTCTCGTCGTGCCCGAGGGCATACTGGATCATCTGGCGCCCGAGCAATGGGGAGCGATCCTCGCTCACGAACTCTGTCACGTGCGCCGCCGCGATAACCTGACCGCGGCGATCCATATGGCCGTGGAGGCTGTGTTTTGGTTTCATCCGCTGGTCTGGTGGATCGGAAGGCGGCTTGTCGAACAACGCGAGCGCGCTTGCGATGAAGAGGCGCTGCTGGCCTCGGGCGATCCGCAAGCCTATGCCGAAGGGATCCTCGCGGTTTGCAGGATGTATGTGGAATCGCCCCTGGCATGCGTCTCCGGAGTGACGGGATCGAATTTGAAGAAACGAATCCGGGGAATTATGGAAAACCGTTTTTTGGCGAGATTGAGCTTGGCTAAGAACGCCGCCCTCGCGCTCACGGGCGTTGTCGCCGTATACGTGCCGGTCGCCGTAGGCCTGCTGCATGCTCAGTGCGCAGCGTCCGGCGTTCGAAGCAGCCTCGGGGAGACCCGTCGATCCGAGCAAAACGTTCTTTGACCATGAAATCAACCGCGAAAGATTCGTCCTCAGTTCCAACACGGTGGATTTCATCGTTATGGCCTACAATCTGAGATCCGCTTCGACCATGAAGGCCGTTGCCGGAGAGAACTGTCCCTTGATCTTGGGCGCGCCGGAGTGGGCCAGAAGGCAGCGCTTCCAAATCCGGGCGACGCTGCCCGAAGGTTCGCCCGACTATACAGGCCGGCAATTCAACCAGGGCCAAGCGCCGCAGCTCGATCTCATGATTCGGTCGCTGCTGGAGGAGCGATTCAAACTTAAGATTCATCGTGAAACCAGGGAATTGCCTGTGTACGCCCTGACAACCGGGAAGAACCGGCCGAAGCTAAAGCCG
The DNA here is from genome assembly GCA_035631295.1 of Bryobacteraceae bacterium. GTDB lineage: Bacteria > Acidobacteriota > Terriglobia > Bryobacterales > Bryobacteraceae > Palsa-187. Next base: position 38,960 of record DASQJB010000177.1, on the reverse strand, counting down.
GCGGTTGGACCGGCGGTAGTCAAGACCGCCGCCAGCGAGTCCGTTGTATTCGGAGGTATGTACTCGATGCTTGCCGTGCAGTCTCCCAATGGCGATCCCACCCGCCGGATGGAGTTCAAGGCCAGCACTATGCAGAAACTCGCCGACAGTCTGGCTGCTTTTGTTGACCGTCCGATTCTCGACGGGACCGGCCTCAAGGGAGAATTCGATTTCACGATTGAGTATGAACTGGACTTAACCGCGCCGGGTGGAGACGCGAGTGCAGACCTAAGTAATCCAATGGGGAAAATGCTTGCGGGTCCGGGCATCGGCGGACCCGCCTTGTTCACCGCGATCCAGGAGCAGCTCGGCCTCAAGTTGGAATCAACGAAGGCGCCAGTCGAAGTCGTCGTCATCGACCATTTGGAGCGGCCTTCGAAAAACTAGTGGCTCAGGCTACGGCGTCGGCGGCGTGATAGGAGCTGCGGACCAGAGGGCCACTCTCGACGTGGCGGAAGCCCATTTCATAGCCGCGGCGCTTCAGCTCCGCGAACTCCTCGGGCGGCGCGAAGCGGATGACTGGAAGGTGCTTCAGCGTCGGGCGCAGATATTGGCCGAGCGTCAAAATATCGACTTGGGCCAAGCGCAGATCGCGCATCACGTCGAGCACTTCCTCGATGGTCTCGCCAAGACCGAGCATGAGGCCGCTCTTTGTGGGCGTGCGCGGGTGGGCCCGCTTCACGTAAGCCAGCATGTCGAGCGACCGCTCATAACGCGCACCCAGGCGCACATGGCGGTACAGCCGCGGCACGGTTTCGGTGTTGTGATTGAGAATGTCAGGCGCGGCTTCGAGCACCATGTCCATGGCCGCGTGCGAGCCTTGAAAATCGGGCGTCAGAACCTCCACGCCGCAGCCATGCACGCGCTCCCGGATGGCGCGGATGGTGAGCGCGAATAGCTCGGCGCCGCCGTCCTTGCGGTCGTCGCGATTCACGCTGGTGATCACCGCGAACTTGAGACCGAGCGCCGCGCAGGCTTCCGCCACGCGGCGCGGCTCGTCGTAATCCACCGGCAGCGGACCGCCTTTCTGCACCGCGCAAAATCCACAGCGGCGGGTGCAGACGTTGCCCAAAATCATGAAAGTGGCGGTGCGGCGGTTCCAACACTCGCCAATATTCGGGCACGCCGCGCTCTCGCATACCGTGTGGAGCTGAAGGGATTCCACCAGGCGCTTAAGATCGCGATAATTTTCGCCAACCGGGGCGGGTGCGCGGAGCCAAGCGGGCTTAGGCGCGGGCTTGGGCCGCTCGCCGGCATCGATCGAGACCAACGCCATTCCAACCATCTATGCCGAGTGTAGCAACCGATCAACGCGGTTCTCGATAACGCGCGACGAATCGAAATTGGACGCGCGCTGGAAGAAAGCCGGCCACAGTTGAAACGCGCGACGCGGAATAAAGCCGATCAGCTCGCAATTCTCCACGCGCGCTCCCAGGCGCTTCGCTTCTGCTTCGATGCATTCGTAAACTTGATCCAGCGGCGTTTCGGCAAATTTTGTCAGATTCATCGAGACCTGGGTGCGACCCTGCGACTCCAAATATAAGCCGATGGATTTCACGTGGCGGAATCCTCCCGACGATTCGCGGATTTTCTTCGCGATCGCCTGCGCGACCGCGACATCGGGTGTATCGAGAAGCGCGTTATACGCAATGAGAAACTCCCTGGCGCCGATGACGCAGGCGCCCGCGGTGGGGTGCGAGGCGGCGGCGCCAACGTCCGGCGGCATTCCGTCGAATTCCTTGCGCCGCACTTTCTCCAGCCGCTGGCGGCCCGGCGTAAGCGCTGCCGCTTCGTAAAAATAAACCGGGATGCCGAAGCGATCCCATATTTGTTCGCCCGCTTGATGCGCCACGCGGATGCATTCTTCGAGCGAGGAGCCGTCCAGCGGAGCGAACGGAATCACGTCCGCCGCGCCTGTCCGCGGATGAACACCCTCATGTTCGCTCAAATCGATCGACTCGGCGGCCTTTCCCACACCGCGAACTGCCGCTTCCATAACGGTTTCGGCGGCTCCGGCAAACGTCACTACGCTGCGATTGTGGTCGGCGTCGGATTCCCAGCCGAGCAGCAAAACGCCGGGAGTGTCTTTAATCGCATGTACAATCGCGCTGATGACTCCCGCATTGCGCCCTTCGGAGAAATTGGGGATGCATTCCACCATGGAGGCTAGGAGCTTATTGAAAGGGTCCTGAGCAGTTCCTCATAACAGAGGAAGTTGGGCACGATGTAGTCGGCTCCGACGGCAATCAGGCGCCGGCGTTTCCATTCGTCAACTTCGCGGCATTCCGGCTCGCGAGTGGCGACACCCACGGCCGCGCCGCCCACCAGCTTCACCTCCTCGATTTCCACATATCCGTCGCCGAAGACCAGAATCTCTTCGCCCCGCACATCCGTTTGGGAGAGGATGCGCTGGATCAGGATCTTCTTGGAGAAACTCTTGTAATCGTCCAGAGCCCCGTAGACGCCGCCGTCGAAATAGCGCGCGATATCGAGCAGCCGCGCCTCTTCTCGCATATAGACTTCGTCGGTTCCACTGGCTAGGTACATGCGGAGGCCTAGACCTTTCAGGCGCTCCAGGAGCTCGCGGGCGCCCGGCACAAGATACTGTTTCGCCGGACAGCGGCCGTGGCGCAAATCCTCAACGCGGCCGCGAATCCTGAGCCAGAGCCGATCCAGATACATCTTTTTGTACTCACGGGCATCCAGCGCGTTCCCTCCGCGCCGCGCGACGTGTTCGGCGAACTCCATCATCTGGTAAATGGTTTCCTTGCCCGTGAGCCGCCAGACGAAATCCTCGACGAGGGCGCGCAATTCGGCTTCGGATTCGCCGGTTTTCAGTTCGAGGAGAGTCTCGACCATCATCGGGACCATTACGTCCATCCAGCCCGAGCGGATCAACGAAAGGGTCCCGTCGAAATCGAAGAGAACCGCGCGGGGGTGAGAGACCACCGGGATTGATTTAGCCGCTTCAGAGCGGACGCGTTCAATCGTTGAAGTTATGGATGAAGTTGAGGTCACGGCCAGTATTCCCATTTTCCGGTAGTCAACACGTAGGCGCTGAGACAAGCGTTGGTCGTCGCATGAACCAGAATCAGATCGCCCAGGCTCTTGGTGCGAACCATCCACCAGTTGTAGAGGATGCCGGTGGCGATCCCGACCTCCCATTGCGGCCCGTGCTCCATGCCGAACAGCAGCGCCACGAGCCAGAAGGAGAGTGGCGAATAGGTTCCCAGCGGCAACTCGAGGAATTTGTCTTGCACTAGCCAGCGCATCCACCAGGCGCGCCAGAACAATTCCTCAGCTGCCGGCGCGAGGGCGATGGCTCGGAGCGCGCGCACGGCAGGCTGCGCCCTCGCGGCCTCGCTAAGACCGGGGACGAACTTTCCGAACAACGGGTTCTCAAACCAAGGGCGATGCCTGTAGCCGGGAATCAACACGTCCGGCGCGTTCCACAAAAGGAATGCCGCGGCGCCGACGATCCGCGAGCCAAACCCGTAGCAGAGGCCGAATTTCCCCGGCTGAAGATCCGGCGTCCGTCTCCAGCTAAGCGCGATTACAGCCGTGACAATCGCCACGGATCCGCCTTCCATCAGCAACGGCGGCAATACAAACGCGCGCTGCACCGCCAGCACGGCGATCAGAGACGCAAAAGGCGCGATATAGAAGAGCGAAGGAGAGCGCGTCAAGTTTTTGGGAGGAGTTCCGACTACAATTTTTGAAGCGCGTCCTGTATCTTGGCTCTTTCGTCCTGCGGGGGGTTATTCTTCATGGCGGCTTCTAACTCGCGGCGGGCTGAGGACCGGTTTCCCTTCTCAGTCATACTAGCCAGTTCAGCACACATGAGGGTGGTGCTGCAATTCGCATGCAAGTCGGGATGGGGTAGGCGAGCCGGCTCGAAAAAAGGAACCCAAGCGCTGGCCGCAGGCGGTCACGGAGCCCGAGGATGGCGGAACCCGAAAAAACGAACCAGATGGATGTTTCCCGTAAGTCCTTGAGCAGACTTTGCTTGCTTCCTTCGGCTTCGTTGGCGCACAAACCGGCATGGACGGATGTCCGCATCGGAGCAACGATGTTCGCACCGGTTCTCTCCGGCAAACAGCTCCTCAGGCGACTCAGATTCGGACTCGCCCGGGAATTCGTTAGCGAGGATATGCTGAAGCTGGGCACGCAGTTGGGCCAAGCGGGTGCTGGCGATGCCCCAAAGCACCGGTATGTCGAGATCAAAGTACGCATGGAACCAGACGGTTGCGCAGCGAGATCAAGCGAGGCCACGGGATCTCCGGATGTCTCGCCTGAAAGGTCTTAGCGAGGGCCAGCCTCGCCAAGGATGACCAGCCGATGAAAGACGAAAGACTGTTGCAATGGATCCGGCCAGGAAATGATCCTGGCTGGTTTTCGCTACAAATTCTTCCAACTCGGCAAGCGCCCGCAACGCATCGCGTCGAGAAGCGGACTCACGCCGCATAGATTACGAGCGCTTCCCGAAGGGCCTGGGGGCGTATCCAAGGCTTCAACGAGCGCTTCGTTCCGAGGTCCGCTTTTCTACAGAAGATCCGCTCGAGCTCCTCTTCTAGCTCAAAGAACTCCCATCCCGGGTTTGCCCCCGGGTCAAACTCGACGAGGATGTCGATATCGGAACCGGGATGCATGTCTCCCTGGCGGCCGAGCCAAAGACGGCCATCTCCCGTACGTGGTAGCGGCGGCAAATTTCGCGGATCTTTTCCCCTGGGATGTCGATGCCGGAGGCAAGAGTCATCGGACGAAGACCCGAGCAAATGTCAGCGGGCGTGGATCACGCGGGTTTGGCAAATATGATCGTGCAGCGCCCGTTTCTCGCGGTCGAATGCCGCGATAATGAACCCAATGCAAAGAGTCAGATAGCTGAGCCACATCGCAAAGTAGCGCCCGGCCGCCAAGCCAGGTGAGATGGGGCCTCCATCGGCCCGGATCACTTTTAGCCCCAAAACCATCTTGCCGGGCGTGGCTCCACGAGTGGAAAGGAAAAAGACCTCATACGCAAGATGGATCGCGATTCCGAGGAAGAAAGAGATTCCCGCAAATCCCATGATGCCTGGAAGAGCCGCAATGACGTCGGCCGGGTCGCGTGGAGGAATCGCGAGCCCAAGCGAGCCGATGCCGAGCGCGATCCGGAACGGCATTCGGACGAAAAAGGCCACGAAGCCGAGAATGATCCAGTCAATGATCCGGGCCACAAAGCGGATCCAGAATCCCGCATAGTGGACCGCCGCGGCTTGCGGCGCGGCCCCATAAGCCGACGGATAAGCTGACGGATAGGCAGCTTGGGGAAACGATGTCCCCGCAGGCATCCGCCCAAGGACGCCCGGACGGCAGGAGGCGCAGACTGAAAATCCTCCTACAGCCGAGAGCTCTTGCGCCGCGAATGGCCGGCCGCACTCCGAGCAATAGCGCGTTTCGCTGCCTCCCGGTCCCGGGGGCGGCGGCGCCGTCGCGGTCGCGCGTGAGCCGCGCACGGACCCATGCGGCTGCCAGGAGGCCATCCCTTCGCTCCAAACCAGCGTGTCGTCGCGCACCACTCCCTGTTGAACCAGGTCGTCGAGCGAAGTCTCGTCCACCGGGCCTTTCTGCTGTCCTGCATCGGCGTAATACCAGCGCATCGTGTTTCCCTCTGAACTTCTAAATAAGAGCCGCACAACGAAGGCCGGCGGCAGTTAGTCTTACAGTATAGTGATGAGGCTGCCGGCCTCTGTGCGGCTATTATAGTCCTTGTTTCGGTTCGAACTTCAGGCGGTCTGCGCGGAGACGGGCGCGCGCGCGGGAATCCTTCACACGGCTCACGGGGACGTTGAGACGCCGGTGTTCATGCCGGTGGGCACCCAGGCGGCGGTGAAGGGGATCCTGACGCGGGATCTGATCCGCGATCTGGACGCAAAAATCGTCCTCGCCAATACCTATCATCTTTATCTGCGCCCCGGACATGAAACCGTCCGGAAGCTGGGCGGGCTGCACCAATTCATGGCTTGGCCCCGCGCGATTTTGACAGATTCAGGCGGATTTCAGGTATTCAGCTTGGACAGCCTCAGGAAGGTAACCGATCAAGGCGTCTTATTCCGGTCGCATCTGAATGGAGACTCGCATCTATTCACGCCTGAATCGACGATCGACGTTCAGATGGCGCTCGGCAGCGACGTCATGATGGTGTTGGATGAATGCCTGGCTTATCCGGCGAGCCATGAAGCGGCGCGCGTCTCAATGGAGCGCACGGTGCGCTGGGCGCGCGCCGCCTATTCCCATTACCGGGACATCGGCACCGATGGCTTGCGGGCCTGCTTTCCTATCGTTCAGGGGTCAATGTTCGCGGATCTGCGCCGTGGCTGCGCCGAAGAGTTGTTGGAGCTGGAGGCGGATGGCTACGCGGTCGGGGGTTTATCGGTGGGGGAGCCGCGGGCGTTGAGCCTGGAGATGACGGAAGTCACGGCGGCACTCTTGCCTCGCGACCGGCCGCGGTATGTGATGGGAGTGGGCATGCCGGAAGAGTTGCCGGAATACGTGGCGCGGGGCATCGACATGATGGATTGCGTGATGCCGACCCGCAACGCGCGCAATGGATGCCTGTTCACTTCCGCCGGACGCGTGATTATCAAGCAAGCACAATACAAGGACGATCCGCGGCCGGTGGATGAAGCTTGCAATTGCTATTGCTGCCGCAGCTTTTCGCGCGCTTATATCCGGCACTTGTTTCAAGCGGGCGAGATGGCTTTCTCGACTTTGGCCACGCTGCACAATCTTACGCGATACCTCGGGATCATGCGCGAGATGCGGCTGGCGATCCTGGCGGGGGAGTTTGCCGAGTATTTGCGGGCGCAGCGCTCGCGTGCTCACACGGACGCCGGGCAAAGCCCGGCGGCAGGCTGAAAGCCGAGCCCCACATGTATACTAAACATTCTTAAGTTTATGGATTCGCCTGCTCGAATCGACGTCGCTGAAAGGATAGACCGCAGCCGGCTGGGCGGGTTTCAGCTCGCGATCTTCATTCTCTGCGGCGTGTGCCTGTTCATGGACGGTTTCGACACGCAAGCGATTGCGTACGTCGGCCCTACGCTGGTGCGGGAGTGGAAGATTCCGAGCGCAGCGTTGGGGTCCGTGTTCAGCGCCGCGCCTTTTGGAGTGTTGATCGGCTCTCTGCTGTTCAGCATGCTGGCCGACAAGATCGGCCGGCGGCCCGTGCTCATCGGAGTGACGTTGTACTACGCGGTGCTCACCTTGCTTACGGCGCGAGCGTCGGCTGTCAATGAGTTGCTGGCGATTCGATTCGTCGCGGGCATCGGCTTGGGCGGCATCATGCCCAATGCCGTGTCGCTGGTGGGAGAGTACAGCCCCAAGCGCGCGCGCGTCACCGTGATGATGGTGGTCGGTAATTGCTTCTCGGCGGGCGCCGCGTTGGGAGGATTCCTGGCTGCGCAGCTCATTCAGAGTTACGGCTGGCGCTCGGTGTTTTATTTCGGCGGCGTCGTTCCGCTGGCTGTCGCGGGAGCCATGCTTCTTGCATTGCCCGAATCCTTGCAGTTTCTGGTGCTGCGCGGCGGGAGTGAAGACAGGGTTTCACGCTGGCTGCGCCGGATCGATTCGTCGGCTCCGCTCGGCGCCCGTTATGTGGTTCCTGAGGCCGCGCACAACAGGGGCGTTCCGTGGGTCCATCTGTTCTATGACGGCCGGGCGCTGGGGACAGTGATGATTTGGGCCATCAATTTCATGAACCTGTTGAATCTCTATTTCCTCACCAACTGGCTGCCTACCGTAGTCGCGTCGATCGGCTACTCGGCGCCTGTAGCCGTGCGGATTGGCGCGACGCTTCAGTTGGCGGGCGCGATTGGCGCGTTTTTGCAAGGCTGGTTCGTCCATCGTCTGGGCTTTGTCCCCGTATTGGCGACCGGATTCGCGCTAGCAAGTCTCAATATCGCGCTGATAGGCTATCCCGGAATCTCTCTCGCGTTGCTGGTGGCAGTCGTTTCGATTGCGGGCTTGGGAGTGGTGGGCGGCCAGTCGGGCGTGAACGCGTTTTCCGCGACTTATTACCCGACCGATCTTCGTTCCACTGGAGTAGGCGCGGGTCTCGGAGTCGGCCGCGTGGGCGCGATTGTGGGGCCGTACGTGGGCGGGCAACTCCTGGCGCTGCACTGGTCGAACCAGCAGCTATTTCTGGCGTCGGCGGTTCCAGCGATTATTTCCGCGGTCGTGATGGCGGCGATGCACTGGGTTGGCGAGCGGAAGGCGGTGGAGGGCGCCGCTGCGGGGGCAATGGCGCATTAGCCTGCTACCGAGGCTTCCGCCTCGGCCTCCCATGTGGCGACACCCCGCTGCGGGGACTGAAGTCCCCGTTGCAGGCTAAAGCCTGCTCCACAGAATTAGCTCAATAGCCAGCTCAACGATTTGAACGAATCGGTGACCTTGGAATTGATCCCGTATGCGGCAGACGGCTCGTAACCGCAGTGGACCATGCACTCGTCGCAGCGGGGGTCGTTTCCGGTTCCGTAGTTATCCCACGGCGTCTTGGTCATCAGCTCTTCGAAGGTGTCGTAGTGTCCGTCGGTGATCAAATAGCATGGACCTTTCCAGCCTTTGACGTTATAAGTGGGCATACCCCAGGCGGTGCAGGGAAGGTCGCGGTCGCCCTTCAGGAACTCCATGTAAACGGGGCTTGAAACTAGAGGAAAGCGCTTGGACATTTTGCCGATGTCCTTGAACTTCTCATGCACGTCCTCGCGCGTCATGAAAATTTCCCGGTCGTTAACTGCCGAATATCCATAGGCCGGTGAGATCGAGTGGCCGTCGATATGGAATTGCTCCAGAAACTCGAACAATTGCCAGATCTCGTTCATATCGGTCTCGCGGTAGACCGTGGTGTTGGAAAAGACCTTGAACCCGGCTTCTTTCGCGGCCCGGATGCCTTCGATGGCGGCCTTGAACACTCCTTCGCGCTCCACCGCCAAATCGTGATTCTTTTCCATTCCATCCAGATGGACATTGAACACCAGTCCAGGATGAGGCGTGAACTCCTTCAGCTTTTTCGCCAGGAACATTCCATTGGTGCAGAACTGGATATACCGGCCGCGGTCCAGAATTCCTTTCACCAGCGGGCCGATTTCGGGGTACAGCAGCGGCTCGCCGCCGCAGATCGACACCATGGGCGCGCCGCATTCATCCACGGCATGCAGACATTGCTCGAGCGACAACCGCTCGCGAATGGTCGACTCATATTCTCGAATCCGCCCGCATCCTGTACAAGTGAGATTGCAGGCGTGCAACGGCTCGAGCATCATCACCAGCGGAAAGCGCTTGTTAAGCATCGGGTGGGGCTTTCGCGCCGAGGCGGCCTGGTTCCGGGCGGATGGGATTTGCGTATGAACGATGCGGAAGGGATTCTGAGCGTCGTCTTCGGAGGCCAGATTCTTTTGCCACTCCGGACGCGGGCGCAGCTTGTTCTTGGCGATGTAAGTCGCCATATCGGCGACTTGGGCAAGCGGGACTCTCATTTAGCTCCTTTGGCCTTCCGGTAGGCAGCCAGCGCCAGCACCGGGAAAGAATTTCGGTACAAGTGGTACTTCAAGTAGAACACGCGTGGAAATCCGGTGCCAGTGGAGAACTCCTCATCCCAGCGGCCGTCGGTTCGCTGGCGATCCACCAGCCATTCCACGCCATTGCGGACGCTGCTGGAATGAAGGTCTCCGCTTGCGAGCAGCCCCAAAATCGCCCAAGCGGTTTGAGAAGGCGTGCTGGCGCAAGGCGTGAAGGTTCCGTTATCGTAGCTGGCGCAGCTTTCTCCCCAGCCTCCATCCGCATTCTGGATCGCGCGGAGCCATTCACCCGCGCGGAGAATATACGCCTCGCGATCGCCTTCGCCGGAAGCGCGCAGTCCGCGCAACGCCAGGAATGTGCCGTAGATGTAGTCGACGCCCCACCGGCCATACCAGCTTCCATCGATTTCCTGGTTGCGCTTCAGGAACTCGACGCCCCGGTGGACTGCGGGGTGATCGGAAGAGAAGCCATGCGCGGCCAGAGCTTCGAGGACACGGCCGGTGATGTCCGGGCAAGCCGGATCGAGCATGGCATTATGGTCCGCGAACGGCACTGCGTTTAGAAAATTCCAGTTGTTATCGACGTCGAAGGCGGCCCAGCCTCCGTCTTTGCCCTGCATCGCGAGCAGCCAATTCAGAGCGCGGCGAACACAGGCATCCTGCGCCGCGCTATCTGCCGCTTGCGCGTGCGTTAGCGCCAGGAGGATCTGCGCGGTGTCGTCGATGTCGGGATAAAACTCGTTGGCGAACTCGAAATACCAGCCCGACGGCTCCGCATTGGGCCGCTTGACGGACCAATCGCCTTTGCGCCGCACTTCCTTCGTGAGCAGCCATTCCGCGGCCCGCTGCATGGGAGTCTGGGGCGCCGCGCCCGTTTCGGAAATCGCCGCGCCGGCTTCGCCTAGGGCCTGAGCGACGATGCCCGTGTCCCAAACCACGGAATAGCACGGCTGGAAGAAGAAGCCGGATTGATCGTTGCCTTCTCCATCCACCAGCAGGTTCATGAACGCCTGCTCGGCTTCCACGCGATCCGGATGATTCTCGGGATAGTCCAGCAGATCGAGCATCATCACGACGTACATCATGGACGGGTAGATCGCGCCCAACCCGCCCGAGGAACGCGTGTGCTCCAGCACCCATTTCTCCACGCGCCGTATGGCTTTCTGGCGGATCGCGCGGGAGCCCCACCGTCCCCAAAGCTTGAATGCCTTTTCGGCCAGGAGGAAGAAACTGCGCCAGCTAAAGAAGTTTTCGCTTCGAAACTCTAGAGGCACGCCAGGCAGAAACAGTTCATTCAAGTTGAACCCGGCCGGGGCAGGACGCCGCGGATCCATCGCATGCAGCACCGAAAGAGGCATCACAATGGCGCGCGTCCAGGAAGACATCTGATAGATGAAGTTCCCGAGCAGAATCAATTCGGGAGGGATCGCGGGCGCATGCTCCCGCGGAAATAACCCGAAAAGACTCAGGTTGATCTTTACGTAGCTGTTGGCGGCCTGCAAGCCGCCCAGCTTGAGAATGCGCTCGCGGGCGCGAGCCGAGCGCGCATCGTCGTAAGCGAGGCCGCCGAGCTTGAGCGCAGTATATGCCTTGATGGTCGCGTTCAGCTCGCTCGGGCCGTGAGCGTAAATATTGAAACCCCCATCGGGAAGCTGCCGGTCGAGAATGGAGCGAACTGTTTTCTCGATGAGGGGCCGCGTGGGCGGATTCCAAGCGCCGCCGCGCGGAGGATGCAGCCATAACTGCAGCAATATGAAGTCGGATTCCAGCGTTGAATCCGCGGTGAGGTCCGCCCACCAATATCCTTCCGGAGATTGGCGCGAAAGGAGGTAGTTGACACCCCGGCGCAGGACTTCCTCTGCCGCGTCTTGTACAGCCGTGTCAATTTGCAGACTGGGCGTTGACATTACCGCGCAACGGGTTGTAGCTGAATCCGCCCAGATCGCGCTAACTCGCTGGGCAGGTTAAATCGCACGTCTTCTTCTTTGATCTCCATCTCCTGGAGGTCTTCATATCCGCGCGCTTGCAAGGATTGGATCAAGTCCTGAACCAGGTTTTCGGGCGCGGATGCGCCTGCGGTCACGGCTATGGTGTTTACGCTCTCGAGCCACTGCTCCTCGACTTCTCCCAAATCGTCAATGAGATATGCCGGCACGCCGTTTTTATGCGAAACTTCCACTAAACGCCGCGAATTCGAGCTATTTTGCGAACCCACTACCAGCAGCATCTGACACAACGGAACCACCGCTTTGACCGCAACTTGCCGATTTTCCGTAGCGTAGCAAATATCCTGGGCGGCGGGACCCTGAATTTGCGGGAATCGCTGTTTGAGACGCTCCACGATGTCGCGGGTTTCATCCAAACTTAGCGTAGTCTGCGTGATGTAGGAAACCCGTGTGGGATCTTTCACTTCCAGGCGGTCCACGTCTTCGACCGTGGAAACCAGGGTGGTGGACTCGGGCGCTTCGCCCAGGGTGCCGATCACTTCGTCGTGGTCCTTGTGGCCGATCAGGATAATTGTGTAGCCTCTGCGCGCGAATTTGACGGCCTCAAGATGGACTTTTGTCACTAATGGGCAGGTGGCGTCGATTACCTGAAGCTTGCGCTCACGAGCTTGGGCGCGGACCAAAGGCGCCACGCCGTGAGCGCTGTAGATGACGCGGGCGCCTGCAGGAACCTCGTCCAATTCCTCCACGAAGATCGCTCCAGCGCCGCGCAATTCATCCACAACATGCCGGTTGTGAACGATTTCCTTGCGAACGTAGATCGGCGCGCCGTACAGGTTCAGCGCGATCTTTACAACGTCGATGGCCCGTACGACTCCCGCGCAAAACCCGCGCGGCCTGAGCAGAATGATTTTCTTGGTCGAGACTTCCCCCCCGGCCGTAACAGCGGACATATACAACAAACTATAGCATTTCCAGCAACGTGGCGGTTTGGCTCATTTGACATCGGAAGCCCGTGAGCGTAAACAGGAGAATAAAGGAGTTTTTCGTCCCATGAGGCTTGGGTTTCTTTTTTCGTGCTGCATCCTCTGCCTTTCCGCGGCGGCTCAAACGTCGTCGCCATCCAAATCCTGGACCGCGCCGCGTACCCCTGATGGGCGGCCAAATTTGGAAGGGATCTACAGTACCGCGACTCTTACTCCGCTGGAACGGCCGGCGGAACTCGCGGGAAAGCAGCTCTTCACGGAAAAAGAGGCGGCGGAATATGAAAGCCAGCTTCTCAAAAACGCCAACCGCGACCGGCGCGATGGAGGGGCGGACGTGGATGTCGGACGAGCATACAACGAATTCTGGTTCAGCCGCGGCGATCACATCGTCTTTACGCGGCGAACGTCGCTGGTCGTGGATCCGCCCGATGGAAAGATTCCGGCCCTCACCGCCGCAGCCCAAGCCAAGCAAGCCGAGCGCGCGGCGATCGTCCGCGAGCATGGCTTCGACGGTCCCGAATTCCTGCGTTTGCAGGAACGTTGCATGGTCTGGCCCACGGCGGGCCCGCCCATGCTGCCTGGAGGATACAACAACAACTACCAGATCGTGCAGTCGCGGGATTACGTCATGATCTTGGTCGAGATGATCCACGACGTCCGCATGATTCCTTTGGACGGACGGCCTCACGCGCCTTCGAGCGTCCGCCAGTGGCTGGGAGACTCGCGCGGCCACTGGGAAGGCGACACGCTGGTGGTGGACACGACGAATTTCACGGATAAAACGAACTTCCGCGGCGCGGACGAGAATCTTCACCTTACGGAAAAGTTCACGCGAACGGGCCCCAACACGGTCCTATATCGCTTCACCGTGGAAGATCCTACGGCTTTCAGCAAGCCGTGGTCGGTTGAGATGCCCATGAACCGTGTCGACGGACCGATTATCGAGTATGCCTGCAATGAAGGCAATTACGGAATGGCGGGCATTCTGGCGGGGGCGCGGGCGCAAGAGAAGAAATAAAGCTGGCATCCGACGGCCGCTGAGAGCTCCACGGACCTGATAAAATCACCAGTGTGTTTGTTGAAATAGAGCGCGCCCGCCCGTTTGCGGAGTGAGCATGAGCGCGCAGCCCGCCACAGAAGCCAAGCAAGCCTTGTTCCAGCGAGTTTTCAGAGCGCTGACCTACCGCGACTTCCGCCTGATGTGGCTGGGCGCCTGCACCTCCACCATCGGCACGTTTGTTCAGCAGTTTGCGCAAAGCTGGCTGGTGTTCGACCTCACCAAGGACTATCGTTATTCCGGGTTGGATCTGTTCCTGGGGCAGTTGCCGATTGTGCTGTTTTCGCTGATCGGCGGCGTTTTTGCCGACCGGATGGACCGCCGCAAGCTGTTGCTGATGTCCCAGTACATCCAGATGAGCTCCGCCTTCCTGTTGACCGCGCTGTTCTATTTCGGCGTAGTCAAAGTTTGGCACATCCTGGCGTTGTCGTTTGTCGTGGGCCTTGGGCAGAGCTTCGGCGGGCCTGCTTACTCCGCGTTGCTGCCCACGCTCGTAGCAACGGAGGATCTGAACAACGCGATCGCCATGAATTCCATTCAATTCAACCTGGGCCGCATCATCGGCCCGGTGATCGGCGGCGCAGCCTTCGCCGCTCTCGGCGCCACGTGGTGTTTCGCGCTCAACGGAATCTCCTTCCTCGCGGTCATCGCTTCGCTTTACGCGATTCACGTCAAATTCGTGCCGCCCAAATCGCGCGAGAGCATTCTGCACAGCATGAAGGAAGGCTTTCAGTTCATTCTGGACCGCCAAGGGATGCTGCAATTGATCGTGGTTTCTTTTTGCATGAGCGCGCTGTGGTTCCCCCTGGCCGCGGCCCTTCCGGGTTTTGTGCAGCAGGTTTTCCAGCAGGGACCGAAGACGTATACTCTTTTGCTGATGTGTTCGGGAGCAGGTTCAGTGGCCGGCGGGCTGATGGTGGCGGCCAAAGGCAAGGTGCACCATCAGGGGCGGGCGGCTTTGATGATCGTGACGGTCTTGGGCGCCTCCATAGCGGGCTTCGCCGTTTCGCGGACACTGCCCCTTTCCTGTGTCCTCATCTTCGCGGTGGGCGTCACCGCCATGTCTTCGGCTTCTTTGCTGCTGTCGCTGGCGCAGGTCAGCGTCGGCGATGAAATGCGCGGGCGCGTGATGAGCGTTTTTAATCTCTCTTTCCGCAGCGGAATGCCCTTGGGGAGTCTGCTGCTGGGCTTATTGATCCCCGTTTTCGGCGTTTCGGCCACACTGGCTACGTCCGGTTCCATACTAGTCGCCCTGGCGCTGTATTTCCTGATCTTGCATCGGGGCGTGGCGGCGCTTTAGCCGCGACGATGTACCTGCCTAGCACCTACTCGGCGGAGCTGGCGCTGATCGTGTTCTCCATCGTGTGTTGGGGATCGTGGGCGAATCTGCTCAAGCTTGGCCGGAGCGGGCGCTTCGAGCTGTTCTATTACGACTTCGCATGGGGCGCGTTGCTCTGCGCCGCCATCGCGGCGTTCACCTTCGGAACGCTGAACTCGAAAGAATTGACATTCCAAGAAAACCTTCTCATCGCGGGTTACCGGAACATGGCCTTCGCCTTCGGAGCGGGCATGCTGTTCAATTTCGCGAACATGCTGCTGGCCGCTGGGATCTCTGTCGGGGAATGGCGGTGGCTTTTCCGATCGCGGCCGGCGTGACGTTGGCGATCACGGGAGCGGTCGGCGGGTTGCTAAAAACGGGCGGCCGTCTTGTCCCGCTGGCCTCGAGCGCTGTCCTGGCTCTGGCGGCGTCCATTTTCGCCGCCGCCGCCGGCCGGGGTCGAGCTCGCGCACAAACGCCGGCGCCTGGGGCAGGAAAGGCGATCGCACTCGGCATCTTCGCGGGCATTTTCATGGCAGGCTTTTATCCCATTCTCCGGTGTGGCGCGTGGGGCGAGGAAGGACTGGGACCTTATGGAACGGCAGTGCTTTTTCGGCGCGGGAATGTGGCTTTCTACGTTTTTGCTAAACCCGTTTTTTCTGAATTTTCCAGTTAAAGGAAAGCCACGTGGAATTCGAGGCTACTTCACCGCAGGCGCGCCCGAACATTTTCTCGGCCTTTGTGGGGAATGATTTGGATGGCCGGCGCCGTGGCTCACTTTGGCGTCGCGAATTCGCCTTCGGCCTCGGAGGCCGGCTCCGCCGTGAGTTATCAGAGAGCGCAGAGCGCAGCCCTTCTGGCCGCCCTCTGGGGGCTCCTCGCCTGGCGCGAATTTCGGGGTTCGGGGTTTCCCGCGAAAGTGCTGCTGGCTCTGGCTTTTATATGCCTCGGCGGGGCGATTGCGGCGAGTTATGAAGCATAGCATTGAACGTCCCGGCCGCATCGCTCGTCTAAGTTTTTTGAGACGCTTGGCAACTTGGGTGGCCGTGCTGATCGCCCTCCCTGTATTCGCGGGGGAAAGCGTGATTCTTCAGAGCGGCCTCCGTCTCCACGCCGACCATCATGAAATCTTGGGCGGCATCGTGCGCTTATTCACCAACGGCGGAGTGACAGAGCTGCCTTCGGACGCCATCTCCGCGTTCGAGGAAGACGATTACATTCCCTCACCGCCCGCTCCAGATTCAGCCATGCCTTTGACACGGGCGGAGGCTCCCAAACCCGCCGACCCAAAACAACTGATTGAAGCCGCCGCGCAACGCAACGGCCTGCCTAAGAAGCTTGTTCAAAGCGTGGCGAAAGCCGAATCAGGCTTGGATCCGAAAGCCGTTTCCCCCAAAGGCGCGATCGGCGTGATGCAACTGACCCCGGACACCGCGCGAGCTCTTGGCGCCGACCCACACGATCCCGAGCAGAACATCGAAGCCGGCACACGTCTGCTCCGCGAGCTGCTTTTGAAATACAACGGCGACGTCGCTAAGGCACTGGCCGCGTACAATGCCGGCGAATCAGCCGTGGACCGCTATCACGGCGTCCCTCCCTACCCAGAGACCCGGCACTACGTCAAGAAAATAGTTCGCGATTATCTAAGCAGCAACGACTAATAATCTGGCGCAGACAATCGGTCTGCGTCGCCTGCTACCATCGAATCTCATGCATCCGGGGAATCCTCCACAATCCCCCATTCCGGGCGTCCGCTATCTGATCGCCGTCGGCTCCGGCAAGGGAGGCGTCGGAAAGACGACTGTGTCCGTTAACCTGGCCATCGCCTTGGCGCGGCTGGGACGGCGCGTGGGCTTGCTCGACGCGGACGTCTACGGCCCCAACGTTCCGCTGATGATGGGAACGCGCGAAACCCCCGTAGGCCATGCCGAAAGCATCCGGCCCATCGAGAAGTTCGGCGTCAGAGTCATGTCCATGGGCTTTTTGAACCCCGGCGACAAACCGCTGATCTGGCGCGGCCCGATGCTGCATAACATCATCCAGCAGTTCCTCCGCAATGTGTCGTGGGGCGAGTTGGATTATCTGGTGATCGATTTGCCGCCCGGCACCGGCGACGTGGCTCTTTCGCTGATTCAAACCGCGGCGATCTCAGGAGCGATCGTGGTGACCACTCCTTCCGACGTTTCCCTGGAAGACGCGCGCAAGGCCGTGAATATGTTCAGCCAGGTTCGGGTCCCGGTTCTAGGACTCGTGGAGAATATGAGCTACCTGATCGTCCCCTCTACGGGCGAGCGCATCGACGTATTCGGCCAAGGTGGCGGCAAGCGCACCGCAGCAACTATGGGCGTGCCTTTCTTGGGCGAGCTCGCGCTCGATCCCGAAGTCAGAATCGGCGGCGATAGCGGCCAGCCCATCGCCGCGCGGGCCGAGGGAGACACTCACTCGGAGCCGTTCTTCCAACTCGCGCGAACCGTCGAAGAACGATGCGGCCAAGCGCAGAGCGCGGCGCCCAGAGTTACGGTGGAAGATTAGCGAGGGCAGCTAGCCCTGCTGCGCGACCTTGCGCGCACGCTCTACCCACGGCTCAAGATACTCGGGACAATTGAGCAACCGGATGTCATCCGCGCTCTGCTCCACCAGAAATGCAACGCCGCCCGGATCGACCAGGGTCACTTCGCTCAGATCGATGGCCACCTCTTTGTGATGTCTCCGCGCCTTCTTGATTTGCCGGCGCAGTTCGCCCAGCGAGCTGCCGGCGACCTTTCCCAGCGGCGACAATTTCACAGCGGCGGGGCCATCTGTACTTCGGACCCGCATAACCATATTGACGCTTCTCGAAGCGGCTAAGGTTATCTTCATTTGACTTTTCCGAAGAAAATCGAATCCCGTTGCGACGCGCCGTCCGGCGCTTTGAGGACGGTACTATGAAATGGTGAAATCTCTTGAAAATATCGCTCGAACTCTAATCGACGCGTTGGATTTGCCGATCGCGCCAGTGGCCCTGTGCTTTGCCGATTCGGTTCCTAGAGGCGTGCCCACGCACCAGGGATTAGTTCCGGCGGGCTGCCGTTTCTGGCAAGAAGCCGCCACTCGTGCCTTCGCCACGGTTCCCTCCGACCACGAGTTGTGCGCCATAGGCGTTTATACGCACAATTTGGAAGGTGGCGCGGGCCATCGAGGGAATCTTCAAGATTCGCTCAAGATTTTCGGCGAATTGGGGTACGTGCGTCAAGAAGATTTGCCTTTTATTCCCGTGCTGAACCGCGCTGCAAAAGTCGTGATTTACGGTCCTTTGGCCGCCACCACGCTCACGCCGGACGTGGTGTTACTGTTCGTCAAACCGAATCAAACCCTGATCCTTTCCGAAGCCTCACAGCAGCTCGAGAATGGATTGCCGCCTGCCATGGGCCGGCCCGCGTGCGCAGTGGTTCCACAAGCCATCAATACCGGCCGGACGGCGCTCAGTTTGGGCTGCTGCGGTGCGCGGGCCTACCTGGACGCGCTTACGCCGGACCTCGCGCTGTACGCCATTCCCGGTCTGCGGCTCGAAGCCTTTACGGAGCGAGTCGCCGCTCTTGCCAAAGCGAATGCCGTGCTCACGGCTTTTCACAACCAGCGGCGGAAGGACATAGAGGCGGGCAAGCGTCCGAGCGTCAAAGAATCGCTAGCGGCGATGTAAGGTGAACGGGTATGATTGGCCGCCCCGCAGACCAGCAGAGCCGCAGCCAATGCGGTGGCGCAGGCGCTCGTGCCTGCCGCCTCGACACTCGTGTCGAGGCCTTGGCGCCGGCGAAAACTCCGGCAGGCGTCGAGACGAGTCTCGACGCAGCACGCAAAGAGTGCGTGCGCCACGAAAATCAGGTAGTACTATAGCCGGGCCACTAGCTTCGCCAGCAACGCGGTGCGATCGGCGATGCGGCTGATCAGAATGCTTTCATTCGACGCGTGCGCTCCTTCGCCCACGGCTCCCAGTCCGTCGAGTGTCGGCGCGCCCATGGCCGACGTAAAACTGCCGTCCGAGCCGCCGCCCGATAAAGACTCGCCCAACTCGACTCCCATCTCCGCAGCAAAGCTTTGCGCGATCCCGAACAGCCTGCGCACGGCAGCGGAGCGCTCCATCGGCGGCCGGTTGACCCCCCCGATTACTTCGACGCTACAGCGCTTGTCGAATGGTTTGAGCGTGCGGAAACTGCGCTCGACATAGGCTTGGTCGCGATGGCGAGGAATGCGAACGTCGACTTCGACGCAACACTCCGCAGCCACCACGTTGCTGCGGGTTCCCCCGCGAATCACGCCCGGACTCACCGTGATTCCGCGATTCAATCGCGTGAAGCCCGCGACACGCTCGATCTGGCGCGCCATCTCCACGATGGCGTTGGCTCCCGCTTCGAAATCCACCCCGGCATGGGAAGCGCGTCCGCGGACAGTCACGGTATAGCCGCCCACTCCCTTGCGCGCGGTCTTGAGCTTTCCCTCCAGGCCCGTGCCCGGCTCCAGCACCAGCACTGCGGCGCTGCGCCGCGCCGCTTCTTCCGTGAGCGGCCGCGACGAAGGGCTGCCCACTTCTTCATCGGAATTGATTTGAAGAATGACACTTCGCGCCACGGGGATGTCCAAGTCTCGCAGGGCACGCATTGCAAAAAGGAAAAATACAAGACCCGCTTTCATATCGAACACGCCGGGACCGTATAGCCTTCCCCGCGCGCGGCGGAACGGCATCTCTCCAATCGCGCCCCGCGGCCAAACCGTGTCCGCGTGCCCGAGCGCAAGAATCTGGCCCTCCTTTTTTGCTCCCGGCAATCGAAATTCGCATCGCAGATGCTTGCCGAATTGGCCGGCGGGAAACACGCGCGTTCGCGCGATGTCACGGGCGCGCTCGGCGAATAATTCGGCGAACCGGTTCACGCCCGCAGAGTCGCCGCTAGGAGTCTCGCATTCCACCAATTCCCGAATCAACGCGATGATGTCATTTTGTTTCGACCGCGCGTAGCGAAGGATGGAATCCATCGCTGCTATAATAGCCAGACTGCTCATGCCTGTCATGGATATCCAGGCGATCCGAGATATTCTCCCGCATCGCTATCCAATGCTGCTGGTGGACCGAATCGAGGAACTGGAAGAGGAACGCGTGGTCGGCGTCAAAAACGTGACTGCGAACGAACCGTTCTTCGACGGTCATTTTCCCCACTATCCGGTGATGCCCGGCGTGTTGATCGTGGAAGCCATGGCGCAGGTAGCGGGCGTATTGGTATTGAGCCAGATCCCTGACCGCCACCAGAAACTGGTTCTGCTGGCTTCGGTGGAGCAGGCGAAGTTCCGCAAGCCTGTGCGTCCGGGAGATCAGCTCCGCATCGAAATGAAAGTGGGGAAGCGCAAGGCTACCGTCGCCAAGATGTTCGGCACGGCGTGCGTCGATGGAGTGCTGGTGGCGGAAGCGGAGATGCTTTGCAAGCTCGCGGACCGCGAGTAAGCTCGCCCCGTTGACCGGAAGCCGTGGCCATCCATCCCACCGCCATCGTCGATCCTCAAGCCAACATCGCGGAGTCCGCCGAGATCGGGCCGTACTCTGTCGTCGGAGCCGACGTCTGCATCGGAGCGGGAACGCAGATCAAAGCGCACGTGTATCTGGAAGGTCCGCTCGAAATCGGCGAGGATAACGTTTTCTTTCCCTATTCCACCGTCGGAGTCGCTCCTCAGGACTTGAAATACAAAGGCGAGCGATCCTCCACTCGCATCGGCCATCGGAACAAGATCCGCGAATTTGTCACGATCCATCGCGGGACGGAAGGCGGAGGCATGCTCACCTCCCTCGGCGACGACAATCTTCTGATGGCCTATGTTCACGTCGCGCACGACGTCTCGATCGGCAACCATGCGGTGCTCGCCAACGCGGCGACCATCGGCGGCCACGTGACCGTAAGCGATTGGGCGGTCATCAGCGCGGGCAGCGCCATCCATCAATTCTGCAAAGTGGGCCGGCACGCCATCGTGGGGGGCTATAGCGTCATCACGCAGGATGTGCTTCCGTTCTCCATGACCGTGAGCGAGCGCGAAGTGAAAGTATTCGGCGCGAACGCCACCGGGCTCGAGCGGCGGGGATTTGCGCCCGAGAAGATCGAACGGCTGCAAAAAGCATTGCGATTGCTCACTCGCTCCGGATTGAACACCTCGCAAGCTCTGGCCCGGATTCGCGAGGAGATTCCGCCATCGGACGAGATCGACGAGCTGATTGCATTCATCGGCGCTTCTCAACGCGGGGTGATTAAGTAAATGCGGTGCGGCATGATCGCCGGGTCCGGGCGCTTTCCCGTGCTTGCGCTGGAGTCCGCGCGCAGATCCGGCATGGATGTAGTGGTGATCGCGATCAAGGAAGAGGCCTCGGCCGAGATCGAGCCGCTGGCTTCGCGCACCTACTGGATTTCGCTCGGCGCACTGAGCCGGCTGATCGAAATCTGCAAACAGGAATCCATTTCCGAGCTGATGATGTGCGGGCAAGTGAAGCATGCCAAGATTTTTTCATCGATCGTGCCGGACTGGCGCTTGGTGAAGCTGTTGGCTTCGCTCGACTTCAAGAACACGGATGCGCTCATCGGAGGCGTGCAGAAGGTCTTGGCGGGCGAGGGCATCACGCTGGCGGATTCCACGCGCCTGCTCAAGGATCTCCTTGCGCCCGAAGGGGTGTTGACCCGGCGTAAGCCTTCCGCCGAAGAAACGCGCGACCTGGAATATGGCCGCCGAATCGCCGCCGCGCTCTCGGCGCACGACATCGGGCAAAGTATTGCGGTGGCCGAGCGTGCTTGCGTCGCGTTAGAAGCGATGGAGGGAACCGACGCGATGCTGCGCCGCGCGGCGACGCTGGTGGAAGGAAAGCCGCTGCGGCTGGTGAAGGCTTCCGGCCGCCGCCATCATTTGCTGTTCGACGTTCCCGTAATCGGACCTCGGACGATCGACGTGATGCGCGAGACCGGGACTACGGCGCTCGCCGTCGATGCTGGCCGGACCCTTATGCTCGACCGCGACGAAATGCTCGCATGCGCAAATGCCGCTGGCGTGACGATCGCGGCTTACCCGTCCTAAGGCCGCGACCGGAGCAGCTGCACATGACTGCCGTAGCGTTGAACTATTGCGTCGGAGGTGAGCAGAATTAAGTTTTCAGTATGCGCCTGCGACACCAGCATGCGGTCAAACGGGTCCCGGTGATGCCAGGGCAGGAACGCAACTTGGCGTGTGTGAGCGGCTCGCAGCGGCAGATGATCGAAGGGTTCAGCCTCAAGCCTGGGCTCAAAGTCCGCCGGGATGTCGAGCTTCCCGAGACTCTTTTTCAGCCAGATTTCCCACAAGCTGACCGCACTGACGACGATCGTGTTGGCAGGGTCGGCAATGAGTCTGCGAGCCTCCGAAGGTAGGGCCGCGTCGTTCGACAACCACCACAACAGAAGATGTGTATCCAGCAAGAACCTCATCTGTGCGGTTCAGTCATGCCAAAGGCTTCCGCAATATCATCGGGCAGTACGTCGAAATCGGGCGCTATCTTGATCTCACCTGCCATGGATCCGGGTTTCCGCGGGTGGACTGAGCCGTGATAAGGAACGATCTTGGCCACGGGCTTTCCCGCCTTCGCCAGGACCACCTCGTCGCCTTTTCGTACGCTTTCGAGAAGCGCCGAAAGCTCCGCCTTTGCCTGCGAAATGTTCCGAACAATCATCTACTCGAATGGTAGCACAGACCAGACCAGATCTGGTCTGGGCATTCAGGAGTGATCAACACCCTTGTTCTCCCAAGCCTTAGTTTCCCTACTTCGCGGCGTGGGCGGCCCAGTATACATAAATCTCTGAAAGGCGATCCCTCCGCTCTTCCTTCGTGGCCATACCATATGCGAACGTCGAAACGATCTGGAACGGGCCTTGAAGGATGCCATCGAGGAATCCGGTAGCCTTCAGACCTGGAGGCCTGATTTTTCTAGCGAATCCGTGGCTTCCGCGGGTCAGTGGTTCGCTGAGCAAGTCGCCGTCCGTCCACACACTCCCGGCGAGATGAAGAAGTTGCAGGAGAAGTCATTGCCGGGAATTGAAGTGCCCACCGAAGAGCTGGCTGACCGAACATTCTCACTGGCATTCGATCCTGGAGTCTACGTCGGAGAGTCTCTGAAAAGCAGCCTATCCGCATCTGGAAAGGAAGCAATTCCTTGATGACAAGCTGTTCGTAGACTACGGTCAACCCGTCCTCGTAGGGTTTGGATGATACGCTCTCCACGCGAGCCTAGGAACCATTCGAAGTGTTTTCTTAGGCCACCCAACGAGAGATGCCTGTAATCTTCGATTGTTCTTGGCACGTGAATAAGCTGACAGTCCATAAATGTGGGATGGAAGACGATGTTGATGACCGTCGACTCGAGTTCCCTCAACAGAAGACGCTGCGACGTCGCGGCCGTCGCGTCAGAGCGACTCCTTTAGCACCTTTTCCGACTGTGCGGTCCGGAACTCGGTCAGCTTCTCGCTGAGATCTGGCCGATGCGTCGCGAGGATGGCGACGGCTAACAGCGCGGCGTTGGTCGCGCCGGCTTTGCCAATGCCGAGCGTGCCCACCGGAATCCCTCCCGGCATTTGCACGGTCGATAGAAGGGAATCCATTCCGCGCAGCGCCGGGCTTTCCATCGGCACGCCCAAAACTGGGAGAATCGTGTGAGCCGCGAGCACTCCCGCAAGATGAGCCGCGCCGCCGGCCCCGGCGATAATCACTTCAAGTCCGCGCTCACGCGCCGTGGCTGCCCACTCCGTAGCGGCGAGCGGGGTGCGGTGCGCCGAAATGACTTTCTTTTCGTGCGGCACGCCGAATTGGTCAAGAACGTCGCAGCAGTGCCGCATGGTTTCCCAATCCGACTTGCTTCCCATTGCGACGCCTACCAAAGGCTTCGAATCCATGCTGGGTTTATTGTCCTTGGGCCAGGGTGAAGCCGGGCTTTCCGTCGTAATTCCGGAGATTCTCGGTCATCGCGATTTCCAGGCCCAGCTCGGTCACGCGTCCCAGCAGCGCTACAAGCTCTTTCGGCGTCGTTCCGTTCTTATCCATGAAGCGGCAACGATAGGAATCCGTGCAAAACGTTTCCGGCGCGCCATCGGGCCAGACCTTTGTGCCGCGATTCGACAGCATCTCCAGATTTAGCCCGTTCGAGGAGGCCTTGCGAATCAGATTTGCGAGTTCGGCCGTGTTCTTCGAAGGCCATTCGACGTAAACGTCGATGCCCACCAGATCGCGCTTCGGAGCCGGACGAGCCGAAGGCGGAGGGATGGGCCGCTTCGGCGTGGTTGAATATTCCACCGCCTTGAGCACTTGGGGCTTCTGGCCAAGACGCGCAACCACGGCCGCAGCGAACTCCTTCGTCCCGACCTTTTGCTGGCTCTTGCCCTCTTCGTAAATATCGTAGGTGTGGATTCCGTCTTCCATCGTCCGCAGCCAGGCGTTATGAATGCGCTCGCCAACTTCCGGCAACCCGATGTGCACCAACATCAACAGGGCGCCGTGGAGCAAGCCCGAAGGATTCGCCAGATTTTGCCCAGCGCGCCGCGGCGCCGAGCCATGGATTGCTTCGAACATCGCCGCATGGTCGCCGATGTTCGAGGATCCGGCCAGTCCCACCGATCCCGCGATCTGCGCCGCCACATCCGACAAAACGTCGCCGTACAGATTGGGCATCACGATCACGTCGAACGCCTCCGGCGTGTCCGCCATTTTCGCCGCGCCGATATCGACGATCCAGTGCTCTTTCTCAATGGCGGGATATTCAGCGCCGATCTCGTCGAAGATTTTGTGAAACAGGCCATCCGTCATCTTTAGGATGTTGTCCTTGGTGAAGCAGGTGACCTTCTTGCGCTTGAATTGAACCGCGTACTCGAAAGCGTATCGGACGATCTTTTCGCTGCCAGGGCGGGAAATGAGCTTGATGGCCTGGATTTCGTCCGGGCTGGTCTGATATTCAATACCCGCGTACAAATCCTCTTCGTTTTCGCGGACCACTACCAGATCCATCACCGGATGCTTGGTGCGCACGAACGGATGATAAGAGACGCATGGGCGGATGTTCGCGTAAAGCCCCAGCATTTTCCGCGCGGTCACGTTGAGGCTTTTGTATCCTCCGCCCTGCGGAGTGGTGATGGGCGCTTTCAGGAAAACCTTGGTCCGGCGCAGCGATTTCCACGCGCTGGGATCGATGCCGGAAGTGTTGCCGGAAAGATAAACCTTTTCACCGACTTCGATGGTTTCGAGATCCAGCGGCGCACCGGCCGCCTCGAGGATCTGCAAGGTGGCCGCCATGATTTCGGGGCCGATGCCGTCGCCATGCGCGACTGTAATGGGTATACGGGTAACCATGTTTTCCGGGAAACGTGAAATGACTACGATAACATGAGCGGTTAGCTAACAGCTATCAGCTATCAGCTAAAAGTGCTTCTTCAAATCCGTGAATCGTTCCACCTGCAAAAACCGCGCGCCCTCCGGCGTCCGCAGCTCCTGACGCTCCAGGACCCAGGTGTGGGCGTGAGGAACCAGAACGGCGCCGATCCCAGCCTCCAGCGCCGGATTGATGTCAGACTTGGGCGAGTTGCCGATCATCCAGGTATGCTCGGACGGCAGTCCTCGATCCCCCATCACGTTCAAATATGCCGCGGCGTCTTTTTCTCTGACGATGGCCGTGTGAGCGAAATAGCATCCCAGCCCGGAGCGGTCCACTTTGAGCCGCTGCTCCTCGGGATGCCCCTTGGTGAACAGGATCAGTTCGTGGCGCACCGCCAGATCCGCCAGGGTCTCCTCCACGCCCTCGATCAATTCGATGGGCTGCTCCAAAATGCGCTCCGCGAGCGACATGACATGATCCAGATCATCCTGTCGGATCTCGCGTTCCGCAAGCTTCCCATAGGCCTCTTGTAGGTTGCGTCCGAAATTCTTGGACCCATATCCGTGAATCTTTGAGTTCACCGACTCGATTTCATTTAATATCTCCCGAACTTGAACAGGAGAGAGGGAAGAATGAGCCAGAAAATCACAAAATGTGTCAAACGCCCGCTCAAAATAGACGTTATTTTCCCAGAGCGTGTCGTCCGCGTCGATCAGGAGAAACTTCATTCTTCTTCGAGAGGGCGCCCGTGCCCATTGCGGGGCGCAATCTCCTTGACGTGTTGGATCCGCTTTTGCTTCACGACATAAGAGGGCAGAAAATCCGCAAGTTGCCGCAAACGCTCCGCTTCGCTTCGGGTGGAAAGCAGAGCCTGGCGAAATCCGAGATCCGGCACTGGCTCCGCCAAGAGAAAGCTTAGCTGGGGATTTTTCAAGTCCTCGGTCTCCAGCGGTTGATGGGAAGAAAGCGCTTGCAGCGCGTTAAACCCCTCGATCGCCCGGCTCCGGACCTCCGGCGGAACCGCCAAAACCTGCTCGTCGTCGAAGAAATCCACTGAGCCGCGCAGGAACGAACGCTCGTCGTTCAACAAGAGAATCTCAAAGCGCCGGCGCCCGCGCGTGAGAATATCCATTCGGCCGTCCGGATAGCGGCGCAACACCTTGTCCACGGTGGCCGTGCATCCCGTATTAACGATGCCTTTTTCGCTCGCCAGCACAACGCCGAATTCATGCCGCTCGCGCAGAACCTCCCCGATCATCTCCTTATAGCGGTCCTCGAAGATATGCAGCGGAAGCTCGCCGCCCGGCAGCAGAACCACCTGAAGGGGAAACAGCGGCAACAGTCCTTGTTGCATGTTATTATTATCGCTTCCGAGCGCAGAGCGGCCAAATAGACCGCGCCGACAAATGATACTCAAGCTGAAAAGAACGCCCGGAATCTTCTTGGTTGGGTTCATGGGGTGCGGCAAAAGCACCATCGGAGCGGCTCTTGCCGAGGAATTGGGCTGGCATTTTCTCGACCTGGACGACGAGATCGAACGGGACGAGGGCGCTACGATCGCCGAAATCTTCGATTCGCGCGGCGAGCAGGAGTTCCGGCGGCTAGAGTCGATGGCGCTGGAGCGCTGCGTGCGTTCGGTGCAGTCGGGCCGCCCGCACATCGTCTCGCTGGGCGGAGGCGCGTTTCTTAGCGAAGAGAATTTCCAGTTGGTGTCCAATAATGGCGTCTCCATTTGGCTGGACTGCCCTCTTCCGGCCATCGAAAGACGCTTAGCCGCGGCCAACCACCGCCCTTTGGCGCGCGATCCCGTACGCCTGCGCGAATTGTTTCACAGCCGGCGGCCAAGCTACGCTCGAGCTGAGCACCACATCGAGATCGAAAGCGACGATGCCGCGTCGGCCGTCCTGCAGATTCTGGCGCTTTCGCTGCTGTGAGGGTCTAACCTTTCCGATGGATGCACACCAAGCAGGGGTTCTGGAATTGAGCCTAAGCCAAAAGTATGACCCTTCGCGTCGGGACATGGAGGTTTTAGGCTCCAATCCCGACCCGGATGCCGCGCCTGAGGTTGAGGATGTTGACGTTCAGTCTGAAATCGCGTCGTTAGGCATGAAGATAAAGAGTGTCACCATAGAATCATCGCTTGGAGCGGTCACCGGGGGAACCGATTGGACGCTACTCATTGAACAAGGCAAAATCGCTCTGCCTGCACTGGCGGGAATCCTTGGTGCTTGGCTGCATGCGCGCTACGGCAGGAAGGTTCGCCTGAAAATTGGTGACATCGAAGCGGAAGCACAGACGGCGGAGGAAGTGGAGAAGCTTCTCGACAAAGCGCACGAAATCCAGCAACGCAGTCAACCCAAGGTGATTCATGAGCCGTGAGGTAGCCATCATCCGGAACACGGGGCGGAGCTCCCGGCCATCATTGCCAAAACTTCTCCGTTAAACCGAGCTCCATTTTGCGTGAAGTCTTTGCGCTACTTTGCTGCGGGAGAGGCGGCGATCGCACTTGTCAGGAGTTTTGCCACTTCCGGGTAGTTATTCTGCACAGCCAGCATTAATGCAGTGCTCCCATCGCGCCGCTTAGCGTTCACGTCAGCCTTTGCGGTCAGCAACGCCTGCACCACCTCAAAGCGGCCGCCCGCCGAAGCTACCATCAACGCCGTTGTGCCATCGAACTCCACTGCGTTTACATTGGCCTTTGCAATGAGGAGCAGGCGCACTAAGTCCGCGCGGCCGCTCGCCGACGCACTCATCAATGGGGTGTACCCGGAGATAGTCTTCGCGTTCACATCGGCGTTGGCGGCCAGGAACGCCCGCACCACCTCCACGGACCCATAAGACAACGCAGCCATTAATGGCGGGGCGCGTTGGAGTGTCGGATTCCGATTTGAGTCGGTGGCCGCCAAGCCGAGGAGGGGATGTTCACATTGGCATTGGCGGCGAGCAGGACCCGGACTATTGCTAGACGTCCTCCCGACGCCGCTTCAATCAAAGCGGTGACGCCCGTTCCGTCGATCGCGTTCACATTCGCCCCCGCTTCCACAAGCGCTCGCACGACGTCCAGGTGGTCCTCCCGGACGTCATAGTCAATCGCTTCTAGCAACGCTGTGCGGCCACGATCATTCCGCGTGGCGTCGACGTCGGCTTTCGCGGCCAACAGCGCTTGAACCACCTCCAGGTGGTTTCTTCTAGACGCCCAAATCAAGGCCGTAAAGCCACCGTACCCCTTGGCGTCGACATCGGCTCCCGCGGCCAGCAGCGCCTGAACCACCTTCAGATGGCCATTTTCAGACGCGAGCAATAGCGCCGCATCGCCAGTGTCCCTGCGCTTGGCGTTGACGCTGACATCGCCCTGCGACAGCATCGCGTTAACGACGGGCAGATCGCCTCGTTCGGATGCACTGATGAGATCGGCGGTTTGCGCGTTGGCGAATGTGCCCGTGAGGCCGGAGGCCATTGCGACTAGCGCCACAACGGCTAGGCTGCGAGCTTGACAACAACGAAGCCGGGCAAAACTGCTGGGCTTCATGCCCGACAGAATATCACGCGGACGTGGTTGGCGTTACAACTCCAGCATTCCGCGATACATCATGTCTTTCAGAGGAAACTTGGCCTTCATCTCCAGCGGCCCCATTTTCGTGGAGAACGCAATCTCTTTGTTCGCCGCCGTAATCGGCTCCAGACGCGAAAAATAAAAGCGAATTCCGAGAGAAGTAGACTCGGTTCGCGCCAGATAGATCGGGCTGTCGCCCTTACGCTCCAGTTTCGTATATTCGCGCAGCATCGCCTCACGCTGCTCGCGCTCCGCCTGATCGTCGTTTGCGCTGCCCGAATTTGGGAAATCGCCCACGGCCGTCAGCACATAGGCATCCGGCTGTTCGACGGTGTCGAGCTTCTCCGCCGCGCGAATCGGGCGCGCCGATTCCCACCGGATTACGGCTTGAAACGCGACCTTGCCACTATCCGTGTCTGGAGCTTTAGTAGTCCCGCCCCGGGTTGCGCCGCCGATCCGTCCGCTCCTCGCAATCCCGCCTAGAGTGGGCG
Source organism: Bryobacteraceae bacterium (assembly GCA_035631295.1). GTDB lineage: Bacteria > Acidobacteriota > Terriglobia > Bryobacterales > Bryobacteraceae > Palsa-187. The sequence continues at coordinate 9,626 of DASQJB010000177.1, read as the reverse complement.
CGCCGAATCCGGGCGCCGTATTGTGAAGCGAAATCGAGGCGCGCTTGGCCCAGGGCGAGTCGTTGACCATTTGCTCGACTTCCTCCGGAGTCCACCGGGACGGCTCTTTTTCGTTCCAAAATTCTCTAGCCGCCGCGGCCCAACCCGGCGCCGGGGCGAGCGGGGTTCCGGCCATTAGCCATAGCGCGGTCCGGCGTGTCATCATAACTAGGATACGCGGCCGCGCCGAGCAAGGTTTCGCCTCAGCGATTCGCGCGAGCGAGGGGCTCGACGGCTGCTCGCGGGAGGGATCTGCCGATGGCTTTGGCAGTTTTGCTGCTGGTTTTTCTATTTGTGATCTTGTTAATTGCTCTTTTCATTTTTCCGCCCAGCCGCTGGGTGAAGAATATGACGAAGAACGAGAAAAATGACTAATTTTGTACGATATGCGGTAAATTCCAAAACGTATTACGGCATTCTAGAAGGACAGCAAGTCGCGGAGCTGGAAGGCGGCTTCTTCCATCCTTCCCCAACGGGAGTCAAACGGAACCTTACCGAAGTGAAGCTCCTGGTGCCCTGCGCGCCGTCGAAAATCCTCGCCGTCGGCCGCAACTATAAGACTCATCTCAGCGGGCCGGTTAAACTGGCGGAGCCCACTCGGCCGGAGGTTTTCTTCAAACCGGTCTCCTCGTTGCAGGATCCTGAGGGCCCCATCGTCGTGCCCTCCGATTCCACCGATCTTCACTTCGAAGGCGAGCTGGTGCTGGTGATTGGAAAACGCCTCCGGCAGGCATCCAAAGCCGAAGTCGCCGACGGCATCTTCGGAGTCACCTGCGGCAACGATGTAAGCGAGAGGAACTGGCAGCGCGGTCCCGATAAGGACCTCCAGTGGTGGCGCGCCAAAGGCTGCGACACGTTCACCCCCATCGGCCCCGCGATCGCCACCGGGCTAGACTACGGCAATCTTCGGTTGCGCACACGGCTGAACGGAGAAGTCGTGCAGGATCAGAGCACCGTGGACCTGATTTTCGATTGCGCTACGGTGGTGAGTTTTATCAGCCGCTACATCACTCTCGAGCCCGGCGACATCGTCTTCACAGGCACTCCGGGGCAAACCCGGGCTATGAGGCCAAGCGATGTCGTCGAAGTGGAAATCGAAGGTGTCGGAGTGCTTCGGAACCCTCTGGTGGCCGAGGCTCGCGCAGCGGCTTCCGTGGATGACGCGAGATTTTAGCTGAACTCAAGAAACCCGACCAGGGGGTCGGACGCGGGCGTCCGACCCCCTTTGTACTAGTACACCTGAAAATCTTTGCCTGCTGCGACGATTTTCGGCGGCGCCTGGCTTTCAGCCTGCCGCCGGGCTTTGCCCGGCGTTCGGTTGCGGCTCCGCTGCTATGTGCTACGGGTCGGTGATCGCCCCGCCCATCATCAGCACTTCGCCATTGGCGCGCTTGCCGCTCACCCACATGCCGCCCTTTTCTCCGTCCTTCATCGGCCGGTACGTGATGGTGAGTTTGTCGCCGGGCTTGAGCGTCGCTCGCGTCCATCCACGACGGCCCAGGTAATTGGGACTCATTCCTTCAAAGCCCCAGGTATCGACCCCGCCGTGGTCGTTTGGCACGTCGAGCCAAACCCAAGTATGAGGATTGGTGTAATCGAACTTCTTCACGGTTCCCGTGATTTCCTTTTGGGTCGTGACATCGAAGGCCGCGAAAGAATGATGAGCAAGCGCCAAGCCTGAGAGGCCCAAACTCAGCCCGGCGGCGATGATGAATTTCTGTAGAGTGCTTGTCACGAACGTTCTCCTTTTACTTCGGCGACGCCAGCGGATTGGCGAGCTTGATTCCCGCTTTTCCGTTTGCATCGGCGAAATTTCGGTTATTTTCCTCACAAACATATTCGGCGATGGTCCAGCCGCGATGCCGCTTCAGAGTCCGGGCGGGCATCGAATAGGGGATCGTCAGCGCCTCGGGATCGGCGATCGTCGTTTCGATGTTCATGGTGTCGGCGTCGGTCAGCTTGAAGCGCTCCACGATTTTCAGCTTGTCGCTGTAAGGGAACGACAGCCCGCGAGGAACCTGTGCAAACCCCACCGTTTCGGCGACCAGCGTGTCTCCTTCCCACCGGCCCACCGACGTGCCGTAAAAGGTAGGATCGGGATCTTCGGGCAATGGCCGTCCATCGGTGTAAATGTGCCGCACCTGGCTATATGCTTCGATCACGATGGTCACGAGGCCGGGCGTCATCAGGAACTCCATCGGATACGGCTGGCCCATGATCCCGGGCATGCCCGGGGGAAGACAGTTAGCGGTCTCATTTTCTTCCTGCCGGGGCTGAGCTTGCATCTCCTTCGCCTTTGCAAAATAGGCAGGAGTCAACGATGGCGCCGCCGCCCCACGGCCTCGTCCAGTTCCACCGCCAGGAGCGCCAGCCACGGGAGCACCCTTCGCGGCGCCGCGGCCTCCGCCTCCCAGCGCGGCTTCCCAGACTCCCGTGAAATCGGGCAGTTTGGCCAGCGCGGTCCAGTCCGCGGCGGTTGGAGGCTTGCGCGGAGTCTTCTTCGCATCCCCGGCCTGGCCGAAGGCCAGCGATGCCGCGAGCAACCCAAACACAATCGGGCAAGTAGTCTTCATAGGCGCCAAATCAATTCTATGACGATTCCTTCGCCGCCGGGGTAACATGGTCCCCATGGCGCTCCGCTTCCTCGTTTGCTTCCTGGCGGTTGCGGGTATGATGGCGGCTCAGAACGCGGCGCGCCGCAGAACCCGCGAGATCGTTCAGTATGACGGCGTGACGATCGAAACGATCGCGGAAGGACAAGGACCCGCCATCGTATTGCTGCCCTCGCTCGGCCGCGATTCGGAGGAGTTCGATCCGGTTGCCGAACGTCTCGCCGCCGCCGGATTTCGCGTCTTGCGCCCGCAGCCGCGTGGTTATAGCCGCAGTGTAGGCCCGATGCAAAATATCACGCTTCACGATCTCGCCCGCGACGTTGCAGAGGTTGTCCGCCGGAAAAACGCCGCGCCGGCCATCCTCGCAGGCCATGCCTTCGGCCACTTTGTCGCGAAAATGACCGCCGTGGATTATCCTCCGCTCGTTCGTGCGGTGATTCTCATCGGCGCTGCGCAAAAAAAGCCGGACCCTGCGGTGCAGCGGGCGGTCGCCATCGCTACCGATCCAACTCAGCCTGAGGCGGAGCGCCTGAAGAACCTGAGGCTCGTGTTCTTCGCGCCCGGAAACGATCCGACGCCGTGGTTGGCTGGATTTCACGCGAGTGTGCGAGCGGCGGAAATCGTCGCGCGCGATTCCACCCCGCAACCGGAATATTACGCCGCCGGCGCTGCGCCCCTGCTGGACATCCAAGGCGCCGACGATCCTTATAAGCCGCCCTCAGCCGCCAATGAACTGGTGGAAGAATTCGGCGCGTCCCGCGTCTCCGTCGTGCGCATTCCGCACACCGCCCACGCTATCATCGTCGAGCAGCCCAAAGCCGTCGCGGACGCCATTATCGCCTATGCGCGGCGTCTGCGGTAGCCCTGGCGCCTCCCGCGCAGCATCGCCGCGACATAGGCTATATTTGCAATGATGAAAGGTAAAGTCCTCGCATGACAAAAGTAACTGACACGATTCTCCCTACCACGATGGTAGGCTCCTATCCGCGGCCCGGTTGGTTCCGCCAGCAGCTTCTGGGACGCGACATTCGCGTCGCCTTCAAGGAAGTAGCTCACGAAGAGGCCTACCAGGATGCCACCCAGACCGCGATCCACGACCAGGAAGAGGCGGGCATCGACATCGTCACCGACGGCCAGATGTATTTTGACGATTACGTGGGTGTAATCGGATCGTTCTGCTGGTACATGTACGAGCGGATTCACGGCTTTGAGGAGGCCAAAGAGGAGCATCCCTCCGTCGTCGGCACGACCTCCCGGACCAAGGATCAGGAACTGCTTTCGGATTGGGGCGGCGTGGTCAACAGCGGCCCCGTGTCGCGGGGACCGATCCGGCTCACCGACCTCTATAAGATTGCCTCGAAGTACGCCACCAAGCCGATGAAGGTTTCCGTCGGAGCCGGCCCGATTAACCTCGCCTGGCACGTCTACTTCAAGCACTATAAGGACGCTCGCGACCTTAGCTTCGCTCTCGCGCCGATCTTCAACGCCGAAATGAAGGATCTGGTGGCCGCAGGAGCGAAATATCTCCAGATTGAGGATCTGGGCGCATGGCTGCCGCTGTTTACCAACAACAACGACGACTACAAGTGGATCGGTGAAGTGATCGCCAAGTGCATCGACGGCGTGGACGCCAAGATTGCCTGGCATTTCTGTTTTGGCAATGCTTGGGGCAACTCTCTGAGCAGCCTCTTTCCCAAGGGCTATGAAACCGTTCTTCCGCATTTTTTCGATGTGCCTGTCAATCAATTCGTGCTTGATTTCGCCAACCGCGAGATGGCCGGCATCGAGGCCCTGAAAGCTCTGCCGAAAGATAAGGAAGTACAAGCGGGCGTGATCGATGTGCGCACCAGCTTGATCGAGACGCCCGAGCAGGTTGCCGGACGAATCCGCAAGGTCCTTGAAGTGGTCCCGCCGGAGCGCGTCACTCTCAGCACCGATTGCGGCATGAAGCCTCTTCCGCGGATGGTGGCGAGGTTGAAGCTGAAGGCTCTCGCCGACGGCGCGGCGATCGTCCGGAAGGAGATCGCGGGCAAATCGGCCAAGGCGTAGGCGCCCGCGCGTCGCCTAGATGTAGAGTGTTGCAGCGTTTGGTCTACCGCCAGAGCGCTGCCGCCGGCTTGTGGGATGAGCTGGCGTCGGATTGGGTGTGCCTCGATTGCGAGCCGATGCCTTGGTCAATGAAGGCACAGGGGTTGCTCCGCCAGCAATACGCTCCAGTCGGCGCCGCCGCGACAGCGGCCCTCCCGCAAGCTGTCTCGCCTGCTCCAGGCTGGCGTGTCGATAAACGCCGAACTGGGCGGACTACGGGCGATTACAAAGAGCGACTCGATCTGACTCAGCGGTATGTGGACGCATATCGCCGGTTCTGCTGGTCAGTGAAGTCCTTCGATGATCTCCGGCTGGCGCCGTTTCATCTACTTGCATCGGAAGGCCGCGCGTATGTGGATAGAGATCACGTCTGGCATATGGAAACGCTGAGCCGGGTGTGCCAGTTCGATCCGTCGTTCCTGCTGGCGACTCCCTGGAGGAAGGTTGATTTGTCAGATGCGGCCAGCGAGGGCGAGGCGACGGCTTGGTGGGAATCGCTGACGGATTCGGGTGGCGAGGGTATGGTAGTAAAGCCACTCAGTTTCGTGCAGAAGGGCCGCCGCGATCTGGCGCAACCTGCCGTGAAATGCCGCGGACGCGAATACCTGAGAATCATCTATGGACCGGAATACACGCGCACGGAACATCTGACCCGACTCCGGCAGCGCGCGCTCGGCGGCAAGCGATCCCTCGCGATCCGCGAGTTTGCCCTTGGCGTGGAATCGCTAGAGCGCTGTGTGCGTCAGGAGCCACTCCGGCGGATTCACGAATGCGTGTTTGGCATACTCGCGCTCGAAAGCGAGCCCGTCGATCCGAGGCTGGAACGGTGAGCGCGATTCGAATCCGCGTTGCCGCGCCCTCGGATTGCGAACTGCTCTCGCGTCTCCGCGAAGCGCTCTGGCCGGAGTCCTCCGCTGAGGACCACGGGAAAGAACTCGCATCGCTTCTCGCGGCGAAGCAGAATGGAACCTTGCCGCTGGCCATCTTCGTCGCCGAAACGGGGGAGGGAGCGCTGGCCGGATTCCTCGAAGTCGGTCTAAGATCCCATGCCGATGGCTGCGACCCAAAGCAGCCCGTCGGCTTTGTGGAAGGCTGGTTCGTAGCGGAAGGTCACCGTGGAAACGGGGTGGGCAGACAATTGCTCTCAGCCGCGGAAGAGTGGGCGCGTGGCCACGGATGCGTCGAAATGGCATCGGATACCTGGATTGACAACGTCTTGTCCCAGCAGGTTCATGAGGCGCTCGGATTCGAAGTAGTCGATCGGTGCGTGCACTATCGCAAGGCGTTATAGCTGCTTGTTTCAAAATACCCGTTGACCGCCGGCGGTTCCTTCAATAGAATAGTGAGTACTTACTTATGGAGCCGCTCCCCAACGCTTCTCCCATCCCCCCGCCGCCGGGCCCGCCGCAGCGACGCCTCTCCTCCAACGAGCGCCGGCGCCAGTTGATCCGCGGCGCGGTCGGCCTGTTTTCCCGCCACGGATTCAGTGGCGCCAGGACCAAAGACATCGCCTCGGCCTGCGGCGTCAGCGAGGCGATCCTGTTCCGGCATTTCGCCACCAAAGAAGATCTTTATCGGGCCATTCTGGATGAACAACAGCAGGACAGCGGCGCGGAAGCGTGGCTGAATCAGATGCGCGAGCTGGCCGCCCGGCGCGACGACGCGGCGTTGGTCCGCTGCCTCATCGCTCAAATTCTCAAATCGTTCCGCGAGAATACTCCGTTCCACCGCCTGCTCCTGTTTGCCTGGCTGGATGGCCACGCCCTGGCCGACCTTTTCTACCAGCGCCAGGGCTGGCCGACTTTCGAGTTTTTGCGGGAATACTTCGAGCAACGCCAGAAGGAAGGCGCATTTCGGAAATGCGACTCCGCCGCGGCCGTCCTGTTCCTCATCTCCGTGGCGGTGCATTACGCGATGAGCAAGCATCTCTTCGACCTGGGGCTTCCCGCGAGCGACGACGAAGTCGCGAGTCAATTCGCGACGTTCGCGCTGGACGGGATCAAGAAGCCCTCTTCGGTGCGGCGGGGAGCGCGCAAATGAGGCCAGCAATCGCCACTCTCACCATCACTGTTGCGCTACTCGCGGCCGCATGCGGGCGCTCCAATTCCACTGCTTCCGCTAAATCCGAACCTGCCGTTCCGGTCCCTCAAGGCGCGCTCGCTATCACGACGGTTCAAGCGCAAGTGCATCAGGTTTCCGCCAGCATTCAAGCTACGGGAAGCTTTATCGCCGAAGACGCTTCCGATGTCGCGCCCGAAACTAGCGGCGTGATTATCGCTACTCCCGTGGACGTCGGAAGCTACGTCACAAAAGGGCAAGTGATCGCGCGGCTCGACGATCGCGATCCAAAGCTGCGGCTCCAGCAAGCCCAGGCCGCGCGGCAGCAGGCCGAAGCCGCGCTGCGGCAGGCCGAATCGAAGATCGGTCTGGCGGAAAATCAAGCCTTCGACGCCAACAATGTCCCGGAGGCGCTGTCTGCCAAAGCAGCCTATGAGTCCGCGCAGGCGCAAGCCAAGCTGGCGCAAGCCGACGCGCAGCGTTACGCCAATCTTGTTTCCACGGGCGACGTTTCACGCAGCGCCTACGATAAGGCCCAAACTCAGGCCGACACAGCCGTCGCCCAAGCCAATTCCGCCAGGCAGCAATATGAGGCCACGCTCAACGCCGCGCGCCAGAATTATCATGGCGTGGCCACGCAGCAGGCTTCGCTTGACGGCTTTCGCGCGCAGCTTGCGCTGGCGGAGAAGGCCCTGGCCGACACGGAAATTCGAGCGCCCTTCGCCGGCTACGTCAGCGCGCGCCCGGTTGCCGCAGGCGAATACGTCGACACCAAAGCCAAGATCGCCACCGTCGTGCGGCTCACGCCCATCAAGCTGGAGCTGCAGGTCGCCGAGGCGAATACTCCGCGCATTCGCGTGGGCTTGCAAGTGAGCGCCAACGTCTCCGGGTATCCTGCCCGCGATTTTGTCGGCCGCGTAATCGCGATCAACCCGGCCGTGGACCCGAACTCGCGGACCTTCGCGGTCCAGATCGAATTCCAAAACGCCGATCTCGCCCTGAAACCCGGCATGTTCTCCACCGCGCGCATCATGCTGCCGGGCAGCGAGCGCGGGATTTTCGCCCCACGCGAGGCCGTGCTTACGGACGCAAGCACCAACTCCTCCCAGGTTTTCGTCATCCGCGATGGAAAGGCTCACGTCGCGGTGGTGCAGCTTGGAGAAACCGACGGCGGCTCTGTCCGGATTCTTTCGGGTATCGCAACGGATGCCGTCCTCGCCGTCAGCCACTTGCGCGATCTTTACGACGGCCAAGCCGTGAAGGTGGAGCAGGCTTCAGCCGGCAACCGGGGCTTTAGCCCTGGTGCCGATCGTGAGGCATCGCGCGTTCGCGAGCTGATGCTCTTGTTGCAGGCTAAAGCCTGTTCCACCAGGGAGGATTCGCATGCATAAACTAGCCGAGGTTTGCATCCGCCGCCCGGTCTTCGCCACCATGCTGATCCTGGCTCTCACTGTGGTCGGCGCATTCTCCTATTTCGGCCTCAATGTGGACCTGCTGCCGAAGGTCGATCTACCGACGGTCTCCATCTCCGTCTCTAATCCGGGCGCGGCTGCCGAGGACGTCGAGACCGAAATCACCAAGCGCATCGAGGACGCCGTGAACACCATCAGCGGTATCGAAGACTTGCGCTCCACTTCCGTCGAGGGACTCTCGCGCGTCACCGTTTCGTTCGAATTGGAAAAGAATGGCGACGTGGCGGCGCAGGAGATTCGCGACAAAGTCGCCCTCACCATCCCCGACCTCCCGGAAACCGCCAAAGCCCCGGTGATCCAGAAAATCGATCTCGACGCGGCGCCCATTTTGCAGGTCGCGATCTCCTCGGCTTCGCGTCCGTTGCGCGACGTTACCGAAATCGCCGACAAGCAGATCAAGCAAAAGCTTGAAAACATCGCGGGAGTGGGTGAGGTTCGGCTCGACGGCGGCCTGAAGCGCGAGATCCGCGTTTGGGTGGACCCGGACCGCATGCGCGCCTACAATCTCTCGGTTGCCGACGTCGCCAACGCTCTTCGCAACCAGGATCTGGAGCTGCCCGCGGGCAGCGTCACCGAAGGCGCAAAGGAGCTCACTGTTCGCACGCTCGGCCGCGTTCTGGATGCGGAGCAATTCAACGACATAGCCATCGCTGCGCGCGGTTCCTACGTCGTCAAACTTCACGACGTAGGCCATGCCGAGGACAGCACGGAAGAGCCTGTCACCGCCGCCCGGCTGGACGCTCAGCCTTCGGTGACCCTCACCGTACTGAAACAGTCCGGAACCAATACGGTGGCGACCTCCGACGACGTGAAAGAGCGTCTGGAGGAGATCAAGAGGACTCTGCCGAAGGATCTGAGCTTGCGGCCGGTGAACGATCAATCCGTCTTCATCCGGGCCGCTGTCAACGCTATCAAGAGGCACCTTCTGGAAGGCAGCTTGCTGGCCGCGCTGATCATTTTTGTATTTCTTGCCAATTGGCGCACCACGCTGATCGCCGCAGTGGCGATCCCGACGTCCATTGTTTCCACGTTCGCCCTGATGGCAGCGATGGGATTCACGCTGAATCAAATCACCATGCTCGCGCTGACGCTCATGGTCGGCGTGGTGATCGACGACGCGATTATCGTTCTCGAAAACATTTACCGCTTTATAGAGGAGAAGGGAATGAAGCCGTTCCAGGCTGCGATCGAAGGAACGCGCGAGATCGGCCTGGCAGTCATGGCCACCACCATGTCGTTGTTCGCCGTATTCCTGCCGATCGGCTTCATGGGCGGCATCGTCGGACGCTTCATGTCTTCGTTCGGCTTTACTTGCGCCTTCGCCATCGGCGTTTCCATGTTGGTGAGTTTCACGCTG
>DASQJB010000176.1:0-37318 GCA_035631295.1 Bryobacteraceae bacterium | reverse complement strand
AGCGCAAAACGTCCACGCCGCCGTATTCATGAATGCGTACGGCCTTCATGTAGCCGATAGCTGACAGCTATTAACCGAAAGCTGTTTATTCGCTCTTGCCGCTCTTTTGGAGCTCGTCGAGCGCCGCCAGAACTTCCTTGCTATGCGGTTGCGGCATTACTTTCAGGAATACTTTACGGATCGTGCCTTGAGGATCGACCAGGAACGTGTTGCGCGCAGCGACTGCCCCGTTGCTGGAGCCGTACATGTCTACGACCTTATGATCCACGTCGCTCAGCAGCTTAAAGGTTAGGTTCTCCTTGGTGCAGAACTCGACGTGGGAATCGACCGGATCCACGCTCACGCCAACGATGGCAGCGTTCATCTTGGTGTACCTGTCCTGATCGGCCTGGAAGTTATGGGCCTCGATAGTGCAGCCCGGGGTCATGTCTTTCGGATAGAAATACAGGACAACCCACTTTCCCTTGAAGTCGTGCAAGTTGACAGTCTTGTTTTCCTGGGATTTCAAAGTGAAATCGGGCGCTTTGCTGTTTACGGCCGGCGGGTCGGCGGCAAAGGCGGCGGTAACGCCAACGGCCAGCAGCAGGACGGCGGCTAGCATCAAGCTGAGAATCGATCGGCTGTTCATGGATGGTTCTCCTTTTAAGTAAGGTGCGAACTGTGTTTCAGTATACGACACCGGAGCATACTAAACGGGAACCCTAGCAGTAGGGTGTTTAACGCCACGCCAAGCGGCCAATGCCCCCGTGTCTTACGGCCAGAGAGACGGAATATCTGCGACAACGCGAAATCCCATGAACGGCAGGCGCGTCTCAGGCGCAAAGGGATTGCGAAATGCGCACCGCAAGACCTTCGGCAGTTCATCCGCCCAACTACTCCCTTTGAGAACTCTCCATTGCGATCCATGATCTTTTAATCCGGAAGCAGGCGCACCGGGATAAGGCTCATAGATACTGCTGGTCCATTCGTAGGTGTTGCCAGCCATGTCGTACAGGAAATAGGGGTTCGGAAAGAATTTGCCTACCGGAGATGTCCCCAGGTAAGGATCGCGGTATCCATGCAGGTATTCCCAGTCGGAGCGCTTGCCATGGGCCTGGTCGTTGAAGTACTTGCCGTTGTCCTCGTCCGCGAAATTGCCGGAATCCGGGGGAGGCGGCCATTGGTCGCCCCAGGGGAAACGGCGGCCATCTCCACCCTGTGCCGCATATTCCCATTCTTCCTCGGTCGGTAAGCGGTATGTTCGTCCAGCCGAGCGCTCGGCTGGCAGGCGATTGAGCCAGTCCACGAACGCTTGCGCGTCGTCGTAGCGGACGTTTACGACCGGCTGAGTATCGCCGTCAAGATCCAGACCGTTATAGGAGGGAACATGGTGGTTGGGACGGAAGCGTCGAAATTCAGCATTCGTCTGCTTGTACATCGCCATGAAAAAACCTTGGCGGAGCTGGAGCGGATGGCTTTGCTCATCGGGTTGATGGTCTGGATCCGAGGCTAGCGATCCGATTGTCACCCGGCGTACAGGAGACGGAATCCGAACCAGGCGCATTCCGATCGAATTGGTGAGCGAATCGACTCGATCGAGCGGCGTGAGAAGCTCCGGGTAGTAGGGTCGCAGCAGCTCGTATCTCTTTTTGTCACTGTCAGTAAGAGTCGAGAGACGCTTCCGGCTGGCCAGTTCGGAAAGCAACAGGCTGCCGTAAACCCCGAAGACGCTGTCCTTCTGCTTGGCGTTGGATTCAGTCAGTTCCGTAAACGCCATGTGGTCGTAATATTCAGGGCCGAGATGGATCTGGGGAGCGCGCGCCGGCAGCCTCTGGAAAAATGCTCGGATCGGGACGCGAGCCGGCGCTTCCGGATCGCCAGAGAGGTCGAGGCGGTCAATACGATGACAACTGGCGCAGTCTTGTGGAATTTTGAATCCCGCTTGCTCCGGGGCAATCTCGCCTTCTTCGTCAAAAGCCACGGAAGCCGGTATCAACGCGCCATCGCGGTTATAGACCGAGAAATCCCAGAAGCTATCTCCGCGCTTCCGTAGAACCTCCGTCTCGACGAATACGCCTTCCTTATCGAATGATTCCGCGGCAATGACCGTCCCTTGCGGATATATAAGGCGATCGTTGTTGTCAAAGTAAGATATGAGGGCGGCGGCGATCTTATCCTTGTCAACGCGCAGGATGCGCCGCCGGTGGAAGGTCTCGCTGTCCACCGGTACAGTGAGCCAATTAGGATTGTCCCGGTATGGATCATCGCGTAGCAGGGCTTGCAACGTTGCGTAGGGGCGAGTGAGTTCGTAATAGTGCTTTTCCATGTAAGCGCTCATCTCGTCCAGACCGATTTCATCCGCCGGCTGCTTCTGGGCAGCGATTTGATGAAGGACACCCGCCTTTTCAGAGGGCACCTGTTTGAGATCAATGTACAGTTCTTTTCCCTGGCGGCGAACAATTTTGCCTTGCATCACTTTGGGAGAGGATGCGTCCGTTCCAAGCAGAGTCTGCAACTGGTATAGAAAACTCGCCGCCAGATAGTGGCTGTTGTGGACTGTTCTGCCCGCTAGGGCGATATGGAGCCAGCTCGGCGGAACAGCCTCGGCGGGGTGTTGCAGGAACACCGCGAGCAACAGGGTAGCCGAATACAGCGACACCCTCATGCGGGCACACGCGATCCTCGCCATGCGAAGTAGTATATACTGCACGGTCGATTCCCATCCCTTTGCGGAATCCGCCCTGGCGGTCCTGTCTGTTGTAAGCTGGAACCATAGCGGTGGAGTTCGCTTAACGCCGCGCCGTTTAGCGGCCAATGACTCCTATGGCGGGATTCGCTGTGGGAGCGGCCGCAACCCTCCTCAAGCGGTTCCCTTCTAAACAATTCCGGATGCAAGGAGGATCCCTTTGGATCGTTATTTAATGGTGATGCTGGGAGGAGCAGTGGGGTCTTTGGCGCGATACGTGGTGGGCCTGGCGATCATGAATCGAATGGGTGGGCGCTTTCCGTGGGGGACCGCGTTCATCAACATCACCGGCTCGTTTTTGATCGGTTTCCTCATGGCGCTTCTGACCGAGCGCGCGCGGCCGCATCCAAACTGGCGGCTCGTGCTGGTGGTCGGCTTTCTTGGCGGATACACGACATTTTCGAGCTTCGAGTGGGAAACGCTCGGCTTGGTCCGCGACGGCAGCCACCTCCTGGCCCTTTTATATGTAGGGGGGAGCGTGCTGTTGGGATACTTGGCAGTCTGGTTGGGCATGGCAATTCTAGGAAAATAGGGGCGGAGAGCGAAATGCTTTCGAAGGGTCCGGCAAAGAAGGTCACAATCTACGTCAACGAAGACACTCAAGAGCGATTCAGCCCGCTGTATGAGCGGATTCTAACGTTCCTGTTGCATAAGGGCGTGGCCGGCGCCACAGCCACGCGCGCCCTCGCCGGCTTCGGCGCTCATCGTACGCTGCACACCCCTAAGGTTGAGGTGTTGGCCGAGCACCTTCCCATTCGCGTCGAGTTTATCGAAGCCGCGGGAAAAGTCGACGAGCTTCTTCCTGCCCTTTACGACATGGTCAGCGACGGCCTTATCGAAGTCCAGGACACAACGGTTGTCAAAGCCGCGATGAAGGAGAAACACGCGTCCGCGCCGCAACCTCCGCATGAGCGCAAGGCAGGCAAGGCGAAGTTGATGCGCATCTTCCTGGGCGAAGCCGATGAACTTGGCGGGGAGCCGCTCTACGACGCGATCGTCAAGCGCCTGCGGATGATGGAGGTCGCCGGCGCCACCGTGTACCGAGGTATCCTAGGGTACGGCGCAAAAGGCCACACGCATAGACGGAATTTCCTGCACATCAGCCGCGACCTCCCCATCATGATCGCGGTCGTGGAAACGGAAGAGAAGCTCAACCAGGCGGCCGCTGCGGTGGAGGAGATGTTGCAGGATGGCCTCATCGTGATCTCCGACGTCGACGTGGTCCGCCTGGTTCATCCCCACTCCCTATCCGAGGCCGCCGATGCCCGACTTCCAGCCAGCTAAATTGCTGCGCCTGCACTTCACTGAGCGCGATCGCTATCGCGGGAAGCCTTTGTATGAAGCGATCGTTGAAAAGTGCCGGGAAATGAAAATCAGCGGCGCCACGGTCTTCCGCGGCCTGGAAGGCTACGGAGAAGCCGCGGAGATTCACCGGTCCCATTTGCTGGCGCACGACCTTCCGGTGGTGGTCCAGATTGTCGATTCCGAGGAGAACATCGAGCGCCTACTGCCAGTGCTGGAAGAGATGATGGACAAAGGGCTCATCTCGATGTCGGATGTGAAAATGAGACGGATTCAGAAGACGCGGTGAAGTAGGTTACTGCAGCAGCATCTGGAGCGCCGGCAGCGGAACCGCGCTCTCCCGCAACGCGCGATCGTGAAACGCGCGCAACGAATACCCGCTCGCCTGGCTTTGCTGGAACTGCTCTCGCGCCATAAGCCAGCCTTTCCAACCCGCGTAGTACATGGGCAATTGGCATGAGGAAAGCTGCGCCCTCTGGAGCTTCGCCGTAGCCTCTTCCTTTTCTTGATACGTATCCTTGATCATCAGATCCAATGCCTGCTGATCGGTCATGCCCATGGTCTGTAGGCGAACGTCCAGAATTGTGTTCGCCAGCGCACGCAAGGCCTGCTTGTAGAATGTGAGCTTCAGATCCTTATTATTGTCGAGATAGCCTTCCTCCCCCATCATCTGCTGCGTGTAGAAGGCCCACCCCTCGACGTAGGGGCCATTACCCCACAAGTTTCGCAACAGCCGCCGCGAATCGGGGAGTACGTCGTTGGCGTACTCGAACTGGACGTAGTGTCCGGGCATGGCCTCATGGATGGTCAACTGCTGGAGACCGTCGTTGTTGTACTCCCGCAGCTTGGAGGCAATTCGGTCAGCCGGCCACGTCTTGGGAATGGGCGTGATCCAGTAGAAGGCGCCCAGTTGAGGCTCCAGCGCTGGGGCCGGATTGAATCCGCCCACCGCGTAGATGCCGCGAATGAACTCAGGAGTTTCGGTCACTTCAAGATTGGAGCGGATGGGCAACGTAAGCAATCCTTTGGAGCGTACAAACTCCCGCGCCTCATCCAAATTCTTCCTCGCTTCCGCGATGTACGTATCCGGCGTGGCGTGACGCGCGGCGATGTCGTCCAGCGCCTGCTTCACGGTTTTGGGCGCCGCCAGCTTGCCCATTTCTTCGCGCATCGCCTGAAGATCGGTCTCCGCGCCGGCCAGCAGTTGCTCCGGCGTCTTGCCGATGTCGATGACGTACTGAAATTTCTTGTCGTACTTCTCTTTGCCCAGTCGCCAATCGCTGGTCTTCTTGGAAAGCGTGGTTTCGAGATAGGAATTGAAATCCTTAATAGCGGCCAGGGCCGCGCCGGCCGCTTTGTCGTAATCGGCCTTTATCGAATCGGGGGCCTCCGCTCGGAGCGTCTTATCGATCAAATCAATGTTGCCCTGGTTTTCCTCCCGCGCCACGCGATTCCAAACTTCCGGGGCGTCGGTCAGGTTCGCCTTCGCCTGCTCGAATAGCGCCGGCATTTTTTCAAGCCGCCGGGTGATGTCACGGAAGCGTTTCTCCTTCGGCGCATATTTCAGCATGTAGGGAACGAATACCGAGTTTCCGGCCAGCTCCACATAAACGGTGGGATTGTGCTTGTAGCTTTGGATCGTGTCGAGCTCCAGAAGCTGCACGCCGATATTGTCGTTGATGAGCTGGAGGTCGGCCTTTTGCTCTTTGTCGAGCTTATTCTGATCGAGCGCCTCGAAACGGCTTTGCCAGCCCTGATAGAATTTCCGGTTCGCGTCCAATCCCGCGGCGCTGTAATCGTCGATCAATTCATCCAGAGGCACATTGTTGTAGTTGTGCAGACCGGCCTGCGTAGCCGCGACAGGCGAAAGCGCGAGACTGCCGAAGATGAGGTCGTGACTCATTTTTTCGAAGTCCGGTGGAAGCGGCTTTTTGGAGCAGCTCACGATTGTCAGCGGCGCGAGGAGAAGCCCACAAAAGGGGAAGAATCTATGTAAAACCACGAAACTTCAGTGTAGCGTGCATGGGCACGCTATTTTCGCTTTTACGGTCTCGTCAATCCCCGGCTACTCCGCTATGGATGCGCCTCCACATCACGACATCGAACACATCTGGATGCTATGATGTCGTCAATGCGGACTACGTTAACCCTCCCCGACGATGTGTACGAAGCTGCCCGATCGGTTTCCGCTGAACGGCAGATCTCCCTTGGAGACGCGCTGGCTCTTCTGGTACGGCGCGGCTTGCACCCGGTCTCGGTTGACGCGTCCAAGGCATTCCCCAGCTTCCGCCTTCCCGAGGACACGGAACGCATCACCCTCAAGCGCACCCTCGACGCGGAAGACGAACTGTGAGACCGTACCTGTTCGACGTAAATGTGCTGATCGCTCTTGCTTGGCCATCGCACGTACACCATCAGCTTTGCCAGTTCTGGTTCGCGCGAAGGAGGCAGGCTGGTTTTCGCACTTGCCCCCTGACGCAAACGGGCTTTGTGCGCATTTGCAGTAACCCGGGATTCTCCAGGGACGCAGTCAGTCCGCTGGAGGCCCTCTCGCTCTTGCGCCAGATTACGGAACTACCTGAACATGCATTCTGGGCGGACAGCCTTACCTTGCACAAGGCCCTCGATGGCCTAAAGAACGTTCTGGGTCACCGGCAGATAACCGACGCATACCTCCTCGCGTTAGCCCATGAACACGACGCCACGCTGGCCACGCTGGATCGAGGGTTGCTTCGTTTGACTTCTGAGAAGAGCCGTATCGAGATCCCCTCCGAAACTGACGTGATTTGAGCTGCAAAACGAAGGGGTTCAGGCGTTGCTCACGCTGCTTCGTCGGCTTGGATATCCAAAATGCGCGAAGTGACGATCCGCTTGTGCACGGGGTGCTCGAACTCGAGGTGCATGCCGCGGCCGACAAATCGGACCCGCAACATCGATCCGCCCCACGTAGAGCCGTGAATCCGCACCTCTACCGGGTCGGGACAAAACTCAGGATGGCCGGAAATTAACGCCGTGTCTTCTTCAACGACTTCAATTTTGTACAGATGATTCAACGTCCGGATCGAAATCACCGTCCCGGGCGTCAAATTGCGCAGATCAACTCCGCCTTCGATCTCCGACTGGATGATATTGCGGTTCACCGTGTCCGCAAAGTGCGGGTTCGGTTGGTATAAGACCGGGTTGGGAGCAGGGCGGAATGATCCAGTATTCACCGTCAATCCCCAGGAACGGCCACCCGCTCCCTCCGCGCGCTGGCTTCGATCATCTCCAGCACGTCCGCGTTGGGCGGCGGCTCGTGCTCGCGCGTGGTGGGAAGCTGGCCACGGAAGCTGAAATAGTGTGCGCCGGCCACCATCAATTCCTCCGCAGGGAAGCGGGTAATCACTTCGTGGCCGGTTTCGGTAACTACTACTTCTTCCTCGATGCGCGCCGCGCTCCAGCCGTCTTTCGACGGCCACAGCGTTTCGAGCGCGAACACCATACCAGGCTTGATCTCGTGCGGATGATCCAGGGAAACCATGCGGCTGATCACCGGCTTCTCCCAAATCGCAAGGCCGATTCCGTGCCCGAACTGCAACGCGAACGCGGCTTCCTCGTCCGGGAAGCCGAACTCCTGGGCCTTGGGCCACACCGCGGCGATTTCTCCCGTTGTTCGTCCAGGACGCACCAGCGAAATCGCAGCGTCCAGGTAGTCGCGGCAACGCTTGTAAGCGTCGATCATTGAGTGCGACGCGTAGCCGATGGTGAAGGTGCGGTAATAGCAGGTCCGGTAACCCATGTAGGAGTGCAAGATGTCGTAGTAGACCGGGTCGCCGGGCCGGAGCACGCGGTCGGAAAAGACGTGAGGATGCGGATTGCAGCGCTCGCCGGAAATGGCGTTGACGCCCTCCACATACTCGGATCCCATGTCGTACAGGGTCTTATTCACCAAACCTACGGCTTCGTTCTCGCGCATGCCGGGCTTCATGGCGCGGTAAAGCTCGTCGTAGGCTGCATCCACCATCATGGCGGAATGGTTCAGCAAGGCGACTTCATCCTGCGTCTTGATGACGCGCGCGTCGGACATGAGCTGCTGGCCGTCCACCACCGTGATACCTTCGTTTTGCAAGGCGAACAGGATTGGCGGCTCGACCACATCAATACCCACCGGTTCCTTATGTAGACCGCGTTTTTCCAGCTCGATTCGGATCTTCCGCGCGACATTCTCGGCGCGCCCCATCTCCGGTGACATCGCGCCGCGCAGCAGCGGAATGCCCGCGCGCGAGCGCCCATCGCTCAGCCACGGGCAATTGAGCTGATGATGCCGCGCCGCCGAGCCGAAGTCCCACAGAATCGGCTCATCGTTCTGCGGCAGCAGCGTAAACCGGCTGATCTTGTCCTGCGCCCAGGTGCCGATATGGGTGGCCGTGATGTAGCGGACATTGTTCATGTCGAAGCACAACAGCGCCCCCATTTCGGACTTGGCCAGCAGCTCTTTGGCCCGCGCGAGCCGCTCGCGGCGCAGGCGGTCGAAATCGATGCGCTGCTCCCAATCCACCGCCATCGATCCGTAAGTCTTTAATGCCACGTTCTTCTATCTCCTGATAAATGCCGATTCGGAAACGTTACGAGCCTGCAGCGCGCGGGGCGCTGACGCCCGACATCCGGGCCAGCACTTCAAATACTATCGCGAAATCCCTCTCCGCAAGCCCCATCGCCCGCGCCGTCGTCAAAAACTCGTTGGCCGTCGCGGTGGTGGGCAGAGGCACGTCCACCTGGCGGCCCAATTCCAGCGCCAGAAGCATGTCCTTCTGCATCATATTTACGTTAAACCACGCCTCTTCGGGCATCTTCAGCACGAATGGCCCGCGATATTGGACCATCGGCGAGCCGATGACGGAGTTGGTCAACACCTCCACGGCGATATCGCGCGGAATGCCGCTTTTTTCCGCCAGCAATACTCCTTCCGAAAACGCCAGCATCTGCACCGTAAGGCTCAAATTGACGCCGATTTTCATAACAAGCGCCTGGCCGTTATCCCCGACGTAGGTCGCTCTCGCTCCGATATCGAGCAGAACGGGCTTCACGCTCTCGAAGGTTTCCTTGCGCCCGCCCACCATAATCGAGAGTTTCCCCTGCTGTAGGGTGATCACGCTGCCAGACACCGGCGCATCCACCATATCCGCGCCTTTCGCGCGCACTTTGGCGGCCACCGCGCGGCTGAGCGCGGGAGCCACGGTGCTCATGTCCACCAGCACTTTGCCGCCGCTCAAGCCCCCGAGCAGCCCCTTTTCGCCGTCCACAATCTCTTCGAGGGCTTTCGAATTCGTAACCATGGAGAAGATCACGTCGGCCGCTTTGCACACGGCAGCCGGCGAGTCCGCCCACTTCATTCCCTTGGCGATCAGCGGTTCTGCTTTGGCGCGTGTGCGGTTGTATCCGGTGACTGTGTGTCCTTTGGACAGCAGGCGATCCACCATGTTGCCGCCCATGACTCCCAAGCCGACATATCCCAGGTTTGCCATGTTAGTTTTCGATCCAGACAGTCTTGGCGTTGGTAAATTCACGGATTCCGTAAAGCCCAAGCTCGCGGCCGAAGCCCGACATCTTCACCCCGCCGAAAGGCATACGCGGATCCGACGCAACCATCTTATTGAGGAAGACCATGCCAGCCTCGATCTCGTTGACGAACTGCTCGCGCTCGGCTGGGTCGTTAGTCCAGGCGCTCGCGCCCAGGCCGAAGCGGGTGTCGTTGGCGACGGCGATGGCCTCACCGGCGTCTTTGACGCGGAACACACAAGCCACCGGCCCGAACAGTTCTTCGTGGTAGGCGGGTGAGCCTTTTGGAATATCGGTGAGTACGGTGGGAGCGTAAAAACTGCCCGGCCCATCCACCGGCTTGCCGCCCGTGAGTACGCGCGCGCCGGCTTTCACCGATTCGCAGACAGCCTCATGCAGACCCTGGACTGCGTCGGCCGAGGCTAGCGGACCTAACTCCGTGGCCGGATCCATTGGATCGCCCACCTTCAGCGCTTGCATCTTGGCCACAAAACCGCGCTCGAACTCGTCGGCGATCCGCTCGTGAACGATGAAGCGTTTGGCCGCGATGCAGGATTGGCCGTTATTGATCACCCGCGCCTTAGCGGCAGTAGCGATGGCGTCGTCCAGCTTCGCGCTCGGCATCACAATGAACGGATCGCTTCCGCCCAGCTCCAGCACTACCTTCTTGATGCGCTTGGCCGCCGAGATGCCCACTTGAACGCCCGCGCCCTCGCTACCCGTGAGCGATGCCCCCATGACGCGAGGATCGGCCAGCACGGCGTCAACCTCACTGGAGCCGATCAGCAAGGTTTGAAACGCGCCCTGCGGGAACCCGGCATCGCGGAAAATCTCTTCGATTTTCAGCGCACACTGCGGAACGTTGGAAGCGTGCTTCAGCAAACATGTATTGCCCGCCATCAGATTCGGCGCAGCGAACCGGAACACTTGCCAAAACGGAAAATTCCACGGCATCACGCCGAGAATGATCCCGAGCGGCTGATAATGAATGTAAGTCTTCGCCGAACCGGTTTTCACGACTTCGTCCTTCAAGAAGTCTTCCCCGCTCTCGGCGTAATAACGGCACGCCCAAGCGCACTTGACGGCTTCGTCCACCGCCGAACGGTGAGTTTTGCCCATCTCCGTGGTCATCAAGCGGCCGATCTCGTCTTTATCGCGCTCCAGGATTTCGGCGGCCTTAGTCATCATCCGCGCCCGCTCGGGGAACGGGAGCTTCCGAAAGCGCCCGAAGGTTTCGTGAGCGCATTGGATCTTGCCTTCGAGTTGCTGGGAAGTAAGAGGTTCGAATTTCTTGAGAAGCTGCCCCGTGGCGGGGTTGATCGTCGCAATAGCCATTCTGAATCAGTCTACCCTCATCCGCGCCGGGATTGCGGGGCAGCATATGGGATAGAATCCTACGATGACTTGGAAACTGATCCTTGGGCTGTCCGCCGCGATAGGCGCCTTCGCGCAGAGCCGTCTGGTCAGCGGTGTTGGAAATTTCATTCACGACGTAGGCGAACTCGATCGCTCGGTGCATTTCTATCGCGATGTGTTGGGCATGGAGATGCAGCGGCCGCCGGGAGACTGGCAGTCCACCGAAGGGGTGTTGAAGATGTATGACGCGGATGGGGGCAAATTCCGCGTAGCCAATGCGCAGATCCCCGGTTCGCCAATGCGGGTGGAGATGGTCGAATTCCAAGGTGTAGATCGCAAGCCGGTGCGGCGGCCGTGGGGCAGTGCGGGAACGTCGGTGTTGATGCTGACGGTTGCGGATTTGACGCCGGTTTTGGAACGGATTAAGTCTGCGAACGCGCCTGTGCTCGTGAGGTCGAAAAAGACTTGCGATGGGCGCGCTCTAGTAGTGGCGGATCCGGATGGCTTTGCCGTGATGATGGTGGAGCACGCCGGCCAGGCCGCTGGTTCGCCTCCTGCAAAATCGAATTTCACGGGAATGAAGTTCGGCTATCTCGTAAGCGGCGACGCAATGGCGAAGGGACCGTTTGCAGCGTTGGGGCTGGCGGCGGAAACACGCGCCCACGCTTCTTGCCGCTCGATCGAAGACGCTCTCATGAGCGACGCCGGAACCGCTTCCATCGTGACGCTCCCCGGCGGGTTTGAAGTTTGGCTGGCAAAAGGCAGGCCCGAAAAGAGCGAGCCGGCTGTTCGCCCGCACGATCCCGGCGCCGCCGTCCTGCGTCTCATGGTTTCGGATGTCGACGCGGCGGTTCAGGCGCTCCGGCAAGCGCAAACCAACGTCGTTTCGGCAGGCGGCGCGATCCAGACGCTGCCGCCGGGAGGATTGCGGGCAACGATTCTGCGCGCCCCGGACGATCTGTTCATTCAAGTGGTGAAGTAAGGAATATCATGCGAAAAGCGCTTCTTTGGGGCGGTCTTGCATTCTTGCTGAAACCGGGTGTCGCGCAAATCCCTCCGTCCCGGCAGGGCTGCGATCGCGAATGCAGGAGCGGGATGCTCACGCGCTACCTCAACGCAGTCGTCGCGCATGGCCAGATTCACGCTGTGGAAGCATTCATGCACAGCGCGCCGCGCGGCGCGGGGTTCGGCTGGGATCTATAACCGCGTTGCGCTGGAATTCAGAAATCGGCTTTCGGTAGGAAGCCGGCCAAGAGCTCGTTAAACTCTTTCGGTCTCTCCATCATCACGAAGTGGCCCGTACCTGGCACTTCGACCGTGCTTCCTTTTGGGAAGATTTTCTTGAAGTACACGGGATCGTTCGCGCCGGAGTGATCCGCATAAATGCCGAGTGCGGCAACGGCAAACGTCTCCTCTTTCCAGTTCTCAGGGGCAAAGGTGGCGGCCATGGCCTGGTAGGCTGTGGTCTCGGGAGCGGCCATCATCATCTTCAAAATATGCTCCTGAAGATCCGGGGTAGCGGATTTGCCAAACATTCCACGGATCATCGCCTCACGGTTCTTTAATCCGTCCGGCCCTTTCATGCGCTCCGCGTTGGGCGCATTTGGGCTTCCCGACAGATGGAGGACTCCATCGACCGGAACGAGCGCCGCAACGTTTGAGGGGTACAGGCGCGCGTACTCGCGGATTACAGGCGTACCCATGCTGTGACCGACCAGCGCGATCTTTCCTGCCTTCGCTTCCACGCGAACGGCTTCAATTGACTTAGCGAAGAGCTCCATGGTGAGCAGGCCCGCCGCCGGTGAGCCGCTTTTGCCATGACCCGGCAGATCCAGAGTAATGACTCTGTAGTTCTTCTCGAAGAAAGGCGCCTGGTCGCGCCAGGAGGATTCGTCGCAGGTCCAGCCATGAACGAAAACGATCGTTTTAGGTCCGCTGCCGCGCACCGTGGAGTGGATCTGGATGCCGTCCACGGAAGCGGCCGGGGCGAGCACCGAAAAGGAGGACACAAGGATCGGCAGGATAGCGCGCATGGATCGCATTATATTCCTTTCGGAGGATATTATTTCGGCGCCGGCAGCACGGGCCAATTGCCGTCGTAGGGCGGCCAATTGGGCGCCAATGTGTCCTGGTCCGGGTAGAACATCGACGAATAGATGGCTTTCAGCTTGCCCTGGTCGATGACGAACCACTCGCTGAACTGATTCCGACGCATCGCCACGCCCGGCTTGCGCAGGAAGACGCCCAACCCCAGCACCGTCCCGGCTTCTTCGTCCACAACCGGGAAGCGGCGAGCGACCACCGCATAGATGTTCGTCATGGCCCCCTCGTTCATGCAATCGGTCTTGCCGTTGAAGATGCCGGCCGCGTTGGCCGGCACATTCGCCGGCGCGTCGCGTTGCGTGGTGAGCACGCCGTTTTCGAGGCGCACGCAGCCGGGATGCGCGATCATGATGTGGCCGTCGCGGGCCGAAAGCGAATCGAAATAGCTGTTGGTGATCGCGATCAGATCCTCGCGCGAAACGCGCTCGCCCTTTGGCACGACGCGCTCTACCGGCGGATGCGCGGCCAAATACTCGGGATCCCAGAAAGCGCTGTTGGCCTGCGCGCCGGCCCCGACGCCGATGCCGGGGTCGCCTTTTCGCGCGAGATACCATTCGGCCTCGGCCACCCTACGGTCGGCGACCTTCAGCCGCAGCGTCACCACGGACGCGTTGCCGGAGGTCTCCTCGAGCGTACCGAAATAAGCCGCGTTCTGCGTCACCGGGTCGAAGTAGCGCCGCTGGACCTTGCCGAGCGCCTTGGCGGTCTGCCAAATTCCCTGGCCCGGCCGCCGGACTACCGCGTTCTCCGTCTGCCGATATCCGGGCGTCAGCGGCACGGCTGACGGGTTGTGTTGAATAACAGCGTTCAGGTACTGGTCGAGCACGCCTTTCAGGCAAGCGCGATCGCAATCGGCGGCGAAAGCGGACGGAATCAAAAGGGCGGCCCCAAGGGCAAGAAGAAAGGAACTTCGCATGAGCAGCATTTTACTTGAACCGCCAAGTCTAACGATTTGGCTTACAAAGGTCACTTCGGATTTGTTTTCTGGTTAGGCTCCGGCTCCGCGCTGTTGACCATCATTCGCCACGTTTTCCATGTCCCGTCCGGCTGCCGCTTCAAAATGTGAACGTGCTTGTTCTTCACGTCTTGCAGCGTCTGGCCGCTCGCTTTGTCCGTGATCTTCAGCGTGTACGTTCCGTGTTCATATGCCAGGTCGCCCGCGACCGTGACTTCCTCCGTTGAGAAGTGCACGTTCATGACGGTTTTCTCCATGGCGCCGGAGTACATCGCGCGGATCGCATCGATGCCGGCGACATCGGGAGCCGATGGAGCGATGATGACAGCATCTTTGGCAAAGACGTTCACGAACCCCAGATCGCCTTGGTTTATCTGCCGCTCGACTTCAACGAGAGTTTGGCGGACGGCAGCCTCATCTGCGTCGGTCCCCCCTGCGGCGGCGGTCGGCTTCGCGGTACATCCAACGAGCGCGGCCGCCGTCGCCACAGCGAGCATGAATCTCGAAAAGAGGATCAGACGCGTCATCGTTCGATTGTCCCACGGAGCCTTCAGACTGTTATCTTTTAGTGGATAGTGGAGCGATCTATGAACGCTACGTTTAGAATTGCCGTGACCGCTGCATGGTCCGTGTCAGCGCTGGTTTCCGCGCAAGCGCAAAGCAAAAGCTGCGATCGAGTTTGTTTAGAAGGTATGATCTCGACCTACCTGACGGCATTGGCTGCTCACGAACCGGGCCGCCTGCCGGTTACGGGGGGCGTCAAATACGCGGAGAACGATCAGCCGCTGCCGCTCGGGACCGGGGAATGGCAAACCGCTGGCCCGCCCGGCAAATACCGCCACGTGTTCGCCGATCCCCAATCAGGGCAGGTCGCGGCTATCACCACCATCACCGAGCACGGCGTGGGAGCCATCTATGTGGTCCGCCTGAAGGTGGAGAATGGCAAGATCGGCGAGATTGAAACGCAGATCTCGCGCGACGCATTGGGCGCCTCCCGCTACGAAAAGATGGGCCAGCCCGAAGGCGTATGGCTGGAGACTGTGCCGCCGGCTCAGCGCATTCCACGCGCCATGCTGATCGCGCAAGCCGATAAGTATTACAGCGGCATGGAGCGCAACGATCCCAAGGGCGACTACTCGTTCTTCGAGAAAGACTGCAATCGCCTGGAACACGCTCTCCAGACCACCAACGTGAAGACCGGCGAGGCTTACGGCCACTCCAATGACACAGACTTCGCGTCGCTGGGCTGCCAGGCGCAATTCCAGACCGGCTTCCTCGGGTTTGTCACGAAAATCCGTGAACGCCGTTACCCCGTGGTGGATGAGGAAAGGCAGGCCGTTCTGGCAATCACCACGTTCGATCACAACGGTACGGTCCGAACCTTGCCATCGGTAAACGGGAAGTCCTCACCCATCCCCGCCTATTTCGATGTGCCGCGCACTTTGCACGCTAGCGAGGCATTCCGCCTACGCGGCGACAAGCTGTTCCGCATCGAGATGACTCTGACCGAGGTTCCCTATGGCATGAGTTCGCCCTTCCACACCGGCCCTCAGGTGAATTTAAGTGGAGCAGGCACAAACGAGACTATTCCTGGCTCTTGCAATCGCGCCTGTCTCGACACCCTGGTCCAACAAGTGCTGCAGGCGATGCTCGCTCATGATGCTTCGCGGCTGCCGCTGGCCAAAGGCGTGCGGTATTCCGAGAACGGTCAGTTCATCGCCATTGGCGACGGCCTATGGGGAACCGCCAGCAAGATCGCAATGCCGGGCGCCGGTGAGTACGCCGCGTCCTTTGCCGATCCGGGACGCGAAACGGCAGCTTACTGGGGCGTAACCGATGAACATGGCACACAGGGCGTGCTGGCTTTGAGAATCAAAGTGGGCGGCGGAAAAATCACGGAGATCGAGGCGATCGACGTACGAGAAGAGTCTCAGGGTCCGCGGGGTGGCACCATGACGCTCATGCGGCCGTCGCTGCCGGTTGAGTTTATGGCCGATTCCCTGGGCGCGTTAGATCCGGTTTTCCAAGGGCAACAAGTCGCGGCCAAGGGTATCCCTCTAACCCTGATGCTAGGCTACGCCGACGGCCTTGAGCGGCATACCAGCAAAGGCGTGAAATTCACAGCCGAGTGCACACGCCGCGATAACGCTGTCCAGGAAGATGCTAGCTGCGTTGCCCAGATGGACGGAAACGGGACTGCCCCCAATGGCCTCTACAACCATACGACCAAGGTCCGTGACCGGCGCGTCCTGGTTGGAGACACCGAGCGGGGAGTCGTCATGGCGGTCGCTATGATCGACAATCCGGGTTTGGGAGCCGCCGACTTGCCGGCGCCTCAGCTCGTGCCGAGCACATACATGGTTCCGCAGTTGATTAAGATCGACAACGGAGCCATTTCTCGCGTGGAGGGCATGGTGAAATGGATGCCCTTTGGATACGCCTCCGCCTGGAGTCGATAAGCAGCGGGCAATCAGGAGCGATTCATCGCCCGTAACGCCGGAGCGTTTCGTCTATGCGTGGGTGTCCTGTCGGACACTCGACTGCGTGTATGTTGGCGCCAGCCTGGAGCAACAGCTCGATAATCGGAACCCAGTCGGCCTTGGGCCAGAGCGGATTATTCAGGTCAGATTCTTTAGCCGCCCAAATTGCTCCGTCCAGTGGTGTCCCGCCCCAGACATTTCGCGCTTCGAGCGGCGGCTTGTGTTTCAGCACGGCCTTCACGGTATCGAGGTCGCCGCTGATTGCCGCCCAGTGAAGCCCCGTCAGCTTGTGCTGCCGGTATGTGCTTCTGTCAACGCCCAGATCCAGCAGGAAATCGGCTACCTCTGCCCTGCCATACTCACAGGCCCAGATAAACCCGGATTCCATTTGTGTTTTGGTGGCATTCGGTTTCAACGAGCCGTCTTCATCAAAGAAGCTCTTTACTACATCGAGACGGCCGACACCGGCGGCTCCCTCTAGATCAAGTGTTGCGCCGCGGCTCGCAATGAATTCGGACCCAATCTTGCGTCCATTTGCGAGACAGGCATTCACAATGTTCCATCCCCCAGGGGCGCCGTCGAGCGAAGCGCCCCGAGCCAGCAGGAGTTCGAGCAAGGGAATCAGAACGCCCGCACGCACGGGATGCATGCTGGTGGCTGTGAGCCCGAGCGTGGTGCTCTTGCCGTATGCGTCCGCAACGGCATCCACTTGCGCGCCCGCGTCAAGCAATATGGTCGCGATTTCGACCGCGTTCTCCGGAGTTTTCTGCCGGTAATCCTCAACGCCGTTTGCCGAAACATAGTGGAGAAGCGTGGCCTGGTGCGCGCGTGGGGATCGTGCATGAACCAGTTCCGCTTTCTGGCGCAGCATTTCCCGTAGTATCGCTGCATCTCCGTTGACGACTGCATCCACGGCACGTTCGAACTCGGCAAACGGAGAGTTCGTCTGGCCTAGCTCCTGAACATACTTGGCAAATTTCGGCCAGCTCTCAAAGGAGTGCTCGCGCGCCAGGACCAGTTGCGTGTCGGCGAGAGACGGTTCGGTGACTTCACGAGCGTGCGGATGCCATTGGCGGATTCGCTCCATTGCCTTCGCATCCCCAGCCTTGTGAGCCTTGAGGAGATCCTTCGCCTGTTTCTTGTATTGTTCGAGATTGGGGTGGAGTGGTAGTTCTCTTGATTCCATTACGACCCTTCCTTTCAGTTGGAGCCTGGAGTCCGCCCTAATCAGGCTGAAAGAAGGTTCGTAACCTTCGGAATTACAGTTGGGGTGGGCACGGCCCTTTCCGCGGACTGGGTGCGCCCCTCGCGCTATTTCTCTTGTAGCACGATTACTTCGATCCCAAACGCGGACGAGCGATAGTTAGTTATTTCCCCGCTGCCTTGGCCGCTGCTTTCTTCTCTTCGGCACGTGCGCCGCTGAGGGAATCGAACATGGCGTAGTTGCCCTCATGGCACGCGTATTCAAAATTCCGATACCCGGGTTCTTGCGTGAGTGGGAACCCGACCTTGAATGGCCGGACGTACGTCTTCGGATCGTCGACCGTCACTTCGTAGTTCATCTCGTTGTTTCCTACGCGTGTATAGCGCTCGATCAGCCTCAAAGCGTCGCTTGACGGAGGAGACCCCCAGCCGTTGCCGGAGACAGACGTTTTGTCGGCCAGGAAATTCGTGGTCTCCACCACCAGCGCGTTGCCGTCCCAATGGCCTCGCGGATCACCCATGTAGGTTCGAACGTTCGAACTCGAGTGCGGCCGGCCGCCCAGCGGAATGATGCGCGCTTCATGCACCATTTCCTGCATGATCGAGACGTAGCCCGGACCTTGCACGATCTGTTGTCCATTGCCATAGACCACGGGGTAGATGGAACCGACCACGCCACGGCTGATGCAACGGATATAGTAGCTGAAGTCCGTATAGGAATCGGCCTTGGGATTGTTGTTTAAGGCGGTTTCCGGGATCGCTCTCGTGCTGGCCTCCGGAAGGTAATCGGGCGTCTGACCATTTGGCGGATCTATGACCAGCGAGGTCTGCTTGCACGGTCGCCGCGCGCGCTCGCCCCAGTGGTTCGGAGGACCGGTGTTCACGCGCGCATCCGCCGCCACCGTTTCCACCAGATCGGTTTCGTGTTGCTTTTCGATCTGGCTCTGGCGCTGAGCGAGCTCCTGCTCGGTGAAGTAAAGCCGGTTGCCGAAATTAGCGAGGCGGTTCATCGGCGTGCCGATGCAGTCGTCGCTTGTCCACGTTCCCTGCAAATCCGGATCGCCCCATGGCGTTTTTGGCTGTATCCAGGTCTTGGAGATGGAAGGGGCTTTTGTTGCTTGCGCAAAGGACAGCGCTGCCAGAACAAGCATCGAGGCAGCCAGCCCGGCGATGGACCCACAAAATCGGCATCTCATACGATTCTCCATTCGAACCTTCTAACGCGTTCCTATGCTACTTCAGCCTAGGGAGGGCGGCAATGCTCTATTTTGCTGCGCGGACCTTAGCGAACTTCCGCTTTTCCTCGGTGACTGCTCCGTCCAGCCGTCCTCCAATCGCCTCAAACGCGGACGTCGGGCCCTTCCATCGCAGTTGGTCCACATCCTCAAGCAAGGCGATGTCGGTGCGCAGCGTAGCGAGCGTTCGAAACAGCAACGCGCGATCGCGCTCGCGTGAAAGGGTTGCCGCGAGGCTGGCGGCGCCGGTCGCATTCACCTTCCAGTCGCTCGAATCCGCCGGAATGTATTCGATGTGGCCAAACTTGGCGAGGACGGCGGCAGTGGACTTTGCCCCCCAACCCGGCAAGCCCGGATACCCATCCGCCGCATCCCCAACGAGCGCAAGGTAATCGGGGATGGATTTCGGCGACACCCCGAACTTCCGAATCACTCCGCCTTCGTCCAGCGTCACACTCGTCCGGCGATTGAGCTGGACGACGCGCTCGCCGTGGACGCACTGCGCGAGATCTTTATCCGGCGTGCAGAGGATTACGCGCTCGACGCGCGCATCCCGAGATGCCGCCGTCGCCGCGGCAGCCAGTGCATCGTCAGCTTCGAATTCCACCATTGGCCAGACTGCGACGCCCGCCGCGGAGAGGGTTTCCTCAAGGAGCGGGAACTGGCTCAGCAAATCAGGCTCTATGCCTTCGCCAGTTTTGTAACCTGGCCACAGGTTATTACGGAACGATTCGATAACATGATCGGTCGCGACGGCAATATGCGTAACGCCGCCTTCGATCATTCCCAACACCGACCTGAGCACTCCTCGCACGGCCGCAATCTCGTGGCCGTCTTGATCGCGGGCGGACGGCAGAGCATAGTAATGACGGAACAACTCGTACGTGCCGTCGATCAGATAAACATCCAAGGCTAGCCTCCAGCCTACCCCGGGAAAAGCGCTACGCCGGCCCCGGCGACAGCGGCTCAAAATCAGTCGCCACACTTCGTTCAAAGAGGTCAATAAACTCGATCTTCCAGGGTAGCGGTCGTAAATTAAGCCGGGCAACGGTGACCGGCAACTGAAAACGCCGAGGTCCTGCGCTGCCCGGGTTCAAGTACATCACGCCGTTTCGTTCCGTGTGGCCAGGCTTGTGAGAATGTCCGCTGACAACCACGTTGAATCCAGAGGCTGCCGGATCAAGATCCAGTTGCGCGATGTCGTGGAGAACATATATCAGAGCCGAACCCGCTTCCGCGACGGCAGTCGCCGGTAACCGGGAGGCCCAAACGCCCTTGTCGACGTTGCCTCTAACGGCGATCACCGGCGCAAGGCCGCGCAGTTGCTCGATGATCTCCGGCGCGCCAACGTCCCCGGCATGGATGATGAGATCGGAACGTTGCAAAGCGGCCAATGCTTCCGGCCGCATCAGGCCGTGCGTGTCGGAAATCAGACCGACAGAAGCAGCAGTGCGCATGTTCCGATGTGAGCATGGTAGCGCTTGGAATGAACCGCGCTGCGCCAAAGCCTTACTGCCCGGTAGCCTGAAGTCGAGCCGTCAGCTCGCTTGGCCTTCCCGCTGCCCGCACCGCATCCGTGATGTGGCTGCGATGGCTCATCTGGTGCAGAGCCAGCGTCAGCAGCGTTCTCCCATAGGTCGCGAAGTGTTCCTCGAGGCCGGCAGGCTGGAATTTGGTCGGCGTGTCCAAGTCTGCTTCGCTGAGCGACTCGAGTAGCTGCAGCGTGCGCTTCCTTAGCTTCGTGTAGCGCGCGCGAACGTCCTCCAGCGGCGGGTACTGCGTAGCATCCGCAATCGGCGTCGTTCCCTGCTCGAAGAACTTCGCCCAATCGGCTACTGGATTCGCGCCGATCCCAAGAAGCTGATGCGCCATGCCCTCCACATAAGCGAGATGGCCGACCACCCACAGCGGATGGCAGCCGCCGTTCGGCGTCGGGAACGTGGTGGGCGTGTCTTCGACGCTAGCGAGAGATCGCTGAATGCTTTGATCCGCCAGATCGAGTGAGTATCGAATTGCATCTTTCGTGAACATAGTATTCTCCTGTCAGTTTTGAATTTGCGGACGAATCCGCCGGTTATTTGGATTTGTCTTGCGGGCCGCGTTTGGCGTCGCGGTTCGCTTCGAAGTCGTCTTGGATGCGGAGCAGCTTGTCAGCCCAAAAATCCTCGTAGCGGCTGACCCAGCGCTCGTAAATCTGCCGGATCGGGAGAGCGTTGAGCGAGTTGATCCGCTGCCGGCCTTCCTCGCGGGTATTGATCAGATGAGCATTGCGCAACACGTCCATGTGTTTCATCACCCCGAAGCGCGTCAAGTGCGGAAAGGCTTCCACGATCTCCGTGGTGGTTTTCGGCCCTTTGCGCAGAAGGTCGAGAATCGCCCGCCGCGTCGGGTCCGACAGCGCCTTCCAGACGTCGTCGAGGTCGCTAGACATTCCGCGCCGCTGTCAATCGAGTTTACGACAGGTCTTTCTGAATGCTGTCCAGGTAGTGGCGCCATCCGGTGCTTACGCCCTGCTTGTGCCCGGGATCCAACAAACCGATCGCCCGGTGGCGAAGCGTCACCTTGGCGCCGCCGGGAATCTGGTCGAGTTTGATTTCCACGTGATTGATCGCAGGATATGACATGAACATCGGGCCGCTCAGTTCCAGCAGAACCGGAGGCTTAATCACCTGCACGTGCCCCCAGAGGTGCCCGATGCCGTTGCCGCGGTCGCGAAACCATCGTCCGCCCGGCCATTGCTCCAGGATCATATTCATCGATTCGCCGTCCGGCCGCGTGGACCCTTCGCCGAAGCGGTACAGGACGCGCTTGAAAACGTCGCCGATATCCGCCTTGATGTCCACATGCTGTTCCATATCGAGTGTCAAATCTTCGAGAGTCATTGTTTGTGGTCCTCCATACGTGATTTAATTATAACGTGACTTATTGGTCACGTCAAGAGAAAACGACAAATTTACATGCGGCAAAGTCGGCTGACTAGGAATCGCAACCGGCTGTCGCGTGAAATAATTCAGGATGAAACGACAGATGACGCGTACGGATTCGCAAACGCAGAATCTCGAGGCCTATCGGCCGGCGATCACTGGTCATTGTTATCGGATGCTCGGATCGTTCTTCGATGCGGAAGATGCGACGCAAGAAGCGATGCTCCGCGCCTGGAAAGGCATGGAACAATTCGACGGGCGGGCTTCGCTGAAGAACTGGCTCTATCGCATCGCCACGAACGTTTGTCTCGATGAGATTCACCACCGGGGGCGGCGGGCGCGCCCCGTCGAAGAAGGCCCGCCATTTTCCGGCAGCCCTTCACCGGAAGACCTGGCGCCACGGCCTGCCGGTATCTGGATTGAGCCGATCTCCGACGCGCGCGCCGTGCCCTCCGAATCAGACCCGTCTGAACGGGCGATTCTGAAGCAGAGCATCCGCCTGGCGTTTGTGGCAGCACTGCAAAAACTCGCGCCGAAGCAGCGCGCCGTTCTTCTCTTAATAGACGTGCTCG
Source organism: Bryobacteraceae bacterium (assembly GCA_035631295.1). Lineage (GTDB taxonomy): Bacteria > Acidobacteriota > Terriglobia > Bryobacterales > Bryobacteraceae > Palsa-187. Next base: position 14,925 of record DASQJB010000176.1, on the reverse strand, counting down.
GGTTTTCTGCCGCCGAGGCGGCCGAGACGCTGGACACCTCTGTTGCCTCGGCAAACAGCGCTCTACAGCGCGCCCGCGCGGGACTTTCCGGTCCAAGCCTCGACGTCTCGCCGGATCTCACAGAACCGCAAATGGAATTGCTGAATCGCTATGTCGCGGCGTTCGAGCGTTACGACATCGATGCGCTCACGACCCTGTTGCGCGAGGATGCAACGCTGTCAATGCCTCCTTACGCTCTCTGGTTCCAGGGGCCGGAAGCGATCCGCAACTGGATGCTCGGCATGGGCTGCGGCTGCCGTGGATCGCGATTGACGCCGGCGGCCGCCTGCGGGTCGCCGGCCTTCGCTCAATACCGGGTTAATCCGGAAGGCGGGCACAAAGCCTGGGCTCTCATTGTTTTGGAGCTCACAGACGATCGGATCGCCGCGGTTAACTCTTTCCTCGATGTCGAGAACCTTTTCCCCCGGTTTGACCTCCCGCTCCTGTTGCCGGCGGCCTAACGGAAGTTCGTCACAACCGCTCCTTGGCGATCGCGGCTCGGGATGGGCGCTTGCATTTACCGCGAGTTACGGAGCCGTGAGTCGCTGGATGGCGGGCTTTAGCCCGCGCGAGGCTTCAGCCTCGCTGCCGTGGGCGGCGCTAAAGCCCGCCCTCCAGCGGTTAACCGATGAACCTGGGCTAAAAAGTTTCTTCGGCGCAGCGATGAGTTTCATGCCTCTCGCCAGTCTTTACCAGCGAAGGAGAAATACAATGACCACCGCACCAGCAATCACAATACCTTTGGAGAGCACTCGGATGCCTAACAATACAAACGAAGTTGCTCGAAAACGCCTCTGGACCGGACGTGTCCTGACCGGGCTCTCCGGAGCCTTTCTCATCTTCGATGGCGCCATGAAGCTGGCCAAACCACGCGTAGTCGTAGAGGCGACGAAGCAGTTGGGCTTTCCCGAGTCGACCATCGTCGGCATCGGCGCCGTTCTGTTGGTCTGTACGCTGCTGTGCCTCATTCCCCGCACTTCAATCCTCGGCGCGGTCCTTCTAACCGGATATTTGGGCGGCGCCGTCGCCTCCAATGTTCGAGCGGAGCAGCCGGTGTTCAACATCGTCTTCCCGATTATCTTTGCGTGTATCGCATGGGGCGGCTTGTGGCTGCGGCAGCCCCGCCTGGAGCGACTGCTGTTTCCGAAGCACGAGGCCTAATCGCGAATCGAAAGGACAAATTAAATGACAACATCGAAAACCACCACTTCCACCGAAGGCCGCGATCTGGTTCTCACGCGAATGATCGACGCGCCGACCGAGAAAGTTTTCAGAGCCTGGATCGATCCCGAGTTGATGAAGCAATGGTTCGTTCCGGCGCCATGGACCATAGCAACGGTCGAGACGGACGTGCGTCCTGGCGGATCGAGCCTGGTCGTGATGCGCAGCCCCGAAGGCGTCGAGTTTCCGAATCGCGGGGTCTATCTCGAGGTCGTGAAGAACCATCGCTTGGTCTTTACCGACGCCTACAGCCAGGCCTGGGAGCCCGCCGAGAAGCCGTTCATGACCATGATCGTGACCTTTGAGGAAGTGGATGGAAAAACGAAGTACACGGCGCGGGCCCGGCACTGGACAGAAGCGGATCGGGAGGCGCACGAGAAGATGGGCTTTCATGTCGGCTGGTCGACGTGTGCGGAGCAACTCGCAGCCCTGGTGGCTAGAATCTAGGCGGCCTCCTCAGTCTCCAAGAAGGCTCACGATGTCGCAACTCTCAACACCTCTCTTGCCGCGGGCTTTCCCGAAGATCGTCGTGTTCTTGGTGCTCATCGGCTTGGCGGCGGCGGCGCGCAGAGCTTATGTCTTGCTCGTCCCGCCGCACGCTCCGCGTTTTGCCCGCGCCGCGGATCTGGACTCCGGTTTCGCGGCGCACCGCCTGTTGACCTTCATTCACATCCTTCCGGCCTCTCTCGTCATCGTTCTTATGCCGTTGCAGTTCGTAGGGCGGATTCGCCAAAGGCGCCCGGCAGTACATCGCTGGTCTGGGCGCATAGCGATCATGCTAGGACTCGTAGTTGGCGGCTCCGCGTTAGTGATGAGCCAGACGATGGCGATCGGCGGCGCGAACGAAGCTGCCGCCACTACGCTTTTCGCCCTGCTGTTCCTTCTCTTTCTTGGCCTCGGATTTCGGGATACCCGCCAAGGCAGGATCGGCCGTCACCGCGAGTGGATGATTCGGGCGTTCGGCGTTCTTCTCGGGATTGCGACCACGCGTCCCCTTGTCGCCGCGTTCTTTGCCGCTGGGCGCCTCTCGCCTCATGAGTTCTTCGGAACGGCGTTTTGGTTGGGGGGCACTCTCACTCTTTTGGCCGCGGAAGCTTGGATACACTCCACAAGTGGACTGTCCCGGCAGTGTCGTTACCGGGGTTGGAGGGTGGGCTTTAGCCCGCGCGAGGCTTCAGCCTCGCTGCCGACCAGCGGCGCTGAAGCGCCCCGCGGGCTAAAGCCCGCCCTCCAGTCGGCCAGCTGCCGTAACGAAAATACGGGACAGTCGACTAGCGGCCGCGATGCGGCTCACCACAAGGGCTCGGCCGAGATTTCGCTCACCACAATACCCAATTCGCGCTGATCCCGGGCCGTTGGCGGAACTGCTTTGTTCAAGCGGAAGCTCATCTGCACCGGTTCGGAGGCGATCCAGCCCGGTTCCAATTCGCGCCGGTATACATACTGTCCCGGCTGAGACCACGTTTCGGGGTTAAGAGTGTGGCTCCCAGCCGATGCAAATAGCGTGAGCGGACCGGCCTTTCGCAAGATCGACTCAGGGATGTAGAGACGCACCGAAAGTTGGACGCCGGTTGCCTCCATATCGGAGAGGTCGAGGGTCGCGGAGAATTCACGCCTGGTCCAACGGAACCCCGCGCCCTCGGGAGAGTAAAAACCCTTTAGACGATCGTCGAGCCGCGTGTCGCTCATCTGCAAGCGAACGATCTGCGCTGGAACGCTCCCGGCGCCGCGAATGCTATTGGGTTCGATTTCGAGTATCTGGGCATACTTCTGCCCGTTCCGCTGATAGATAGTGTGGAGACGTCTGACCGGGCGGGCGGCGGCTGCGGCATGGAGAAATCCGGCTGTGGGCTTTGGATACGCCTGATCGTCAGGCCCATGCAAGACAAAGACGCCTCCACCGCGGATCTGTTCCACCCATGGCCGGCCCTGATCGTCAGCATCTTCCGATTGGGTCGAATAGATCTCGTAAGCCTTCAGCCGTCCATCGGTGAGAACGTACATGTTGTTTAGAAGGCCCCAATCCAGATACTTGACTTGTTCCGGCCGCTCCTTCTGATCGAGATAGCGCGCCAGTTCCAGCACGGAGTTCGACCAGAGGCCAACTCCGCCGGTTGCCTTGAGGCCACGAATCGCGGCGACGTGCCAGTAGACGGCGCAAGAGCCGTAAACCAGAAGAAGTCCGGCCGAGATGGGCCGCATCCAACGGTGCGCACTCGTCAGGATCGAACACGCCGCTATGATCATCATTGCCGCGAGGGGCAGTAAGACGATCAGGTGATGTTCGGCTACAGGCAGCCGCGAAAACAATAAGGAAGCGCCAGTGGCGAGGGACGTGATTGCCAGGGCGCGAACGAACGACCGCAGCCGGGTATCGATCTTCGCACTGCCGAACAGGCAGAGTAGGATAGCGGCGGCTGTGAGACAGGGAAAGAGCCACAGTTGCCACTGCGGCAGCAGAGGGCCAGCCCACATCCGGCGATGTTCTCCATCGGAAATCAGCGTATCGGCGAACCAGAAGATGCGGCTGCGAAGCAGCGTAGCCATTGATCCGCTTTCCGACAGTGCTTCCTGTACTTTCCACGTAAATCCGTGGGAGATGATCTCGAATGCCAATAAGGGAGCGCTACCAAGAAGGCTTCCGAGCGCCATCGCGATCCAGTGGCGTATCGGCGCAAGAAATCGCTGTCTGAATACGATCAGCCCAGCGATGAAACCCGCGGCCAGGATCCAGATGGAATTCGCCCGGGCCCACACGGTGAAGCCCATTGCTAGACCCAACGCGAATGCGGCGGCGAGGTTTTTCCGCTGCTGGTAGATCGCGAGAAGGCCGCCGGTCAGTCCAAGACCCGCCATCATGGCGGCAACCGCGTTGTTATCGAAAACCGTCATGTTCACGAACGCGGGATTGATGGCAATCGCAAGTGCCGCTAGAGCGGCGGCGCGATCACCCAAGAATTCGGCGGAGATGCGGTAGATTCCCCAGATGAGAAAGGCAGCGAGGAGAAGCGAGACGATGCGGACGATCGGAACGCGAGGGCCGGACCACAGGAAGAACGGAAGCGCCGCGTACTCTTTTACCGCGCCTACGTAAGACGCCGACATCAGCGGAATGCAGTGGTCCAGTGGGCATACCCACGAATCGGGCGTTTGCAGCAATTCGAATGGACCAGCCGAGTGCCGCATGTGCACAGCGCCGACCACCAGCAGAGCTTCGTCGTCCTGCAGGCCGGGCTTCTGAGCGATCAGCAGGGCGCCCCAGAGCCAGTACAGCCCGATGGCGATCCCGATTGGGCCGCGTCCGTCTCTCAACAGCTTCCCCATGCAGGACTCATCCTACTATGAACGACGGTCGCGGCTCGGTATAGGCCGTTGAACGCGAACATCTCCGAAGCGAACCGCGACCATCAGGGAGTGCATCATGGCCCTACCGGCCACCAAAGCCGACGAAGACGCCTGGAGGGCGGGCTTTAGCCCGCGTGAGGCTTCAGCCTCGCTACCGTGGGGCGGCGCTAAAGCCCACCCTCCAAGCATCTTCAAAGGAGCGGTTCAGACGAATTCGTTAGGCTACTTACTCCTCGGCGCCGAATAATCATGGAACGCGATTCGAATTATTTCGTCGTGACTTGCATGGATCTGATTGCCGACCTGCGTTACGGAGTCCGCTCAATGCGAAAGAATGCAGGATTTACCGCAATCGCCATGGCGGCCCTCGCGCTCGGCATTGGAGCCAACACAGCTATTTTCAGCGTGGTCGATACGGTCCTGCTCCAGCCACTCCCCTATCCTCAATCCGATCGCATCATGAAGCTGGGACGCCAGTTTGCAACCGGCATCGGATACTCAAACTCGATTCCAAAATACTTTGCGTGGCGGCAAAACCAGGTCTTCGAGGCAATGACCATCTATGACTTCGGCGCGCTCGCCATGAATCTGGGCTCGGCGGATCCGCCACAGCCCGTAAAGGCTGCCCACGTTTCCGCCGAGTATTTCAAGGTATTTGGCGTGTCGCCGTTTATGGGCCGCACATTCAGCGAGAGCGAGGACCTGCCGAACGGTCCTTCAGTGGCAGTGATTGGCTATGGCCTCTGGCAATCGCGCTTGGGCGCAAGCCGCGACATCATCGGGCGCACCATCGTACTGAACGCTTCGCCTTACACAGTAGTTGGCGTCCTTCCGGCCGGATTTCAAGCCGATCCCGAAGCGGATCTCTGGCTTCCCATGCAAGCGGATCCGCACAGCGCCAACCAGGGCCACTACCTGAATGTTGCGGGCCGACTGAAGCCAGGAATCAGCGTCGCATCGGCCCAGGCGCAACTGAAGGTTGTAGGAGAGCAATTTCGGAGAGCGAATCCGAAGTGGATGGACGATAAGGAGAGCGTCGCGGTTGTGCCCATGCGGGAGGCCACCACTGGCGACGTCAGGACGGCGCTACTAATTTTGTTCGGGGCAGTGATGCTGGTGCTACTCATCGCCTGCGCGAACGTGGCCAATCTTCTGCTCTCTCGCGCCGCGGGGCGGCAACGCGAGCTGGCAATTCGCGCGGCGATGGGCGCCAGTCGCGGACGTGTTATCCGGCAACTCCTTACGGAAAGCGTGCTGCTGGCCGCATGCGGCGGATTGCTTGGATTCGGACTCGGCGCCGCCGGCGTGAGGGGGCTCCTGCTTCTGACGCCGGGAAACATCCCTCGATTAACCGCCGCGGATGGGACGCATGCCGCCATCGCTATTTTGGATTGGCGTGTGGCGCTGTTCACCATCGGTGTCTCGGTGCTGACGGGAGTCGTCTTCGGACTGTTCCCCGCCCTTCAGACGTCCAAGCCGAATCTTGCCTCCTCGCTCAAAGAGGCGAGTGGCCGTTCAGGCACGGGACTGCGTCACAATCGCGTTCGTTCCGTGCTGGTGATTTCCGAAGTTGCTTTGGCGCTGGTGCTGCTGATCGGAGCAACGCTGCTGATTCGGACTTTCGTGGGGTTGCGCTCGGTGAATCCGGGTTTCGACGCGCACAACGTGCTCACATTCCAAACCTCATTGGCGGGCGGCGCTTACGGCACAACGGCCAAAGTGGATAATTTCTCCAACCAGGTGGCCCGCCGAATCGAGAGCTTGCCAGGGGTGGAAGCAGCCGCATCGGCGATTGCGCTTCCCGTGGAAAACGGCATCGATCTTCCGTTTACCATCGCCGGCAAGCCCCCCGCGCAGGGCGATTACAATGGCGATGAGCAATGGCGATTCGGTTCGCCGCATTACTTCCGGGCGCTCAAGGTCTCCCTGTTGCGCGGGCGTGTTTTCAACGAGGCGGATAGCGGGAATTCCGCGCGGGTGGTCGTCATCAACGACAAAATGGCCAAAAAATACTGGGGCCATGAGGACCCCATCGGACAGATCATTACGATCGGCAAGGGCCTGGGGCCGCAGTTTGAAGATCCGCCGCGAGTGATCGTCGGGATCGTGGGGAATGTGCGCGAAAGCGGACTCGCCAACGATGACAGCGTGATGTACATCCCTCAGAGCCAAGTGCCTCAAGGCCTGACAGCGCTCGCCAACAGCGTGATTCCGCTCTCCTGGATCATTCGCACCGCGGCAGAACCGATGTCGATGCGGGCCGCCGTAGAAAGGGAGTTGCATTCGGTGGATGGGGTGATGCCAGTCTCGCGCGAGAGAACCATGGAGCAGGTGATCTCCCAGCAAATGTCGCGGCAGAATTTCAACATGGTTCTGCTGAGCATCTTCGCCGGCCTGGCGCTGGTGCTGGCGGCGATCGGGATTTACGGTCTGATGTCCTACTCAGTCCAGCAGAGGACGCAAGAGATTGGAATCCGTATGGCGCTGGGCGCGAGCCGCGGCAACATGCTTGCTCTGGTGCTGACCCAGGGAATGCAGCTCACCGGCATTGGCATGGCGTTGGGACTGGCGCTGGCCTATGGGACCACGCGCGTGCTCGGCAGCCTGCTGTTTGGCGTGAAGGCGAACGATCCGCAAAGCTTCGGGGCGGTGGCGGGGATTTTGGCGCTGGTGGCGGTGCTGTCCGCCTACATTCCGGCGCGGCGGGCGACAGCCATCGATCCGGCGATAGCCCTCCGCTACGAATGACTTCTGGCGGAAATCAAGTTTGGCCTGGCGCCGTGGCTCCGGCGGCTGCGTGAGCGTGTTCAAGGGTAGCGCTCTGACTCTCGGCCAAATGGCTGATGCATGCTTCTATGTTGGCGGGAACGCCGACGTTGATACGAAAGCGAAGCCTATTCGATAGAAGATATTCGACTGCCGTTTTCATGTCGACCCTCGCTGGTGTAGCCGCTTAACTCCAGCGCCTGGGTTCGTTTTTTCTTGTCCCGCCGACTGGCCGTCGGCTGCGTATTTCCCTTTTCCTCTCGCTGCCCGTCGTCCCCCTTGTCACGCCTCATCGCGATTTCAGCTTCCTCTTCAAGACCAAGACTTGCGGCCCTCCACTCCGCCTCCGCCCTTGCAGCGTTGCGATATCGTAAGAGCGCGGCCATAAAGTCCAGCGCCTGAAAATCGAATGGCAAATTGGCTTTGCTCGTCGCAAAAAAAATTCTAGAATGTGTTCAAGCGAATCAGTGACTGCCACGTTCGGCAACGTCGTCTCCCCAAGTTCGGGCTGCCCCGTGTGCGCTGTAAGCCTGGAAATGGCCTCAAGCAAAGGGATATCCCATGAAGCCTTACCTCTTTAGTCGAATCCTCATACTCTCCTGCGCGTTGCCGTGTCTTGCGGTCGAGCCGCCGAAGAGTCAAGATATCGCGCGATGGGAACAGGAAGCCCGGAACGTCACGATCATTCGGGACGATTGGGGCATCGCGCACGTCTATGGAAAAACCGACGCCAACGCGGTGTTTGGAATGATCTACGCTCAGGTGGAGGACGATTTTAATCGCGTCGAGACAAACTACATCAACTCACTGGGCCGTTTAGCGGAGGCAGAAGGCGAATCCGCAATTTATCAGGACTTGCGGATGAAGCTGTTCATCGATCCGGATGGGCTCAAGAAAGAATATGCGGAAAGTCCACCGTGGTTGCAGAAACTCATGGACTCGTTCGCCGATGCACTGAACTTCTACCTTTATAAGCACCCGGAAGTAATGCCACGAGTCATCCATCGGTTTGAGCCGTGGATGGCCCTCAGCTTTACGGAAGGCAGCATCGGCGGCGACATTGAGAAGGTGAATCTCCGAGACCTGGAAGCGTTCTACGGCAAACAGTCCGCTCAGGCGGCGCTGAACCGCGCGCCCCCCGCAGAAGAAAGCGCCGAACCCTCCGGGTCGAACGGCATGGCGATCGCGCCCTCGAATTCGGCTACGCATCACGCATTGCTGCTGATCAATCCTCATACGTCCTTCTTTTTCCGGTCTGAGCTGCAAATGACAAGCGAAGAAGGGTTGAATGCCTATGGCGCCGCCACCTGGGGTCAGTTTTTTATCTACCAAGGCTTCAACGATCGAGCAGGCTGGATGCACACCACCAGTGGCGTGGACGCGACGGATGAATATCTTGAAACAGTCACGAAGAAAGGCGCGGGCTTCGTTTATCGATACGGGACTGAAGAAAGGCCGGTAATCGCAGTTCCGATCGCGATTTCCTACAAGACGGATCGCGGCATGGCCCAGCGGCAGTTTACGATCTATCGCACTCATCACGGCCCCGTGATACGCCAGGGGAACGGCCAATGGGTCAGCTACCGCATCATGGTGGAGCACATCAAGGCGCTGGAACAATCCTATTTACGCACAAAGGCGCGTAATTACAAGGCCTACCGCGAAACTATGGAGTTGAAGGGCAACTCCTCGAACAACACGATTTTTGCGGATGCCGACGGCGACATCGCCTACTTCCACGGCAATTTCATTCCCCGTCGCGACACAAAGTTTGACTGGACCAAGCCCGTTGATGGCGGCAATCCCGAGACAGAATGGCATGGCCTGCTTTCGGTTGACGAAGCGCCAAACCTTTTCAATCCCAAGAGTGGCTGGCTTTATAACTCGAATAACTGGCCGTGGTCCGCCGCCGGTCCTAGCAGTCTGAAAAAGGAAGATTATCCCGCTTATGTCGAAAGCGGCGGTGAAACCGCTCGGGGACTGCACGCGATCCGGGTCTTGCAAAATAAGAAGGATTTTACGGTCGATTCACTCATCGCCGCAGCTTATGACAGCTATCTCCCATGGTTCGAAGAAACAATTCCAGCGCTGCTCGGGGCTTGGGATCGCGCCGCCTCCAGCGATCCTTTGAAGGCAAAGCTGGAGGAACAGATTCGCGTTCTGCGCGTTTGGGATTTGCGATGGAATGTGACGTCGGTTCCGACGTCGCTCGCTGTGTTTTGGGGGGAGGAAATCCGCCGGCAAGTCACCGCTGCTGCGAGAACCGCAGGAATCCCCATCGAGGATTACATTCGCAGCAAGGCGGCGCCCGATCAACTTCTTAGTGCTCTCGCGGCGGCCTCCGCTAAACTCGATTCCGACTTCGGCACATGGAAAACGCAGTGGGGCGACATCAATCGATACCAGCGGCTCACAGGCGACCTTGTGCAGCCGTTCAACGATGCCCAGCCGAGCATCCCTGTCGGATTTACATCTTCAACTTGGGGATCGCTCGCGTCGTTCGGCGCGCGCGCCTACTCCGGAACGAAGAAATGGTACGGCACGAGCGGCAATAGTTTCGTGGCTGTGGTTGAATTCGGCAATCAGGTGCGAGCCAAGGCTGTTACGGCGGGAGGCGAGAGCGGCCATCCCGCATCGCCGCACTTCAACGACGAGGCCAAGCGGTATGCGACGGGCGAATTGCGCGAGGTTTACTTCTACCGTTCGCAATTGAAGGGGCACACAGAGCGGGAGTATCATCCCGGAAGCTAATCCGTAAGCGCTGCCGATTGGGGCCGATTTTGCGTACGCTTGCTTGCGGTCCATTTCTTCAGTAAGCGCCCTCGATGCTTGCGCAAATCGAGGCCGCTTCGCTCGGTCGGATAAGGGACATTGCCCATGATTCCCTCCCAGAGGACGCGGTTGTACGCCTCCGCGTCGTTGTGGTCGGCGTCGTGAAAATCGAAATCCTCCAGCTTCTCCGCCCACCAGTCCGCATTGTGCAGCTCGGGCAACCGGGGCGTGATCTTCGCGCTCGCGGACTGGCATGCCGGAACGAGATTCGGATCTACCGGAGCCGAGCATAAACCTCCCGGAATCAGAGCAGTGTAGGGGGTCAGATTGGCCTCGTGCGTAAATACGTCCGACATGGGCGCCGCGTTTGCATCGCTTTGGTTCAGGTGATCGATGCCCAGCAGATCTTCGATGGTGCGCAGAACATTCACCGTGTTGTAGTTCGTGGAAATCGTCACGCCGCGCTTGCTGTACGGAGAAATGACGTACACAAACGATCGATGGGAATCGATATGATCGCCTCCGCTTTGCGAGTCATCTTCGAGAATGAAGATCGCGGTGTTGCTCCAATATGGCGAATGACTGATCGCCTCGACCACCCGGCCGATGGCGTAATCGTTATCGGCCATTTGCAGGGAGGGTGTGTTCAGACCGGCGATGGCGGTGCTGGTGCTCCCGAAGTGATCGTGGGGAAGACGAAGCAAGGTTAGATTGGGCAGGCCGTTGACGGTCATGTCCCGCAGCCACTCGTTGAAAAGATAAGTGTCTGCGTTATTCATATCGAATCCCCGGAAATACGGATCCGTCTTGTCGAGCAGCTCGGGCTGAACGGCGACGGCTTGCGGCAGGCCTGATGCAAAAGGCGTCGGGGAGATGGGGAGGTAAACCTTCAGAACCGGATCTGGCTTGGTGGGGTCCGATTGCGTCGTCACGTAATAAGCCTGATCCAGGAAGAAGCCGTAGTTGCGTACGGTTTTGCCGGCGCGCAGCGCGGAATCCCAGATATGGCCGCCCACCGCTTCCGCGCTCAAATCTTCGCTGCCGAATGGATTGCTGACGTTCTTCGCGCCGGGCATGATTGCCGAGCTGCCGGTGGGGTCCAGTAACGTCGTCAGCCGTACATCAAATGGATTGAGCGACGGCGCGGAATCCGGCAAGCCGACGCCGAGCAGACGGCTCGTGCCCTCCGTATCGTAAGTAACGCCGTTGCCGCCATTGCCATAATTGACCGCGATGGTTTTCTCGTTGTAGTCGGTTGTTTCCGCGTACGTGGACCAGCCCCATCCGTCTCCGCTTACTTGGCCGGAGTCGTAGAAGTTATCCAGCAGTCCGAAAGTCAGCGCCAGGCCGTGATGATTGGGAGACACGGGTTGCGGATACTGCGTCAGGCCCGGGTCGCCGTTGCCCCGCGGCAGATCCCCGAGCACCTGATCGTAAGTCTTGTTCTCTTTGACGATGTAAATGACGTGGTCGATTTTGTTCTGTAGGAAATTCATCGTGGCGTCGGGGTGGCGGTTTGCTAAACCGTTGTTGTCATCCACCTGCTTGGAAAGAGCATTTAGCGTAGGAATGGACGGAACCGGAATGATGTTCAGTTGCGCTTTCGCCAACGGCCACGATCTGGTTTGGAGAAATGTCGGGTTCGGAGCCGGCCCGTTGGCCGGGTTGGGACCGGTGTTGCTCTTGAAGGTGCAGACGTAAAGCTTTGCTCCATCTTGGCTCACCGAGACCGAGGTCGGATACCAGCCGGTAGGAATGCGCCCCCGAACCTGCCCGGTCGCCAGATCCACCACGGCTACCGCGTTCTCATATCCCAGCGTTACGTACAGCGTCTTCTCATCGGGACCTAGCGCGGCGGAATTGGGATCGGCGCCTTTGTATTTGTCTCCCGGCCGCGAGAGCGAAATTGTGTTCACCACTGTGTTCGTCGTCGTGTCGATCACGGAAACCGTATCGCTGTTGCCGTTCACCGCGTACAAAGTCTTCTGGTCCTTTGAGAGAGCCATCCGATTCGGCTGATCGCCGACGCCGATGGAACTGAAGCTTCCACTGGCGATATCCACGACCATTACCTGATCGTCCCGCTGGCTGGTGACGTAGGCAGTCTTTGCCGATCCATCGGGATTGTTTAACACGGCGACATCGTAGGGAAATTCGCCTTGGGCCACCGTGCCTCCCGGGGTGAAGAACTTAACTTCGCGGATCACATTGCGGGTCGCTGCATCAACGATGGAAATCGAATCGTTTTCAAAGTTGGCCGCCACCAGCGTCTTGCCGTCTCCACTCACCGCAAGGCCGGCGACTACGGCTCCCCCAACGATCAGCGAGCTTCCGCCAACCGTCACCGCCTGCGCGGCCTTCGTCCCCTTCAAAATCGATCCGTCATAGTTGGGAAACGGCTCAGTTTGATTGGAGTTGTGACCCAGCAGGACGAAAGGCGCGTCGGGCGCATACTGAGTCCCGTTCCACTTGTAGACGTACACGCGGTCGTCTTGACCACCCGAAACATAAAACCGAGCGCCATCCGGAGCCCAGCGCAATCCGCTGTAAGTGCTCGGAACATTGATGAGCTGTTGTCTGGTGAGTGTGCCCTGATCAGTGACGGCGTACACGAAAACCCACTCCGAGAGCGTGGTGAGCGTCGCGGAGGGAAGCCCCGTAACCGGGTTGAGGACTGGATAGGAGACGGACGTGCCGTCGGCTAGCCGGTTCGCTTTGTTCCAACCGCTCGTGAGCGCAAGCAAGGTCCTGCCGTTGGGGCTCAGAGCCGTGTTGACGGCTTCGGAGGCATCATCAGCGCCGTCGGAGCGCAGACCCGTAGCAAGCGGCTGAATCGTGGAGCCAGGGGCGGCGATCGGCGTGATGACCTGTCCGGTGGGGAGAATCGACCGGTTGCCGAAATTCCCAACCGGCAGCGTTGTGTTGCCGCTGCCCGATTGCGCGACGGCCAGCGCCGGCGTCAGCGCTAGAATCATCCAGACCCAAAGACGTTTGTCCATAACGCTCTCCTGTTACAGAAAATTTGGTACGACGAGCCGCTGCTGGATAACGGCATGCCGGATTATGTGCGCTTCAGATGAACCTGCAATGAAGCTACGGTAAACGTCCGGCTACGTCCACCACGGCTCATCGCCGCTTCGCAGCGCGTGCAATGTGCATCCCGAAGCATGCAACCTCTGTGCGGCTTCATGCATCTTTGCAAGATACGGACAGGGCCGACACTTGAAACGCGGGGTTTTAGCGATGCGATCAGTCTGTGTTCCCATTGCTCTTCTCTCACTGAGGGCGGTTATGTTGGGCCAAGACGCTCCCGATGCAAACGATCCGGCGCAGACGCCTCCCGTAAACAGCGGCTCATCTCCCTCGGTCCCCGAGGAAAGGCCGGTCAGCTTAAAAAAGCTGGTTCCTAATCTCCTCAGCGATCAGAAACGCATCTGGCTGTTCCCAGCGCAGCCGGCGCAAGGTCATTACTGGATGCCGACGCTCGGAGTTCTTGCCGCAACCGCCGGTCTGATCGCCTCCGACCCGCAGACCGCCCCGTATTTTCGTACAACGCGCTCCTTCCAGGGCTTTAATTCGGTGTTCAGCGGAAGGGCCACGGCGATCGGCACCGTGCTGGCGCCCTCGTCGCTCTACATCGCTGGACTTCTACGTAAGGACTCCTATGCAAAGAACACCGCGTTGTTGGCGGGCGAAGCCGTGGCCGACTCCGAGATCCTCACGACCGTCTTGAAAGACATCGATGGCAGGATTCGGCCAGTTGCCGTGCCCTCGAAAGGCAATTTCGCCGACACATGGTTTGAGGGCAGGGGCAGCATATTGCGTGGAAACGGCAGCTTTCCTTCGGGCCACACAATCGCGGCGTTTTCCGTAGCGGCCGTGACAGCCCGCCGTTACGGCCGTCAGCATCGCTGGGTTCCCTTCGTCGCCTACGGCGCGGCGGCTGCGGTAGGGTTTTCCCGAATCACACTGTCCTCGCACTTTCCTTCCGATGTGTTTATGGGCGCCGCGCTCGGCTACTCAATCGGCCGTTTTGGTGTGCTTCGGCAATGAGGTCTGGCCTGCGCCGTGTTGTGGAAGAATTCAAGCGTTGCTGCAATGGCGCTGTTGGCGGCTTCACCAGCGCTGCGAGCGCAACTAACCGCAGGAATTCTGCAAGGCATAGTTACCGATGCTCAAGGTCGGGCGCTCTCCGGCCAAACCATTCAACTCAACGGGAGCCCAGCGTCATTCACGGTTCTGGCGCACTCGCAAGAAGATGGCAGATTCGCACTTGTCCTGCCCCCAGGCGCATACCGTTCGACGCCTCCCAATGACTTTCGCATCGTCGTCCGGCCCTTGATGACAACCTGCATGAAATTGGTCGTGGATGAATCCAGCGGCGCGATAAACGCCGCAAGCCAGGCCTGTCCGCACATTAACGATCAGCCCTGGGCAGCTCAGCCTCAGGAACCCGCGAGCAGCATCTCGAAAAGTCTCCACGGAATACTGCTGGCAACAGAGCCGACAACGGTGGCTTTGCCACTCGACCTATGGGACCTCTCGAGCATGCGGCTGCCTCTACTTTCGCAAAACGCGTTCTCGTGGACCGATGTCCATTACACACTTCAGGGAATGGACGCCTCGGATCCATACCAGCCTGGGCGCAGCGTAGCGTTTCCCGATGTGTCTTCAATGAGTGACGTCGTGCTTCGCGAGGACTTTACCCTTGCGGCATCGCCGGCGTATGGCTCCGAGGCCGCTTCATTCATTCGAGCGCCTTCTTCGGAATGGCACGGCGAA
>DASQJB010000175.1:0-12529 GCA_035631295.1 Bryobacteraceae bacterium | reverse complement strand
CGAGAGCGTTATCCGCGAATATCCCGATCAATGGCTGTGGATTCACCGGCGCTGGAAAACGCGGCCCGCGGGAGAACCCGCGTTGTATTGAGCGGCGCTTAGTAAAACAGGTACTTCCGCCACTGGTCGTCGCTCTTGCCGAGAAGCCGCATCAGATGGCGGCTGGTGTGCAGACTGAACGGCCGCGGCGAGCGCGTCAGCCGCATGCCCGCCTCTTCCGGAGTGCGGTTGCCTTTGCGGTTATTGCAGGGATGGCAGCAGGCGACCAAATTCTCCCAAGTCGTTTCGCCGGAGCGCGATCGCGGCATCACATGATCCAGCGTTAGCTCGGAGGAGTTGAGCGTCTTCAGGCAATATTGGCAAGTGTAACGGTCGCGCATCAAGATGTTCTTGCGCGACAACGCGCGAGTTTGATGCGGAATGCGGCGGTATTCGAGCAGGCGGATCACGCTGGGCACTCGCAAAGCGTGACGGGCAGAGTGAACGTGGCCGCTCGAATGCTCCTCGGCCGCGGCAACTCCCTTCAGCACCAGCACCAGCGCGCGGCGCGCCGCGCACACGTTGATCGGCTCATAGCTGGAGTTGAGCACCAGCACCGGACGGTGCAACCGTTCCTGACCTTGCACGATCATTGTTTCAAGCTCCCCGAACTTGCGGCCATGGCGTTCAGCGGCCCTGCTACACCCGCCCATCGATCGCGCCGCGCCAACGCCAGCAATGCCACATGAGCCGCGCCGGCTCTCTTCAGCACGCGCGCGCAAGCGCCGGCGGTGGCTCCCGTGGTCAGCACGTCGTCAATTAACAGCACGCTCATGCCATGAAGTTTCGCTGCCTTCGCGGCCTCGAACGCTCCTTGGACGTTTTTGCGCGGCTGGGAGCTGGCGAGTCCGGCTTGGGGCGCCGTGGCTCGCTTCCGGCGGACGAGTTTGCGGACGGGGATATTCCAGCGACGTCCGATTTCGCGCGCCAATAAGTCCGATTGGTTGAAACCGCGCCGCCCGCGCCGCCGCCAATGCAAAGGCATCGGCACGATGACGTCGAAGCGTTGCTCGCGTGGAAGCGCCTGCGCCAGGAATCCACCGAGGGGCCGAGCCAGAGGCCGAACGCCGTCGAATTTAAATAAGTCGAATTTAAATAAATGGATCAGTTTGCGCAGCGAGCCGCCATAAACTCCCTCGGAGAATACCTCGTCGAATCCATTCAGGCCGAGCCGGCATAGTGAGCACTGCCCTGTTTCGTCCAACGGATGGCGATTGAGGAAAGGCGTCCAGCAAGTGCGGCAGTAAAAGTCGGCTGCGAGCGGCGGAGGCTGCGTCAGGCACGCGCGGCAAACCGGGATCCGGGAGACTTCGCGGAGGGGCTGTTCACACAGCCGGCATTCATCAGGGAACAGGAGGTCGAGAAGGCCACAGGCCGTCCTCTCGACGACGCCCCTTGGCGTCGCGAGGCTGCGTCCGATAGACGGGAGCAGGCTACTCGAGAAGACTCACCTCCAAGTGACATTTCCAGTTTACAACATTCGAGTGCGAGTCTGGCGTCACATCGACGCGGCATCGCAACGGCCAGCGGCTCATAGACCCGGCCGCGGCTATGATGAGTAAGACATGGAGCTCAAAACCGTCCGT
This sequence comes from Bryobacteraceae bacterium, assembly GCA_035631295.1. Taxonomy (GTDB): domain Bacteria; phylum Acidobacteriota; class Terriglobia; order Bryobacterales; family Bryobacteraceae; genus Palsa-187. Next base: position 10,904 of record DASQJB010000175.1, on the reverse strand, counting down.
TTGGAGATTGCCGAGAACGGCAACATCGTCCTGGGCCACAGCCACTTCATCAAGACCGTCGAGGATCTGTACGAGGCGATCGTGAACACGGCGCCGGGGATGAAATTCGGCATCGCCTTCAACGAAGCTTCCGGCGCCTGCCTGACGCGCGTGGAGGGCAACGACGCCGAACTGAAAGCCAACGCCACGCGGAACGCGCAGGCGGTCGGCGCGGGGCATTGCTTTGTGATCGCTCTGCGCGAGGGTTTTCCCATCAATATTCTCGGCCGCATTCGCGACATTCCGGAAACGTGCTCGATCTTTTGCGCGACCGCGAATCCCGTGGAAGTGATCGTCGCGGAAACGGAGCAGGGCCGCGGGATTTTGGGCGTTGTGGACGGCAGCTCGCCCAAGGGCGTGGAGGACGAAACCGGCGTCCAATGGCGCCACGGATTGCTGCGGAAGATCGGGTACAAGCGGTAGCGCCGTCCGAGCGGTTACAAGGTCAAAGTGCTGCTCCAGGAATTCGACTACCATCTCCCTCACGAGCTGATCGCGCAGGAGCCTCTGGAGGACCGGACGGCTTCGCGAATGCTCGTCCTCGACCGCCAAACAGGGACATGGGAGGACCGCGTCTTTCGCGATTTTCCGAGCTATCTTCGGCCCGGCGACTGCCTGGTGCTGAACGATTCGCGCGTTTTTCCTTCGCGTCTCTATGGCCGCCGAGAAGACGGCCGCGGCGGGCGGGTCGAGGTATTTCTCACCAAGCCCATTTCGCCTGACGGCCTGACGTGGGAGGCTCTGGTGCATCCTGGCCGCAAGATGCGCACAGGTGAGCGGATCGCCGTCTCGCCAGACCTTTCAGCGGAGATTCTCGGCCGAGGTGAGTTCGGCGAGCGCGCGGTGCGCCTGCATCCGCAAGGCGATGTCTTCAGTAAACGCGCACAACGGAACGCAGCGGCAACGCCTTCTGGAGCAGATGAGGATGCCGCCGCGTCCTGTGCGCTCTTTGAGATTCTTGAACGCATCGGCCACGTCCCTCTGCCTCCTTATATTCGGCGGCCGGATACGGAGGCCGACCGCGAGCGCTATCAAACCGTTTATGCCCGGGAGCGGGGCTCGGCTGCGGCGCCCACCGCCGGTCTGCACTTTACGCCCGAAATCCTGGAGCACTGCAAAACCGCGGGCGCCGAAATTGCGCGCGTCACCTTGCATGTAGGGTTAGGCACTTTCCAGCCGCTGCGGGCGAACGAACTGGAAGAGGTTCACCTTCACAAGGAGTCCTTTCACGTTCCCGAGGAAACCGTGGGAGCGATGGAGCGCGCCCGCCGCGTGATCGCCGTGGGCACCACCAGCGTTCGCGCGATCGAAAGCGATGCATCGAACGCGGAAACGGATCTGTTCATCTATCCGGGATTTCACTTCCGCCGGACGGGGGCGCTGCTGACGAACTTTCACCTGCCGCAATCGAGCCTGTTGGTTCTGGTGTGCGCTTTCGCCGGCAAGGAGCTGACGCTCGCGGCCTACGGGCACGCCGTGGAGCGGCGATACCGCTTCTTTTCGTATGGCGATTGCATGCTGATCGTCTAACCCAGGTTCATCACTTGACCGCTCCCTCGCGGTCGCGGCTCTGTAACCAGCTGTATAAGCATCCACTCCAAATCGCGACAGCGAGGGGTCAGGCAGGCCTCGTCGCGTTTACCGCGGCGCGGCCCGGCAGAGCGGGATCTTCCTTGGGCATCACAATCCAGCAGACAATGTATGCCAGCAGGCCCAGTCCGAGAGGCCAGATTGTCAGCACAATCCAAAGAATCCGGACCAACGTCACATCCAGGCCAAAGTGGTTGGCGAAGCCGGCGCAGACACCGGCGATTTTTCCGCCCAGAACCGGGCGGCGCAACTCGCGCCTACCGGCCACGCCGCGCGGAGCATTTGGCGTGGCCGTTCCGCACTCATGGCAGTAGCGAGCCTGGTCGTCCATTTGAATCCCACACTGTGTACAATACATCTCAGCCTCCAAATTTCTGGCCGGATAGCACAGCGGCTTCCCGATTGCATTTCAGGAGCCGCCGGGCGGAGAGCGTTACCCGCCGGTTGCCGGCAATTCTAAGCAAATAACCGCAAAGCTCCGGGGCGGTCCACTTCGCGGACAGTTCTGTTGAGTCGTACGAGGGTCCCCTTGCATCTTTTGCGGGTAGTGGAGAGTCCTCCAAGTTTGAGGATACGCACGGATCGGGAAAAGGTTCAAGAGGCGTGGGCCGTGCTTTGGGTACGAGCCGCTCAACCCCGGAGCGGGTAAAGTCCGCGGGCAGGCTCCGGCGGGCGGCGGCTACGTCGGCGGCATGAGGCGGCCGCCCGGCTCTGTCGGCTTGCCTTCCGACTTTGGCCGTGCGGGGACAACTGAAAAACTAGCGCGGACCGGTATCTCTATCATCGAAGCAATCGCGACAATGAATCCGCTGGCAGACAGAGTGATCCTGGTGACCGGGGGAACACGCGGAATAGGACGCGCAATTGCGAAGAGGCTGATCAAGGAGGGCGGCGCGCTAGCCATTTGTGGGCGACGCCAAGAGGCCGTAGACGCGGCGGTGAGGGAACTGGCGGGCGAGACCGCCGGTAAAGTCAAAGGTAAAGTTGCCGATGTTAGGAGTTATGAGCAGGTTGCGGAGTTGTTCCGGTTCATCGACGGCGAGTTCGGAGGGTTGGACGTTCTGGTCAACAACGCCGGAGTGGGGGTGTTCCGCCCGGTCCACGATCTGGCTCTCGAAGAGTGGAAGGAAACCATTGAGACGAATCTTAGCGGAGCGTTCTATTGTTCGCGTGAAGCTTTGTTCAGATTCGAAACTAAGGGCATCGGCTATATCGTCAACATAGGTAGCTTAGCCGGCAAACATGCTTTTGCCGGGGGGGCGGCATACAACGCTTCTAAGTTCGGGCTAACTGGCTTTACCGAAGCGTTGATGCAAGATGTGAGGGCTCAGAACGTCCGGGTCAGTTACGTGATGCCAGGTAGCGTTGCCACTGGTTTTGGTGGTAACGAAATGACGGGATCAGAATGGAGAATCTGGCCCGAAGACGTGGCTGAAATTGTGTCGATGCTTTTGAGAATGCCGCCGAGGACCCTGGTGAGTTCGGTTGAAGTTCGGCCAGCTAAGCCCAAGAAATGAAGATGAAATGGCCGGGCCAAGTGCTGGAATCTAAATTGCGTTCGGAGCGTCAAATAGATGGCAGTTCAATTGCCCGATACATGGTGGAGGGAGCCAAGGCAGACGGCTTCTCGTAGTAGAAAGGCGGTAGAAAAAATGGAAAGGCTCAACATCCCACTGGACCCGGATAAAACCGGAAGGGACGCGCAATCGCTGGAAATGGGCCTCCGTAGGATGATTGTTGGACAGGATGAGGCCATTCAGCAAATCGTCAGCATCTATCAGATGCATCTGACCGGGCTTAATCCGCCTGGCCGCCCGATCGGAAATTTTTTGTTCCTTGGCCCAACCGGGTCAGGCAAAACCCGGATTGTGGAGGCCACTTCCGAAGCGCTGCTGAGGAACCCGCGGGCTGTAATCAAGATCGACTGCGCCGAGTTTCAGCACAGTCACGAAATCGCTAAGCTTATCGGCTCGCCCCCGGGCTATCTGGGGCACCGGGAAACGCACCCACTGTTGTCCCAGGAGGTGCTGAATCAGTATCACACCGAGAGCGTCAAGCTCAGCTTTGTTCTATTCGACGAAATCGAGAAGGCCTCCGACGCTCTTTGGAACCTACTGCTAGGCATCCTTGATAAGGCTACGCTGACGCTGGGCGACAACCGCAAAGTGGACTTTTCGCGCGCCTTGATCTTCATGACCAGCAATCTGGGCGCGACAGAAATGACCTCGCTGCTCAATCCGCGAATGGGATTCAGCGCGGGGGAGGCCCGCGAGAACGTCGCCGCCGGAGTTTTCGACGACAAGCTCAGCGGCAAGATTGCACGGAGCGGCGTCGAGGCCGCGCGGCGCAAGTTCACGCCCGAGTTCATCAACCGGCTCGATAAGATCGTCACCTTCCAGCCGCTGGGAACCGAGCAACTCAAGAAGATTCTGGATATCGAACTCAACCTGGTGCAGCAGAGGATCTTCAACACTTCAGCCGATCGCGCGTTTGTGTTTACGTTGTCCGACTCCAGCAAGGACTTTCTGCTTCAGGAAGGCACCGATCTAAAATACGGGGCCCGGCACTTGAAACGGGCGATCGAGCGCCTGCTGGTGCAGCCCATGTCGAACCTGATTGCGACCGATCAGGTGCGCGGTGGCGATTGGATCCGCGTGGATTTCGATCCGCTGGCGCGCGTTCTGCGTTTCGCACGCGAAGCCGAAGGGCTGCCGATTCAGGACATGGCGAAGTTGGTGGACACCTCCATCGTGCTGCCGGCTGCCGCATTCTCCGTCGGCGCGATTCCAGATGTTGCGCGCACACAAACGGCCAAGAGCTCCAGGCGAGGGTGACGATTCAACGGCGGAGCCGGGCCGCGAATTCCTGGTGCTCCGCGGTGGCTAAACCAGTCTGGAGCGTCGCGAGCAAGCGCGCTCCATCGTTGCGCCAGAAAGCATCCCGATCAAGCCACAATCCGGGAAAGGTTATCGACCGGAAGACGCCGTCCGCGTCCGGCTCCAGCGCGTAATAGGAATTACCCCGCAGAATGCGCCAGACGATTCGCGTGGGAGCTAGCTCGATGGTGATGTATTCCTGGACGCCGGCGCGCCGGTAGAGCCGGAGCTTTGGACCAAAATCGACCTCTGTTGAGCTCAGGCAAATTTCGACGGCAAGCTCCGGCGCGCCTTCGAAAAAGCGCGGCCCATCGGAAGACTGCCCTCCGGACTCGGGCCGGATGCGGAGATGGAGGTCAGGCTGCGGCATGCTCTTCAGCATTTCCCAGGGAGCGTTATGGCCGCCCTCGCAGCCGGGCGTTGCGTTGGCATACTGCTTGAGTAACCAGCCGATAGTAAAATCTGCGTCGCTATGATCTCTGCCGACTGGCGAAGCCACGAATACCACCCCCTCGATCAATCCCGCGAGTTTCAGCTCGGGCAGGGCATCCCAGCGGCGCAGGAACTCCGTCCTGTCCATCTGTTCTCCGGTGGTCAGCGTGGCAGGCTCGACGAGGGGGGAAACCATGGCACTATCAGCGTAGATCACGCAGCCGGGGCAAGAGTCACGCCAAGCCGAAAAGGCGTGCCGCATTCTCCTTCAGAATCAGCGGCCGTACTTCGTCCTTGATCGGAATACTAGCGAAATCCGCCATCCAACGGTCCGGCGTAAGCAGCGGATAATCCGAGCCGAACAGAACCTTGCGCTTCAGAAGCGTATTGGCGTACTGAATCAGGTTCTGCGGAAAGTACTTCGGCGACCACCCCGACAAATCGATATACACCTGCGGCTTGTGCAAGCACACCGAGATCGCCTCATCCTGCCAGGGAAACGAGGGATGCGCCAGGATGATCGGCATGTCCGGGAAATCCACGGCCACGTCATCGATATCCATGGGGTTGCCGTACTTCAGCCGGATCCCGCCCCCGCCAGGCATTCCGGTTCCGATTCCGCTATGGCCGGTGTGAAACACCACGGGCAGCTTGGCCGCTGCGACGGCTTCGTAAAAGGGGTAGACGCGCTTATCGTTGGGGTGAAATTGCTGGAGCGGCGGGTGCAGCTTGAAACCACGAATACTGGTGGTGGAAATCAACCGCTTGGCTTCGACCACCGCCTCCGCTCCTCGAGTGGGATCGACGCTGGCGAAGGCCATGATGACATCGCTGTTTTCCGCGGCGAACGCCGCCACTTCGTCGTTGGGAACCGGCGGCCGTCCAGTGAGGCGCTCATCCACGGAAAAGACCACGCAGCCGATGTTGCGCGACCGGTAGTAATCCGCTAGCTCTTTGCGGCTGTAGCCAACTCCGGAATTGCCGAAGTATTTGCGCGCGGCCTCGCCGGCCGCCCCCTGCTCCTCGGACTCGATATGGACGTGGGTGTCGATGGCGATCAGGTTTTGAATGTTCATAGGATGGACTTCTGTTAATATAACCACTGCAATGAGCGCGCCCCTACAAGCCAAGCCGCACAGCCGGATTGAACGCGATCTTTTAGGAGACTTCGTCCACGTGGTGGAGGCAGCGGCGATCGCCGCCGCCCGGACCATGGGACAGGGCGACCGCGAAGGCTCCGATCAAGCCGCGGTGCAGGCGATGCGACATGCCTTCGAAACGGTGGAGATGGAGGGCACGATCGTCATTGGCGAAGGGGAAAGAGACGAAGCGCCGATGCTGTACATCGGCGAGCACGTCGGCGCGCCCAACCCCGGCGGAATCCAGTTTCCGCGGGTGGACATCGCCGTCGATCCGCTGGAAGGCACCAATCTTTGCGCCACCGGCACCGCCAACTCGATCGTGGTGCTGGCGGCGTCGGAGCCGGGAGGGCTTCTGCATGCCCCGGACTGCTACATGGAAAAGATCATCGCAGGCCCGGCCTGCCGCGACGCGCTGGATATCGATGCCCCGGTGAAATATAACCTCAAAGCCATCGCGCATTGCTTGGATCGCCAAGTAAAAGATCTGGTGGTGATGATTCTCGACCGGCCGCGGCATGAGGATCTGATCTCTCAAATCCGCGCCGCCGGCGCGCGCATCCGCTTGATCCCCGATGGCGATCTGTCGGCCGGCATCGCCGCAGCCGTGCGCGGCGCGGGCGTCGACGCCGTGTTCGGAACTGGAGGCGCGCCCGAGGGCGTCCTCACCGCCGCCGCGCTACGCTGCCTGTCCGGAGAAATGGTGGCTCGCCTGGTGGTGAACACGCCGGAGCTCGAAGCTCGAGTCGAGCAGATGGGCATCCGAGACGGCAAGCGCGTTTATACCGCGCGCGACCTGGCGCCCGGCGAGCAGATCGTCTTCGCCGCCGCCGGCGTTACCGACGGCGCCCTGTTGCATGGCGTGCGCTTCTTCGGCGATGGCTGCCGCACCCATACCCTCGCCATGACCTACGCTTCCCGCCAAGTGCGCTTCGTGGATACGGTGCACATGTTCAGGGAGCCGGGAAGGCTGGGCGTGCGGCTGTATTAAAAACGCGGCCCGTTCACTGCGCCGTAAACGCGCGATTTTTCGAACGTAAACCGCAGCCCGAGCGGCCGCTCACGCCGCCTCCCTTGCGCCTTGATGGGTCAGGAGATCAGAAGCCCCGTCCGGCCTGCTCTCGAGCGTGGTTTCCTGCCAGCCCGGGACACACTCGAAGGGCCATTGATGAGAAGACTAAAATAATCAGATGCAAAACAACCTTATGTCAATACCAGAGAAGATGCAGGCTACCGATTCCTGGGCGTTCCGACGCTGACGAGGGCGACGGGCGAAACGACGAAGGGAGCATTCGGGCTGATCGAGCATTGGGAGATGCCGGTGGGATTTACCACGCCCTATCACACGCATCATCATAGAGAGGATGAGTGCTTCTATGTGGTAGACGGGAACGTGGCGTTCGTATGCAACGGCGAATGGCTGGAGGCTAGGCCCGGCGCTTTTGTGTATGGGCCGCGCGATATTGCGCATGGGTTCAAGGCGATCGGCAAACGGCCGGTCCGGATGCTTCTGATGTGCACGCCAGCCGGGTTCGAGCGATTCGTTTTGGATCAGGCGACGCCGCTCATGGAGCCCCCGCCCTCGCCCGATATGGCGCGATTAATGCTGCTGGCGGAGCGGCACGGAATCGAGATCCACGGGCCGTTGCCGGAAGCCCCGGCAAGGTTTGCCCAGGTAAGGCCCATGTTCAAGGAGCCGGGACGGCTGGGCGTGCACCTGTACTGAAAACGCCGCCGGTTCACTGCGCGGTGACGCGCGACTTGCCGAAGGGAAGCCGCAATTCCAAAGGGCGCTCGCGACGGCGCTCTTCGTGAAGATTTCTCACGCGCGCCATCAGCAGATCGTGCAGCGAGATCATTCCCACTACGCATCCTTCGCCGTCCACCACGGGAAGGCGCGTGAAGCCGGTTTCAGCCATTCGAAAAACCACGGCGCGCAACGGCTCATCCGGATGGGCGGTAATGGGATTCCTAACGACGTCGCGCAGAGAGGCGGCTAGGGCGGTTGGCTCCGCGATCAGGCGCAAATCCTTGCGAGTAATGACGCCCTGAATCCGCTTGTCCGGATCCACCACCGGATACAGATGCTGCCCGCGATGCGCAGACGCTCGAACGAGCATGGCGCGCAGATGCTCGCGAGTGGCCTCCGCCGGAAGCGCCGCCAGCCGCGTCCGCATCACCTCCCGCACGAACAGGATCTCCAGCGGATCCGTCGCGTACTCGCGGGTGATGTGAAATCCGCGGCGGGCGACTTTCTCGGTCAGGATGGATCGCTTCAGCAGCAGGACCGTAGTCGCGTGGGCCAGCATCGCGGCCACCAGCAGCGGAAGCAGCACGTTGATGTCGTGGGTGAGCTCCACCGCGAAAAGGATGGCGGTGAAGGGCGCGCGCATGGTGCCTCCCAGAATCGCGCCCATGCTCACCAGCGGCCAGAATCCGGCGCCTTCGTTGGGGAAATAGCCCGCCTCCACGCCGCCAAGCGCCGCGCCCATCATAAGAAGCGGAGCCAGCACTCCGCCGGACGTTCCGGATCCGAGCGCGATCGCCCAGATCGACGATTTCACCAACAGCACGCCCACAATGGTCGCGCGCGGCACATCGCCTTGAAGCAGCGATTGAATCGTATCGTAGCCAACGCCAAGCGCCTGGGGAAAGATCATCCCTCCCAGCCCGATGGCGAGGCCGCCGATGGCGGGCCACCATTTCCAGTGAATGGGGAGCTTCAGGAACGAATCTTCCATAGCGTATACGCTGAGCGTCAGCAGCGAGGAGAGGCCACCCGCCAACAAGCCAGCGATCACGCATCCGAGCAGTCCTTGGGGGCCGATGTGGATCGCGTGCTCCGGCACGGGAAACAGCGGCCCGAGGCCGAGAATGTATCGCCGCGCGGCGCCGGCGGTCGCGCTCGCAAGAGCCACGGGAATCGCGCTCCTCGGCTTTAATTCGAACAGCAATAGCTCTACGGCGAGCAGCACAGCCGAGATGGGCGTCGCGAAGGTTGCGGACATGCCGGCCGCCGCGCCCGCCACCAGCAGCGTCTTGCGCTCAGCCGCGGTCAGGTGAAACAGTTGCGAGACCACCGATCCAATCGCGCCGCCCGTCATGATGATCGGCCCTTCGGCCCCAAACGGACCTCCCGACCCGATCGAGATGGCGGCCGAAAGAGGCTTCAGCACCGCCAGCCGCGGCTGCACCTTGCTTCCGTTGATCAGAATCGATTCGAGCGCCTCCGGAATGCCATGGCCACGAATGCGCTCGGAGCCATATCGCGCCATAAGCCCGATCACCAGGCCACCGGCTACCGGAACCAGAACGGCCAACCAACCCAGATGATTCCCCGCCGGAGACACGAGCACGGTGCTGACGCGCCCGTGGTAGAAGACGTTGGTGAAAAAGGCGATGAGTCGAAGCAGCAGCCACGCAACAAAAGTGCTGACAATGCCGATCCCAATCGCCAGTATGGAAATCGGAATCAGCCGCGGCGTGGCGGTGAAATCTCCTAGTTTTTGTGGATTGTTGTTCAAGGCAGTGTCTCGCGATCGGTAGTTCACGGCGCGGCCGCTTTCCGCATGGCATGCCGTAATGTGGAGTTCAGCGCCTTCGCCAGCTCCGGACCGGACCGCTCCAGCTCGATCCGGTGAGCCAAGGCGAGCTTGCGCAGCATCGCCCGCCCGGAAGGCGTCAGCACGATCCAGACCTCGCGCTTGTCCTCGGTTCCCACGTGCCTCGCGATCGCGCCCGTTTTCTCCAACCGGTCCACCAGTTCCACCGCGCTGTGATGTTGAATGAACAGCCGCGAAGCGACCTCCCGAATCGTCGGCTTCACGCCCTCGGGAAGGCCGTGCACGGCCAGCAGCAACTGATGCTGCTGGGGCTCTAGGCCATGTTCCTTCGCGGTAGCTTCGCTGAAATGAAGAAACTGCCGGATTTGCCTGCGGAACTCGGCCAAATCGCGGTATTGTTCGCGGGAGAGGTCCTCCACGAGATCTATCGTATCACGATTGTATCGTATAACGACATTTTTTTCGAGCCGCCAGTCTGCCGGGTCACTATGACGACTGTTTCTTGAAGGAACGCGCATTGCCGGCCACGGACCCGCACCGGCCATTGCGCGTGACTCTCGAACCGACCACTGCGAGCGTCGGGGATAAATTTGAGCTATGCTAAGAATGCATTCGCTGTTGGGGCCGCACGAACCCGGGACTTCTCTCCGAACGAGTGCCGGAAAGAGCAACCAATATTTAAGCGTTTCCACTTCGATCCCTCAGCCGTCCTTCCTCCCGATGGCGACATCGGTCCGTTGGCCAAGCCGAATTCGAAACCTCAGCGAGACAATTTGAAGGTATAAGGTATAAGGACACCATGAGCAACATTTTTGTCGGCAATCTCAGCTTCCAAACCACGCAGGAGGACCTGCTCGCGACTTTTTCTCAATTCGGCAATGTCGAACGTGTCAACATCGTCACGGACCGCGACACCGGTCAGCCCCGCGGCTTTGCTTTCGTCGAAATGACCAACGCGCAGGACGCGCAAACCGCCATTGCGCAATTGAATGGGGCCGAATTAAACGGCCGTGCCCTCAACGTGAACGAGGCTCGCCCGAAACCTAGCGGTTCGGGGGGTGGCCGGGGAGGATTTGGCGGTGGAAACCGGAGGGGCGGGCGCGGATCTCGTTGGTAAGGATTCGTCGGTCTGCGGATTATTTCGTCGGTCTGCGGATTATTCGGTCAAGAGAAGACCGACGCACCGCAAGAAAGGAAGCATATGCCTGGTCGTGGGCCTCAATCGCTGAAAAAGCGCCAGAAGGAACAACAACGCAAGGAAAAAC
>DASQJB010000174.1:0-9745 GCA_035631295.1 Bryobacteraceae bacterium | reverse complement strand
GCGTCCCCGCGATGAATACGTCCAGGCCGCATGGGCGGGGCGCCCGGAGATATTGGCTGCCGAGCAAGCCGTCCGAAAGGCGCAAGCGGGAGTTACCGCCGCGAAATCGGCCTACATCCCCGACATTACCGCCTATGCGCGCTATAGCTATCAGGATGGCGTGCCGTTCCTGGTGCACAATTTCGGCACCTTCGGTTTCCATCTCACTTGGGATGTGTTCGATTCCGGCAAACGCCGGGCAGCCGTTCGCGAGCGCGAAGCGCAGTTAGCACAGGCCGAAGAGAATCTGCAGCGCCTAAAGGAGGAAGTTGCGGTTGGAATCGAGCGAAGTTACAACAAAGTGGACCGAACCAGAAATCTGGTCCAGGTTGCAAACCAGGTTGTGAAACTTCGGCGGGAAGGCGAGCGCCTGGCGGGCAACGAATTGACCCAGGGCGTGGCACTGATGTCCGACCGGCAGCAAGCCACCGCCGCTACATATAAGGCCCAAGCAGATCTCCTTCAGGCCAGCCTGGGATATGCCCTGGCCTGGGCGGAACTTGAGCAAGCTGTTGGACGAACCCCAGGACTCTGAGGAGCCGGGCCATGGCTGTGATTCTGGCTCTTTGCCGCTTCGACCACTCACGCCGGGAATCAGTTGGTCCGAAGTAGCGCGAATCCAAAAACCTTTGGCCCGCGGAACACCCCCGTTACGTTCGGGCCATAGAGAAAATGAGTCTGTCGGTGATGCGGTTCATCTTCAAAACTGACGCGTCGGCTCGTGCGTGGGAGTTTTGGCCCTTGTAAAAGGATGGAGGCGCTAGCCGAGGGCAATCATGCCGGCATCACGGGTCTAAGGCGATGGCCCTGGTCCAAGCAAGTGCAGCTACTCTTCTGATCGTACTCACGCTGTTGTTGCAGTGCGCTGGTATGGCCGGGCTCATCCACTGGGGAAGAGCTCACTTTGCACAGGTGATGTACAGGCTTGGCCCATTGCGCTCCGCTGTTCTTATGGCGCGATTCACAAGTGCGATCGTCGTTTTGCATGGTCTGCAGATTCTGCTGTGGGCCGGTTTCTTTCGCCGCAAATGCTTTTCATCGTGGGAATCTGCATTTTATTTCTCGGCGGCCAATTATTCGACCGTCGGCGCGAGCGACCTAGTTCTTCCAGAGGCGTGGCGGGTCTTGGGGGCGGTAGAAAGCGTCACTGGCGTACTGATGTGCGGGCTCTCTGTAAGCCTTCTATTTGCCATCGTGACCCGGCTCATTGGGCACGAGGCTCGGTTCTCACCCGAAATGGCGGCCCGACTGGAGACCGGGTATCCCGAAGGCATCATCGAGCGGGGCTTCGAGCCCAGTAGTAGAGAGATAAAGGTGTGAAGACGGAATTACTTGCCAATACTGATTCAGTGCCGCAAAAGCCTGTCGGTAAGACGCGCATTCTGATCCTTGGCGGTGGCTTTGCGGGTGCTTACACAGCTCTGCACCTGGAGAAGCGCCTCGCCGGAGTATCGGATGTTGAAATCATCTTGGCGGCGAAAGAGAATTTCGTTCTCTTCACGCCCATGCTGCACGAAGTTGCCGCGAGCGACGTGGAAATTACCGACGTCGTTCAGCCGCTTCGGAAGATGTTGCATCGCACCCGCGTGTTGATTGTCGACGTTCAGTCGATTGACCTCGCCAGGAAATTCGTGCGAATCGTGCACCGCGATTTGGCGGAGGCGTTCGATCTAAGCTACGACCAGCTCGTGCTAGCCATCGGCGCGGTTCCGAATTTCTATCGAATCCCCGGCATCGAGGAGCATGCCGTGACTATGAAAACGTTGGGCGATGCAATCCTCCTGCGAAACCGCCTGATCGAGGCTCTGGACGTGGCGGATAACCATCCGGGTGAGACTGAGTGCAGAGCCATGCTGACCATAGTAGTAGCGGGCGGAGGGTTTGCCGGCGCTGAAACTGCCGGAGCGGTCAACGATCTTCTTCGGGGAGCGATCAAGTTCTATCCCAACCTGAGAGAGGACATGCTCCGCGTTGTCGTGGTGCATTCTGGTGACGTAATTCTCCCAGAGCTAAGCGAAAGCCTGGGGCGCTACGCCCAGAACCGGCTTCGCCAGCGCGGAGTGGAAATCCGATTGAAGACGGCCGTCACCGGTTACGATGGCAAAAACCTGACCTTGAACGACGGTACGAAGATTTCTACCCGGCTGGTCGTCTGGACTGCGGGCATCACGCCATCGCCGCTTTTGTCGCGTCTGCCTTGCGCCCTACAGCGGGGCCACATCGTCGCAAACGCCTGCCTGCAGGTGCCGGACTGGCCCGGCGTATGGACGCTTGGCGACTGCGCCTCCGTGCCGGATCCACTGAACCCAGGCAAGTTCTATCCCCCCACCGCGCAGCACGCTATCCGTCAGGCTGCCGTCCTTGCGAATAATATAGTGGCGGGAATGCGGGGCCAGCCCCTTCAACCGTTCAGGTTCAAGACTCTTGGCATGCTTGCCGCCATTGGACGGCACGCGGGGGTGGCGGAGATTTTCGGCATGAAATTCTCCGGCATTGTCGCCTGGTGGCTCTGGCGCGCCATCTACTTGAGCAAGCTTCCAGGCTTGCAGAACAAGGTCCGCGTGTCGCTCGATTGGGCTCTCGATCTTGTGTTCTCAAAGGACATCGTAGAGTTGCCGACTTTACGCTCGCCAACTATGTCGGAGGCGGAAGAACCCTCCACTGGCATCCCCTACGGGCCGCCAAGAGATTTTGTCCCAAATTCGGATCGCGCAATGCAGCAACTGGACCTGCCGCACCCAACTACTCAAAAGCTGGCGTAACCCTCTGGTCGTTAGAAGAGATTTGGATAACCGAAGGGATAGATAGCTGGTGGTCTTCTCGCTACCGTAGCTCGATCACGGCGCGGTTTTCCGCGTGGAGCTTATCGAGCGGCGGATCGATATATCCGATGCCGCGGCCGGCGCAGGCCACTCCAGTCCATAGCAACAGCGACAAGCCCGCGGCGAGCTTCACCCGGCCAGGCATTTTCTTCATGCCATCGAACTCCGCAACCTTCCTATAAACGCTGCCGCGAAAGATCAGTCCATGAATGGCGATCAACGCCAGGAGCGACAGTTTGGTCCAGAAGAAGGGATTGTAATAGTACTCTTCCGCCTTCGATCCTGCCAGCAATATTCCGCACGTGGCCACCATGACGAAGCCGATGCGCTTCGGAACGCGCAGTTGCTCGATCACATCCGAAACGGCATGATTGCGCAGCGCCACGCCCAGCAGGCGCAGATTGCTCATCAGAATGATGCCGCCGAACATGGCGATGCCTATCAGATGCAACGTCATGATGGAGGGATAAACATACCAGGACATGCGGATGGCGGTGAATAAGTCCGTGGCCTGGACCCATTGGGTGAAAGAAAGCAAAGACATCGCGGTCTAAAACGTTATTTTCGCAGATGTGCCGTGAAACGCGAGCACCGCGTTCAGCCCGCCGAAGGCAAACGAATTGGAAAGCGCCCATTCGATTTCCGCCGGACGTGAATGATTCGGCACCACGTCTAAATCGCAAGCTGGATCGGGCTCGGTGAAGTTGGCAGTGGGAGGGATCAAACCTCCGCGCAACGCGGCAAGCGTGGCGGCGGCTTCCAGCGCGCCCGCGGCGCCTAGCGCGTGACCATGCATGGATTTTGTGGAGCTAACCAGAAGCTTCTCCGCGTGCCGGCCAAACACCGCTCGGATGGCCTGGCATTCAGTGGCGTCATTGGAGGGCGTTCCGGTGCCGTGCGCGTTAATGTAGCCGATGGCTTCCGGCGCGATGGAGCCGTCTGTGAGAGCGGCGCGCATGGCGGCGGCGGCTCCCGAGGCTAGTGGCTGCGTCAGGTGATGGCCGTCGGAGGACATCCCAAACCCGGCGATCTCGCCCCAGACGGGAGCGCCGCGCGCGCGGGCGGCCTCCAATGGCTCCAGCACCAGCATCCCCGCGCCTTCACCCAGGATCAAGCCGCGGCGGTCGCGCGAGAACGGACGGCAAGTGTCCGGAGAAACCACGCGCAGCGCCTCCCACGATTTCAGGAATCCCATCGAGAAGGGCGCCTCGCTGCCGCCGGCAAGCGCCAAATCCACGACTCCGCTTCGCACCATCCAAAATGCCTGACCAATGGCGTGGTTGGCGGAGGAGCAGGCCGTGGAGACAGTGTAAACGGGACCGCCGATTCCGAATTCCGAAGAGATCATGCTGGCGCCGGCGTTGCCCATCACGCGCGGAATGATGAGAGGGGAGAAGCGCGTGTGCTTGAGGGCATAGAGGTTATAGAAATTTTCGTCCTTGGTGGCCTGCCCGCCTGCGGAGGAGCCGGTGACGATGGCGGTGCGAGAAGCGAGCTCGCCGCCGATTTTTATGCCTGCAACCTTCACAGCTTCTCTCGCAGCCACCATGGCGAACTGCGCGAAGCGATCGAGGTAATCAATCTGTTTTTCCTCGAAGTGGCGATGGGGGTCGAAATGCGCGACTTCGGCGGCGTTGGGAAAGCGAAGAGCGTCTGGGGGCGTGAGCGCCCGAGGGCGAATGCCGCTGGTTCCGGAGGCGATGCCCGTCCAGAATTCCCCGAATGTATCCCCGAAAGCCGAGACCACACCGATGCCGGTGACCGCCACGCGGCGCGCAGTCATGAGCCTCCCTGCGCGGCCTTTCCGGCGATCAGCTTCTCCAGCCCGTCCACCATTTCGCTCACGGAACGGATCTTCTGGGCGGCATCGTCCGGGATTTCAATATTGAACTCCTCCTCCAGCGCGAAGAGGATATTGATTCCGTCCAGCGAATCGATGTTCAGATCCGCGAAGGTTTTATCCAGAGTGACGGACTCCGCCGGGATCTTTTGAGTTTTGGCGATGACCGCTGCCACGCGGGCCGCTAGCTCGGAATGGGACATGATTGCGCGGTTTGTCTTAAAGAGAGGGAAACTAATTCGCCAACGGTTTCAAACCGGAATCCGCGCTCGATCAAGCGCGGCAGGGCTATGCGAAGAGCCTCGACAGTTGCGCCGATGTCGGGCGCGGGTTGGATGGTCCGGCCGTCGTGCAAACACAGGATTGCTCCGTTCGTGGCGCCGAGCAGGCGCCGGACGATGCAGGGCGCGGGCAATTTCCAGTCCCGGCCGATTACGGTCCACATGACTCCGGTAAGGCCAAGCCCGTGCTGCGCGCGGCGCATTCCAAACCAGCGCACTCCGTAAGGGGCGCGGAAGAGCGCCGGAGTAAATCCCGTGGCGGCGGCGATGCTCTCTTGGGCTCGCGCCAGTTCGCCGTGAATGAACGCGGGCGATTTGAAATCGAACCGGGGATGCATGTCGGAATGATTCCCGATCTCGTGTCCGGCGGCGCGAACCTCGCGGGCTACGCCGGGAAGCCGCCGCACGTTGGCGCCGCACATAAAAAAGGTTGCGCGAATATCATGCTTTTCTAGCAGATGCAAGATTTCGGAAGTGGATTCGCTGGGTCCGTCGTCGAAGGTGAGAGCTAGCACCGGCCGCAACCGGCTGCCGCGCCAGACCGAAGGGGCCAGCAGAGCCGCGGAGCGGCCCCGGACCGCGTAGCCAAGACAAGCGCCCGCTGCGCCGATTCCCGCGCCGATCGTTTCCGCGCCTATCATTCCCGCGCTGAGGGGTCCCAGCATGCTTTTTCATCATACAATCGACTCGAATGGCCGCGAATCCGCGCATTGTCGGCTTCTTTGGCGGACAACTGCCAGATGGCGAAGGCCGGTATTTGCGCGAGCTGCAAAATTGGCCGGACGAAAGGCTGGAATCGGTTCACGACTTCATCCAGTGGATGTTTCCGCTCCTTGAGCCGAGCCCGGTGAATCCTGAGACGCCTGTTCTCGATGAGGAAACGATTGCCCGCTTCCGCGCGCGGGCGGAATTGCGCGACGCACTGCGGGCATCCTGGCTGCGGATGCTGGATTTCTATGGGCTGGAGCTTTCGGATGGGCAGGTAACGCGCGACGGTTGCTTTGCGGCGAAGTCGGCGAATTGGCTTCGTCCGAATAATCACAATCATCTAAGGATCACGCGGATCCTGAAGTGCCTGCGGCTGCTCGGGCTGGAACAGGAAGCGCGAGCGTTTTTCGACTGTCTGGCGGACATCTACGCGTCAGAGCGCCGAAAGCCGCGACCGGGGATTACCGAGCGGACCTTCGAGTTCTGGCAGAACGCGTGTGGAGCGGGCTAGCCGGGGCAAGCCGGTCATGCGACACTGACCGTAGGCGTATGAAGACGATCCTGGCCCTGCTACTCGTTTCCCTCGCGGCTCCCGCGCAAGCTCCGGCCCCGAGCGTTACTCCTCCTTGGGACGTCGCCAAGGTCATCGCCGATTTTTCGGCCGTGGCCTCGCGCGTGAAGCCGATCTTGGACCAACTGACGCCACAGGAATGGGTTCAAAAAGGCGCGCCCGCGACATATGTGGCGCAATGGCAAAGCGCGCGCCAAGAGATGGATTATGTGACCAGTTCCTCGCAGGCTTTTGGGAGGGATCCGGAAAAGCTCACGCGAGCTCTGGATGCTTATTTCCGATGGGAAGCCTTTCAAGCGCGGCTGAACACGCTGGTGGAGGGCGCACGCAAGTATCAGAACCCTGCCGTCGGCGACCTGCTGATTAGCACGCTAAGCCAAAACGCTTCCAACCGCGACCAGTTGCGGCAGTACATCGGCGATCTGGCGGCTCAGAAAGAGGAGGAATCGGCGGTGCTGGATCAGGAAGCCCAGCGGTGCCGGGGCGTGGTGAACCGGCAGACCGGCCCGGCGAAGAAAGCAGCTCCTGCCAAGCCGCCTGCGAAAAACCCCGAGGACAAACCATGAGCGACGCGGTCACCTTCGCATGCAGCATCTGCGGCGAATCTTCGAGCGAGATTTGCGTGCACTGCACCAAAGACGTCTGCCCCAACCACCGCTGCGAGAAATGCAAGCGCTGCAGCGACTGCTGCCAGTGCGAGCTGCGGCGGAAGGAAGACTAGTCCGAAATTCCCCAGTCGCCCGGCGCAATAGCTCGCGTGCGAGGCAGCGCGCCGCGCCAGGCGAGATCTCCCATGATGGCGAGAATCGTGGCAAAGGCCGCCAGCTTCAGGATGTCCGCTGCGTGGGTCCGTGGCAGCGTCTTCCACAGCAGCCCAAGCATCGGCTGTGCGGCTGCAATGGCCCAAACGGAGCCATAGAAATAACGGCGCTCCGTGCCTTCGCCCTTGGTCGACCGCTTCACGCGGGGAAGCCATCCCAAAGCGCCGGCGAGCAGGATCGCCAGGGCCAAGGGAAAATACGCGCGATCGTAAATCTGGCGCAATCGCCAAGCACCCGTCGCGACAGCATAAACCAATCCCGCAAGATTGAGAAGCAGAAAGGTGATCAGGTCGGTCCAGGCCAAGGTGTAGCAGACGCGGCGGTAGAGCGGATTGGGCTTGTCTTCGGTAAAGCGGAGGATGTAGGGTTTGGGCTCGACTCCCGGCAGGCGCCCCCGCCAGCCGGCAATCCCTGTCCCGAGGAGAACGGCCGCGAGCCACGTCCCCATCCGCCGGTCGAATCCGCGATTGAACAGATCGAACGTCAAGGGCCCGGGAGCGATGACGAACACGAAGATCCAGATGGGCCAGTGCGCCAGACGATAGCCGATCTTGTTGCGCTCGCGGAAGCGAAGCGGACGGCTGTGCCAAGCCTTTTCAGGGTGGGGCAAGACTCCAGCTTACGCGATCTTCGGACATGCCCCGCGGGGCAATCACCGTTCTTTTTGAATCTCCTGAGCGCTAGGCTTCATCTTAATCTTGACAACGGTCGACTAAGATCGCATAATAAGCATAGGCTAAAGGATTTTAAACGAAGGATCTCCAACAACATGAGCAAAATCATAGGCATTGACCTTGGGACGACCAATTCGGTGGTCGCGGTCATGGAGGGCGGACAGCCCATCGTGATTCCTAATCAGGAGGGCGGAAGGACGACGCCGTCCGTTGTCGGTTTCACCAAGACGAGCGAGCGGTTGGTCGGGCAAGTGGCTAAGCGCCAAGCAGTTACGAATGCGGAGAACACGGTCTACTCGATCAAGCGCTTCATGGGGCGGCGCTTCAACGAAGTTACGGAAGAAATGAAGTTGGTGCCATATAAGGTGGTTTCCGGTGAGAACAACGACGCGCGCGTCGAGATCCAGGGGAAGAAATATTCCCCACCGGAGATCTCCGCCATGATTCTCGGCAAGCTCAAAGAGGCCGCGGAAGCGTACCTAGGCGAGAAAGTCACCAAGGCAGTTATCACGGTGCCGGCGTATTTCAACGATTCCCAGCGCCAGGCGACCAAAGATGCGGGCAAGATCGCGGGTCTGGAAGTGATGCGCATCATCAACGAGCCGACAGCGGCTGCTCTGGCTTACGGCCTAGATAAGAAAAAGAATGAGACGATCGCGGTCTACGATTTCGGCGGAGGCACATTCGACATTTCCATCCTGGAAGTGGGCGAGGGCGTGGTGGAGGTGAAATCCACCAACGGTGACACCCACCTGGGCGGCGACAACATCGACCAGCGCATCATTGACTGGCTGATCCAGGAATTCAAGCGCGATCAGGGCATCGACATATCGAAAGACCAGATGGCGTTGCAGCGGTTAAAGGAAGCGGCAGAAAAGGCCAAGATCGAGCTGTCGACGCTGCTGGAAACCGAAATCAACCTACCGTTCCTCACGGCGGACGCCTCCGGCCCGAAGCATCTGGCCGTCAAGCTGACGCGCGCGCGGTTGGAGCAGATGGTGGCCGACATTCTGGACCGCTCGGTTGAGCCTTGCAAGAAGGCCATGGCGGACGCGGGCGTGCAGCCCTCGCAGATCGACGAAGTCGTGCTGGTGGGCGGCGCAACGCGAATGCCTAAAGTTCAGGACATGGTGCGGAATCTGTTCGGCAAGGAGCCTAACCGTAGCGTGAACCCGGACGAAGTGGTCGCGGTAGGCGCGGCGGTGCAAGGCGGCGTGCTGGGCGGCGAAGTCAAGGACGTGCTGCTGCTGGACGTAACGCCTCTTTCGCTCGGCATCGAGACGTTGGGCGGAGTGTTCACCAAGCTGATCGACCGCAACACCACCATTCCTACGCGCAAGAGCGAGATCTTCTCCACCGCCGCGGATTCGCAAACTTCGGTGGAGATCAAGGTCTACCAGGGCGAGCGGGCGATGGCGCGGGATAACCGCATGTTGGGCGTGTTCCAGTTGATCGGCATTCCTCCGGCGCCGCGCGGTATTCCGCAGGTCGAAGTGACGTTCGATATCGACGCCAATGGAATCCTGAACGTCACGGCCAAGGACAAGGCCACCAACAATGAGCAGAAGATCACCATCACCTCTTCTTCGGGCTTGAGCAAAGACGAAGTGGAGAAGATGGCCAAGGACGCCGAATCGCACGCGGCCGAGGATCACAAGCGCAAGGACGAAATCGACGCGCGGAACCGGGCCGATTCGATGGTGTACCAAGTCGAGAAGATGCTGAAGGAGCATCGCGACAAGATCGCCGAGGCGGACGCCAAGAACGTGGAAGAAGCCATCGCGGCGACACGCAAGGCCATGGAGAGTGGCGGCATTGATGAAATCAATAAGGCCGTCGACCAACTCACTCAGGCGAGCCACAAACTGGCGGAGGCGATGTACAAGTCAAGCGCTCCTGGGCCAGGCGCCGGAGGCCAGGGACCGGGACCGGAGGAACCCGCGGGCGACGGTAAGAAACCGAAAGACAACGTGGTCGACGCGGAATTTG
>DASQJB010000173.1:0-4853 GCA_035631295.1 Bryobacteraceae bacterium | reverse complement strand
CGGGCCACCAGGGCTGCGACGCCGTCATCAATGCATGAAGGTCTTTGATCACGGCATCCAGGTCGAGGCTCTTGAATTCTTGAGCATAATTGAACTCCTTGTCCATGGGATTGGACAGGGGCGAGTGCTGGTGCAGGATCTTCAGGTTCAGTTGATTCGGCCACCAGCTCTCATTCACTGGGCCCCCGGCCACTGTGTGAGCGCCGTGCGCTACCGGGCATTTGGCTCCAGTTGACGCCGCGGCTGCGGCGGTGAGTTCTTTCTCCATGTGTATATCCTCCTTGAATTAGTCCAGAAAAGATTATTGGCTTCCCAACTCCCGCGACCGCCGGGGCGCGCATTTCGCGCAGAGCCCCCGGAAGATCACTTCGCATTCTCGAAGCATCCGCTTGCCGAGCGAGCCCGACGCAGGCCGGGGCACGTTGTACCACTCCATGTCTTCGACATCGCCGCAGTGGTCGCAGATGAAGTGATGATGCCGCATGCCCTTCGCGTCGAATCGCGCGGCGCGTCCCTCGACGGCCACCTCACGCACCAAACCCGCCCGCACCAAATCCCGCAGATTGTTATAAGTGGTCGCCCTTGAACAGCGCGGATCTACGCGATTCACGGCTTCGAAGATTTCCGCGGCTGTGGGGTGTTTTGTGTGTCCCATCAGGAACGCCATGACGGCGTAACGCTGGGGAGTGCACCGCAGTCCGCTGTCCTCCAAGGACCGCTTAATCGCCTCGGCATTCACGAAGTATTTAGACTATATCTAATTTGATATTTTGTCAAGAGTTCTAAGGGTTTCCGCCTTTGACCGGCCGGAGCAAATAGCTGCGCCTTTGATGCGCACCTTTGATGCGCAATAGACATGCTAGACTCCCTGGATGGCCACCGTCGGAGACAACTATATCTTGCCCGGGCAGGACGATCACGCCCGCCTTCGTATGATTAGCGAGATTCACGACGGCCATACCCGGGAGTTGCTTCGCCGCGCGGGCTTTTTCCGCGGCTGCCGTTTCGTTGAGTTCGGCTGCGGCATGGGCTACGTTACTCGCTGGGCCGCATCCGAGGGAGCGCAGGCCACTGGGCTCGACGCGAATGAAGAGCAGATCCGGGCTTCTCAGAAGCTAGCCACACAAGAGGGTCTCACCAACGCTGATTTTCGTCGCGCGAATATTTACGAGCCAGGCTTGGAACCGGAAAGCGTGGATATCGCATATTGTCGTTGGTTGATGGTGCATCTGAATCGGCCGGTGGAAGCCATGCGGGCGATCTATGGCGTGCTTAAGCCAGGTGGCGTCATCGTGTGCGAGGAAGCCGGCGTAGGCGCAATTTTTACGGAGCCGCCGTCGACGGCCTACGAGGAAATGCGCGATATCGCTCTACGCGCCGGACGCGACCGCGGCGTCGATTATGACGGAGGCCGCTACGCTCATCTGTGGGCCAAGGAGGCCGGGTTTGAGCTCGTCCATGTGGCTGCCTATCATCCCCACTACCTCAGCGGGAAGCACAAGGGATTCTGGAACTGGACGCTGCGCGTCGCGACCCTGCGGCTGGTCGAGGAAGGAGGCTTACCCGAAGATCGCTGGAAGGAACTGGTTGCGGGCATGACCGCGGCGGACAATTCATCCGATACTGTCGTCGCTCACTGCCGCATGCACCAGTTGATCGCAAAGAAGCCTGCGAAATAGGAGACAGCTCGACGGCATTACTCCGACCTTAATGCTTGCATCGCGTCTATCCGCGCGGCGCGAATTGCGGGCAGCGCCGAAGCGAGGCTGGCCGCGGCCAACAACACCACAGCCGACGCCGCTATCGGAATCGGGCCCGGCAGCCGTAGATCCGGGAAATAGCCTCCAGCCAATCTCACCAGAGCGTACCCAACGACTGCTCCAACGGCGATGCCTATAGCGGCCATCACCGCGCCTTCGCGTAACACGCCCATCAGCAGTTGCCTCGGCTGGGACCCGATCGCGAGGCGGATGCCAAGCTCGCGAGTCCGCGCACTGACCGAGAACGCCAGCACGCCCGCCACGCCAACCACCGCGATCGCCAACGCCACCGCGGAGAATCCGCCGAACACCAGCACGTTTAGCCGATCCGGCGCGATCACTTCCGCGCGGATATCCTCGAGCGTCGCCGCGCGCTCCACTGGCTGCTCTGCGGACATTTCGCGAACGATGCGAGTAATAGGCGCAACCAGCGAATAAGGATTGCTCCGCGTGTGAACAAAGAGGCGCTGTCCGCCGATCGTCTGCCCGAAGGGGTGATACACGGTAAAGGCCGGACCAGGGACCACGTTCTCGTCGTCGACATCGGCCGCCACGCCGACAATGCGCCGCGGCGCAGGGCTGACGCCGACAAACTTCATGATCGGATCGGTCCACATGAGGTGGCGATTCACGGCGTCCTGATTCGGGAACATGCGTTGCGCCAGGGTTTGACTCACGATGACAACGGGCTCGGAGTCGCGCCGGTCGCTTTCGTTGAAGTCGCGTCCGGCGAGGATCGGGACGCCAAGGGTCGTAAAGAAGCCGGGAGAGACCGTCCGAAACCGCCCGCGTGGATCTTCTTCCCCGGGAGCTCGCACGTATCCTTCGCCGGAGAACTGAAGCCCAGGCCCACTGGTTCCCTTGTCGCGCCAGGGAGCGGCGCTGCCAAAGGCGACGCCATCCACCCCCGGAACATCGGAGGTGCGGCGCATCATGTCCTGGTAAAAGAGCGTAATTTGGTCCGGCGTCCGCCCGTAGGAAATCATCGGCACGTTCAAAACCAGCACGCGCCGGGTGTCGAAACCGGTTTGCGCAGCCTGGAGCGCCAGCAGCGTCCGGACCAGCGTGGCTGCGCCGGCCAGCAGCACAAACGATGCCGCAATCTGCGTAACCGCGAAGGCGCGGAGCCTCCGATTCGAGCCGCCGCTAATCCGCGAACTTCCGCTAGAGAGGGCGGACCCGTGCGCCGCGCTCGCGCCGGGCAGGCGTGGCACAAAAGCAAGCAGCACCGCGGCTAGCAGCGCCAGCGCTACTCCCGTCCACAGCAGGCTGGAATCGGCTGTGAGATCCAGCGCGCGAACCGAGAACCGCGCGGCGTAGCGGGCGAGGACTGACACCAAGGGGCGCGCGCTCAGGACGCCCAACAGCGCTCCCGCCCCGCACAGCAGAAGACTCTCGGCGAGCAGAGTCCGCCGTACGGCTGCCGCGCTGGCTCCGAGCGCCAGACGAACCGCGAGTTCGCCTTCACGGCGCACCGTCCGCGCCAGAATCAAATTGACGACGTTTGAGCAAGCGATCACAAACACCAGCGCTGCCGCCGCTAGCAGCACCAGGAGCACGGTTCTGGCGCGCGCCGTGATCTGGTCGCGAAGCGGCACGGCGTCGATCCGGAAATCGGCGGTGGGCGAATAAGCTTCGGGGTGCTCGCGGAGCATCGCGCCGTGAACCACGCGCAGCTCGGCGCGCGCCGCATCGAGATTCGCGCCAGGCGCCAGGCGTCCGAACAATTCCGTCATCCGATGAACGCGTCCCGTAACCATCGTGGCCGACAAGTGATGCGGGCTGGTGACGACATTCGCAATAATCTCGGTTTCCGCCGGGTAGGGCACGGACGGCTCCAGCACGCCCACGATGGTCGCGGACCGCGTCCCGAGTCTGATCGTCTTGCCCAGTACGGAGGGATCGCCTTTGACAGCCGTGGTCCAGAATCGATACGTCAGCACCGCGGCTCCAGCCGCTTTGGGACCGTCGTCGCGCGCGTCTAATAATCGGCCGAGCACGGGCCGCAGTCCCATTACGTCGAAGTAGGATCCTCCCACCACGCCGGCGCGAATCTCGCGCGGCTCGCCCAAACCGACCATGGTGAATCCGATGGTGGAGAAATCGCCGAACGCGCTTACGGTTTTGACCCGCGCCCGGAGATCTTCAATCTCCGGGACGGAAAAGGTCGCGTCCTCGGCGCCAATTCCACGCGCGCTCTGGCGAATGTAGATCAGGCGCTCTTCGTCGCGGTTCGTCAGCGGCCGCAGCAATACGCCCCGCACCATACTGAAAATCGCGGCATTGGCCCCGATGCCGAGCGCCAGCGTGAGCACCACGGTGATCACCAGCCCCTTCGTACGCATCAGCGATCGTGCCGCAAATCTCAGATCCCGCAGGAAGATGGCCATGGTCGAATCGTCTCATAGTCGCACGGCGAGCTAAGGAGGGCAAACTGGCCGCCTCGTCCGCGCCGCCCGTCGGCCGTGCCGCCAGTCGGCAATGATAGGCTCTGGGTCTGAGGAGAGGTGCGATGACGCCAGCAGATTTTCGGAGAATTGCCCTTAGCCTGGAAGGCGTGGAAGAGTATCCCCACGGGGGTTTGCCGGCCTTTCGCGTAGGAGGCAGGAAATTTGCCTCACTGGCCTCGCAGGCGGAAGGCTACGGAAACCTGATGCTTACGCTGGAGCAGCAGGCAGCCTTCGTGGAGGAAGCGCCCGAGATTTTCCTGCCCATTCCTGGCGGGTGGGGAAAGATGGGACATACGCATATTCGCCTGGCCCCAGCGAATGCGGATACGCTGACAGGCGCGCTTCGAACCGCCTGGAAACTACGGATGGAGATGAACGCCAAGACACGGGCAAGGAAGCGCTCTGCGGCGGCGCGCGGCGGACCCGCAAACACGAGACGCGCGAAACGATGACCCGAGCTACGTAGGCCGCAGTATCGTCTGGAGCTGATAGGCCGTGGCCGGAGTCGCAATCACAAAAAGTACGCCTGTGAGCTGATCGGCCGCATCGCATCTCTAGTTGGCGGCGAATCCGAAGGCCGGGCGTCGCTGTGGGAGTTGAGATTTCATTCCATGACCGGATTCTCTTTGTGCAGGCTCACTAT
>DASQJB010000172.1:0-30110 GCA_035631295.1 Bryobacteraceae bacterium | reverse complement strand
TTGAAAAGGAACTTCCACCCCGCTGCGGACCATGTCGACGTTTTGCTGGATGGCGTTGGGGGTCCAGTTCCCCGAGAGATCCGGGTGGCCGTCTTCGGTGCGAGGCGTGGGGCCTTCGGGCAGCGCGGGGCCTCTTCTATTCGGATTTATGGCGGCCGGTCCCTGCTGGCTGCCTAATGTTTGCAACCTTCCATCGGGCGTGTTGGCCGCCGGGGCCTGCTGGGCCGAACATAGAGCAGCAAATGCCGCGGCCGCGGCGAGCATGAGAACGGGACGTTTCATCAGGATCCTCTTTTATGTAGTATTCCATGGGACGCGGAGCGATCCCCATCAACCGCGCTGATAATGGGCGTCACGCTTCCAGAACAGGAAAAAAGCGGCGATTAGGCCGCCCACCAACGTAGCGGCGCTGAGGGCGCGGCAGATGTTACGCTCCAACCCGCCTGCGAAGATGAAATCCGCGGAGCAGGGGCCGTCACAATCGGCGTGGATTACGCTCAAGCCGAGTGCGTCCTTCGTAACTCGCGCGGGCTTGCCGTTGGCCAAGGCGATCCAGCCTGGATTGTACGCGCTCTGCACGGAAAGCACCTGGCCTGGATGAAGCGTAGTGTCGATGTGGCCGCGATCGGGGCTGGTCCATCGCATCTCGTCGGCGGGCAGCGAACGATCGTCGAGCGCGGCGACGTAGCGCGCGACCTCGTCTATGTCGAGACCGTTCACCGGCTGACGCTTCACCAGCGCGCTTTCCGGCACGACGTGCGCGAGCGATTTGGTGCGCTGCGGGACGCCGTAGATCGAGTGGCCGCCTTCGCGCCATAGCAGTGGCAGCACGCCGTCGAATTTGTGGGGATTCCAGAAGACATCCAGGTACAATCGGCTGCGCGCCACGTGGACGGCATGGCAGCCGAAAGCTTTGAGCCAAAGAATGCTGATCTCAGCGTCGCGCGCGCCCGCGTTCATGCCGGTGTAGATTACGAATCCGGCCTCTGCGTCCACATCGAAATTCGGATCGAAGGGCTGATGGCCGGAGCCCATTTGAGGAATGTCCACAAAGGCGTTCAGCCAGGTTCCGGTTTCGCCGCTGACGAAAGCTCGCCGGCCGCCGAGGTTCGCTCCCAGCCACTTTGCCACTTTGTAATCCGTAGTTTGGGTGACGTCGACGGGCGCGGTGAATATGCGGGCGTAGCGGTGGTAATGAATGGTCTGGCGCAGGGCAGCGGCCAGCACCAGCACCAACGCAATTGCTTTTGCCTCCCTGGGAAGGCGGAGCACGAAAGGACGAAGCGCGAGCGCCACTACTAGCGCGGCCGCCAATTCCAACTCCAGACTGTAGCGATGCGGCTGCGGGAACGCAGCCAAGCCGAGCATCGCGGCCATGCCGACGATCTGAAACATCGCGTAGCCAAACAAAAGCGCGAAGCGAAGGAGGTAAGTCTTCACATAGCGTGTCGCCCACCAAAGGGCGGCTGCGCCCGGCAGGATCAGAAGCCGAACCTTCAGCATCGTGGCGGCGTTGAATTCGCCGCCTACGTGCGGGGAATCGTGCGAGATGGTTTGAATTAACGACGGAGGGAGGAAGGAGCACGCGAGAAGATACGCTGCGAGGCCGACCGCGCCCAGAATCAAAGCCGATCTTCCCATCTCCTTGGCCATCTCTTTCGCCGGAAACGCCAGAATCAGGCAGGCGCCCGCGATAGCCAGATCGGTCGCGCCGAAAGCGTTCACGAGAACTGTCCAGGCCATCAGGACGGCTGCGATCGCACACCACGCGTAACGGCGCGTGGTCATGGCGCGGTGCGCCGCGAGCAGCGTCAAAGGCAAAACCGCCAGCATCGTAATGTGCGGCCCTTCGCCCCAGAACACGAGGACGCGAAATCTCCAGGGATTCCACAGCCCGACGTCGTTCCGAAAGTAAGGGAACAGCGCCACGGGAGAATACAGCGAAAAGAAAAGCGCTGCGAAGAAACTGGTTTCCAGGTAGCCGGTCAGGCGCCACGCGAACAGGAAAAGGAATACGGGGCCGGCGGCGTAAAAGAATCCAGTCACGAAATTGTAGGCGCGCGCCGGCGAGGCGCCGGTGATCCACGCGAACGCCGCATCCATGAAATGCAGCATGGGGGTGTAGGTGTTCTCGAAGGGAAGGCCGCTGAACCACCACGGAAACCAATTCAGGTGCGGGAAATGCGCCAGGATGTAGCGGGTGATCGCGAGAAACGAACCCGCATTGGTTTGCATGTTGTCGGTGAATTCCACAAAGAGCAGCTTGCCGGCGATGTAGAAGTTGATGGCCAGCAACACAGCGATGTAGACCGTTGCGCGGGCGCGGATGTTTAGGGCGCGCATGATGCTATCGTCGTGGAGGAATGGAAGAACAACCCGCCAAAGGCTACGGTCCCCAGTGGAAGAATCTGTGGGAGAAAACCGGCTGGTGGCACAGCTTCGAGCTGCCGGACGGCCGGGTCTTGCGCGGCGTCAACACGCTGGAGATTTTGCGAACGCGGCTCGCCCAGTTTCCCATCGGCCCGGATCTGCGCGGCAAACGCGTGCTCGATATCGGCTGCTGGGACGGCTGGTTCAGCTTCGAGCTGGAGCGTCGCGGCGCGGAAGTGACGGCGCTGGACTGCTGGGATAATCCGCGGTTTCATGAGATGCATTCGGTCTACAATTCGCGCGTGGAATTCCGCCAGATGGACGTCATGGAGATTTCGCCTGAAACGGTGGGCCGTTTCGATATCGTTCTTTTTCTGGGCGTACTCTATCATCTTAAACACCCCCTGCTGGCGCTCGAAAAGGTTTGCTCTGTGACGAAGGAATTAGCCGCCGTCGATTCCTATGTGCTGCGCGATAACTTCGATCTGAACGCGCAACCCGTGCTGGAATTCTATGAGACCGATGAATTCGAAGGCCAGACGGACAACTGGGTCGCGCCTAATCTTTCGTGTCTCGTGGCGATGTGCCGTACGGCCGGATTCGCACGAGCCGAGTTCAAGAAAGTACTGTTGTACAGCGCGAGCGTGGCGTGCCACCGGCGGTGGGAACCCGAAAACTCGCGCGGGCCGCAAGCCGAATTGGTGAGCGCGGTCCACAACATTAACGCCGGAATCAATTTCGACACGCGACGCGACGAATACCTCACCATCGGCTTCAAAACAAAGGAACGCAACCTGACCGTGGCGGACGTTCAGCCGAGCATCAGCGGTTTCGGAACGCGGCCGATCATGGTGAAGAACATGGGCGGAGATTTGTGGCAAGCCAATTTCAAGCTTCCTGCGGGCCTGGAGCCAGGATGGCATGAGGTAGGCGTGGGCGTGCGCGGAGGGCCGACGCACGGCGCGTGCGGCATCGCCGTGGATGTTCCGCTGCCGGAGTGCGCTCCGCATATCGAAGGCGTTCTCGATGGGACCACTTGGAGGCCCGATGGGCTGGATCTCCAATATGGCCGCGGCTTGGCCCTCTGGTGCACCGGCCTTCCGGAAAATGCCGACCGCCATAATATCCTCGTCTATCTGAACGGGCGGCGTTGCTCAGTCGAGTTTATCGCGCCACCGGGAGAGAAAAGGCAGATAAACGTGCAGGTCCCGGAGACGATCGCCCCAGGCCCGGCCGAGGTGCGGCTTCAGATTGGCTGTGGGTTCGCAGCGCCAGTCCAGATACAGGTCCGGTAAACGGCGAAGGCGCGGACTAAATAGGCGTTCACCCGTGATACTCTGAGCACAGCCGATGCGATACCGCTCGATAGCGTTGCTGGCTGCCGCGCTGGTGGGCGTGTGGGGTGCGTTGCGCGCGCAGAGGCCCTTCCAACAATACGACGCCGCAGAGTACGACGATTTTCCGCTTCCATCCGATTGGGGCCAGAAAACCGAATGGACGAGGGCGCGGCTGCGATATCCGAGCGTCTATGCAGGATATTACCGGCGTGGCGGAGATCTCAATTGGACCATCGACTATCCACGCTCGGACCGGCATCTGCTGCAGGGCGTTCGCCGTCTGACGCGCATCGACGCTCGATCGGTGGAGCAAGTAGTAGATTTGGACGGCGCCGACGACGTTTACAACTGGCCCATGATGTATGCGGTGGAGGTCGGGCATTGGGATCTCCCGGACGAGCAGGCCGCGCAGTTGCGCGATTTTCTGCTGCGCGGCGGATTCCTAATGGTCGACGATTTCCACGGTGATGAGCCGTATCACAATGTCCCCAGCGAATGGCGGGTGTTTGTCGCCAGCATGACCAAGGTGTTCCCGAACCGCCCAATCCAAGACCTGGAAGACTCGAACCAGATCTTCCACACGGTTTACGATTTAGACGACCGTTTCCAGGTGCCCGGCTGGCAATGGTACCGCAGCCGCCGGACGTATGAGGCAGGCGAAACGGGAAAGACTGCACATTGGCGCGGGATTTTAGACGACAAAGGCCGCGTGATGGTGGCCATCTGCCACAACATGGACCTGGGCGACGCGTGGGAGTGGTCCGACGACGCGCGGTATCCGGAGAAGTGGGCATCGCTCGCGTATCGGATCGCGATGAATTACTTCATTT
Source organism: Bryobacteraceae bacterium (assembly GCA_035631295.1). Lineage (GTDB taxonomy): Bacteria > Acidobacteriota > Terriglobia > Bryobacterales > Bryobacteraceae > Palsa-187. The sequence continues at coordinate 25,573 of DASQJB010000172.1, read as the reverse complement.
ACGATCTGACCCACTGACCCAGACGGCCTTCAGAATTCATATTCGGTGGGGGTAATGCCCTTGGCGCGCAAATACATTTCCGCCGAGGCGCGATGATGCGTGGTGTGATCGAGCATCATCATGAGCAGCTCCATGCCGGTCATGGGGCCGCCTTCGCCGGAGTAGGTTTTCGAAATCTGCTCAGGAGTGAGTTTCGAGACCCTGTCCATCGCGCCGTCGAACGATTTTCCTATGAACGCGATCACGTCCTTCTTTGCCATGGAGGCCGGTTTTCCTGGATTTAGTCGGTCGCCCGCGACAGGCGACAGAAATTCATAGAGTGCCTGGGACAGGTGCACCATTTGCTCCGCGAAGCTCATCTGCGGAGGGGTGAGTTTGAAATCATAGCTCGCCTCCGGCATCTGATCGGCGACCTTGAGCGTGAACTCGCGCGACGTTTTCAGATGCTTCAGGACGGCGGCTTTGGCGTCTGCTTGGGCGAAGGCCGTGGAAGCGGAGACGAGAGCCAGAGCAATCGACAAAGTTTGGAATGGACGGAGAGTGCGCATAGATCGAGTATCCCATCAAAACGCCTGCTTTTCTTGCATCGCGGCGTGGCGTGTGAGAGATTAGGGAGCGGTATGAAACCAAAGCTGGAAATCGTGGCATGCGCCGTGACATTGTGCGCCGCGGCAGGTCTGGGTTGGGTGAGTGCGGCTCGGGCGCAGGCGCCGGCCGCGCAGGCGAAAGGCAAAGGCGGCCCTGGATCTCAGGATGGCGCGCCGCAGATCGGCATGGAAACGGGCCTCACTTACTTCCAAACGCGCTGCATGAGTTGCCATCGTGAAAACGATTCCTCCAAAGCGCCCAGCGCACGCCGCATCCGCCAAATGACGCCGGAGCAGATTTATGCTGTGGTGTCGAAACCGAGCCGCCCGGAACACGATCAGGGCTTGACCGATGCGCAGAAGCGGCGCATGTCCGAATTCATGGGCGGCTACCGGCAGATCGGCAGCGTGGAAGCCGGAAATCCGAAGACGTTTCCCAACGCCTGCCCTTCGAATCCGCCGATGAGCGATCCCTACTCGGGCGCTTTTTGGAGCGGCTGGGGCGCGGATATCGAGAACACGCGCTATCAAAGGGCGGAGGCCGCGGGAATTACTAAGACGGATGTGCCAAAGCTCAAGCTGAAATGGGCTTTCGGATTTCCGCTGGGCATCAGCGCGTATAGTCCGCCGGCCATCGCCAGCGGACGCGTCTTTGTCGGGACGGATATCGGCTGGGTATATTCGCTCGACGCCAAGACCGGTTGTTACTACTGGGGCTATGAAACCGGCGTGACTGTTCGCCCGGCGATCAGCATCGGTCCGGTGACCGGGCAGGGCAATACCAAGTATGCGATCTTCTTCGGCGACGCGAAGGCCAACGTCTACGCTCTGGACGCTCAAGATGGCAGGCTCTTGTGGAAGCGGAAGGCCGACGATTTCTTTCTGGCCCGCATTACTGCGGCGCCGAAGCTCTATAACGGACGGCTGTACGTGCCGGTGTCTTCGTCGGAGGAATGGCAAAGCGGCAATCCGGATTATGAGTGCTGCACTTCGCGCGGCAGCGTGGTCGCGCTCAACGTTAACAACGGCGAACAGATCTGGAAAACCTACATGATGGACGATCCCAAACCCACCCAGAAGAACCCGAACGGCGTGCAGTTGTACGCGCCGGCGGGAGGCTCGGTGTGGAACTCGCCGACAGTGGATCCGGTGCGCCATGCGGTTTACTTCGGCACGGGCGATACGCAAACGGAACCGGCGCAGCCGCTAGGCGACGCGATCGTCGCGGTGGACATGGATTCAGGCAAGGTTCTGTGGTCGTTCCAGGCGATAGCCAATGATGCATTCATGGGAGGCTGCGCCGGACCAAATAAGAGTAAGGCTTGCCCGCAGGTAATGGGACCGGACGCGGACATCGGGAATTCACCCATTCTGACCAACCTGGCCGACGGCCGGCGCGTGCTGATCGCGGGCACCAAAGGCGGAGAGGTGTTTGCCCTCGATCCGGACAACAAGGGAGCGCTGCTATGGCGGGTCGCGGCCAATTCCGGCGGAGGGCGCGGAGGCATCGTTTGGGGCGGCGCGGCCGATCACGAGAACGTTTACTACGGGATGGGGAGCGGAGGCATGGCGGCGCTGAAAATGGCGACTGGCCAGCGCGCCTGGTTCCAGCCCATCAATACCGGCGGCGGGCGAATTGGCAATAATGCCGCCTCGACGATGATTCCCGGAGTCGTGTTCGTAGGAGGCACGGACGGCAAGCTCCACGCGTTATCCACGACGGATGGAAGCATCTTGTGGCAGTTCGATACGAACAAGAATTTCGAGACGGTGAACAAGGTCGCCGGAGCGCACGGCGGCGCGATTTCGTCCGTGGGGCCGGTAATCGCGGGCGGCATGATGTACATCGGCTCGGGCTACGGCGTCGGCGGCGGGCCTTTTGGCAATGTACTGCTGGCGTTTGGGGCGGAGTAAGGCTGGCGCAACCGAGGCTCATCGTTATTTGCGGCTTGCCAGGCTCGGGCAAGACGACGCATGCCAAGCAGGTTGAGCGGAGTCTTCGGGCCGTTCGCTTTTGTCCGGACGAGTGGATGGAAGAGCTCGGGATTAGCCTTTGGGATGAGGAAGCTCGTGCGCGAATCGAGAAGCTCCAATGGAGGCTCGTTCAGGACCTGCTTGCTCTCGGGCACAACGTAGTCATCGAGTGGGGAGCGTGGGCGCGGGCGGAGCGGGACGCACTCAGGGCTGGAGCCCGAGCTCTCGGAGCCGCGGCCGAGCTCCATTTCCTCGACGCCCCGATCGACGTCCTTTTTGAAAGAACCAGCGCGGGAAAAATGGAGCCGCCGATTACGCTGGACGACATGAAGAGGTGGGCGCAAATTTTTGAGCGGCCCTCGTCCGAAGAACTGGCTCTATTCGATCCTCGGTCTACACTAGAGCATGCAGCCTCATAACCATATCGAATGCTGGCATGAGGGCTGGTATACTCTAGTCGGATGAAACCAGCACGCAAGATCACCGTCGTGATTCCACCGGAGCTTCTTGCCAAGGCGCAAAAAGCGAGTGGCAGCGGCGTCACGCAAACTGTCCGTGCGGGCCTGGAGTTGGTTGCAGCGTCGCAAGCATATTCGCGCCTGCGCGAGCTGCGGGGGAAGGTTCGTTTCACGCGCACGCTGGCTGAATTGAAGGCCGACCGGTGATCGCGGTCGACACCAGCACATGGATTGCCTTCTTTAAAGGCGACCGCGGCGAAGACGCAGAACAGCTAGACCGGGCGCTTCGGGACCGCCAGGTGCTCATGGCGCCGGCAGTGCTTACCGAGATGCTGAGCGACCCGAAGCTCTCTCCTCAAGTTTCGCAAGCCCTTGAGGAGTTGCCTCTCATCGAGATAACTCCTGGCTATTGGCAGCGGGCAGGCGCTCTGCGAGCTAAGGTGTTGGCCAAGCGCCGCAAGGCCCGCCTTGGAGATGCGCTGATCGCCCAAAGCTGCATTGATCGCGGAATTCCCCTTTTAACCAGGGATCGGGACTTCCGGGCCTTCGCCGATGCCGCCGGCCGGGATCTCATCTTGGGACGGTGAAGACCTATCTCCCCTCAGGCAGCGCGAATACGTACAGCGCATTGCCCGTGGCGGGGTAATGCAGCTCTGCCGCGACGACGGAGGGCACGTTGCGAGGGCTGCCTCCGCCATTGGCGGTGGTGACAGCCAGATATTGTCTGCCCCCGGCGGTGAACGTCAGCGGAAAGCCTTGCACGGCGGCGGGAAGGCGCGTCTCCCAAAGAATGCGGCCCGTATTGACGTCGAACGCGCGGAACATGCGGTCCAGATCGCCGGCGAAGGCGACTCCTCCCGCGGTGGAAAGCACGCCGGTAAGGAAGGGCGCGCGCTGCTCATATTTCCAGAGCTCTTGCATCGTGCGCACGTCGTAGGCGGCGAGCTTACCGACACTGCCGTTCGTGCCGGGCATTTCGAAGAAGCGGCGCAGAGCGCCGTTGCCGCTGCCGCCGCCCGCCTTTTTCTCCACCGCCTGCCCGTTCATGTCCAAGCAGCTTTGGCTTAGAGGAACGATCAGCCGATTGCCGGGCGCGTAGTAGGTCATCGACGGCCAGTTCTTGCCGCCCTCGGTCGAAGGGCACGCCGAGATCCACTGATTCAGCCGCTGCTCGACAATATCGTTGCGATAGTGCGGCTCGCCCGTCTCCGGATTGATGGAATCGTAGACGTTCTGGAACACCATTTCCTTGTGGCCCAGATACTTTCCGGTTTTACGGTCGAGCTTCCACAAGATACCCGCCTTGCCCGCGCTGAAGACGTAGCTCTGGCCCTGATCGTCAATCAGAACGCGCTCGAAGACTTCGTCCAAGTCCAGGGTCTCGCCGGGCGCAAGGCTGCGATACCACGCCAGCTTGCCCGTATCGGCGTTCAGCGCCAGCGTGGAGTTGGCGTACAGGGTCGCGCCACTGCCGGAGCCGCGGCTTACGCGCATCCATGGCTTGGCTTGCGCCGTGCCCCAGAAGGTCAGATTCAAATCCGGATCGTACGTGCCGGTGATCCAGGTCTCCACGCCCGCACGGAAAATGTTGGGAAGACCACCCCAAGTGTCTCCTCCGGGCTCGCCCTGGAGCGTGACGGTTCGAAAGCGCCAGACTTGTTTGCCGGTTTTGGCATCATACGCGCCGATGAAGCATTTCTCTTCTCGGTACGTCGCGCAGGAATCGCGGCCGATTCCTTGAATCAACCGGCCGTTCACCGCGAGCGGTCCGCTGGTTTCGGCGTACTCGCCGTGGGCGCGATCGCCGATCGTCGTATCCCAGACTACTTTGCCATTGCGCGCGTCGAACGCCAGGAGGTGCGCGTCGGCAGTGGCTACAAAAATCTTGTCGTCATAGATCGCGATGCCACGCATGGCGGGAGCGGCGGGATTTACGCCGTAGCGATTCTCCCAGATCAGATCGCCGGTTCTCGTGTCCAGGGCTTGCAGCACCATCCCCGCGTTGTTTACGTAGAGGACGCCGTTGTGCACGATCGGCGCCGGCTGATTGCCGTTGCTTGCGCCATCTTGCATGGCCCAGCTCCAGGCGAGGCGAAGTTGGCCTACGTTCTGCGCGGTGATTTGGTTCAGCGGACTGAAATATGTGCCTTTGTAGTCGTGACGGATCATGAGCCAATCCCCCGGGTCCGGATTGCGGAGCATGGCGTCGGTGACCGGAACGTAGTTCTTCACTTCTCCAGCGACGGTGATCCCACGAGGTGTCTGCTTGCCTTGCGAGCTGGGAGAGGGGGCGACGGGAGCAGGCGCGGAAGGAATCGGCTGCACGTACGCTGCCCGTTGTCCCGTGGCCACTGCGCGAATCGAGGTGCTGGATTGGGCCGTGAGAGCGCGGTCGCCTGGCCGTGCACTATTGGCGTCAAGCATAAACGCCGCCAGATCGACGTAGGTCTGATCGGGGAGCGATCCACCGGCGCCGGGAGGCATGGTGAGGCGCAGGAAGGCGATCAGATCGCCGGCCGTTTTGTCGCCCCATTGACTCATGAACGTGGCGCCGGCCAACTGCGGTCCTTCGCGCCCGGAGAGGTCCGGAGCGTGACAAGCGGCACAGTTGGTTTGATAAGCGGCGCGGCCCGCCGAGGCTTGTTCAGCAGTGTAGGGTCCCGTGGGCGGCTGCTGCGCTCCGCTCTTCTGAGAGATCATAATCGCGCAGCACGCGGCGGCAATCGAGGCTGCCGCTGTTATTCGAAGGTTGAACGCCATCTCCTCACTTCAACATGGCGAATCGCGGCTGGCAAGCGCACGTTGCCGCGCTGACAGGAAGTGCAAGATCAGAAGATCGGCAGGCTGAAAAGCCGCGTCGGCCAGATCGCTCAAATTCTCGCCGGGGCGGAGAATATGCGCTCGGATCAGGGTTCTTAGCTCGCATAGGGACACGCCAAGCTCGCCGGCGGCTTCCGTCGCGGTGTACTGCGATTTGGCGCGACTGATCATCGAAAATCTTTACGCAGTCAAGGGGCCGGATGCTAAATGCCTGAAAACCCGTCATTGAAGCCGGACCTCCTCTCGCCTTCCGGTGAGCATGGCTCAGCATCCGGTTTGCAGGTGTTTACCCGATGCACGTTAGGGGATTTTCGTAGCGTCGTGGTCTGCGCCCGCAGTGGATGCCTTCGCAAACCATTTCGCTGCTTCCTCCGGATTCGCGCTCACTCCCCGGCCTTCTTTATACGACACGCCCAGGTTATACATCGCCGAGCCGCTGCCTGCATTCGCGGCTCTCAAAAACCAGCGCATCGCTTCGGCGTAATCCGCAGGAACTCCCTGACCATTTTGATAAATCACGCCGATGCCGTTCATAGCCCCGGCGTTGCCATTTTCAGCGGCCTGGCGCAACCACTTAAGAGCTTCTTCGTAGTCCACGGGCACACCGGAGCCATCGCGGTATAGGACTCCGAGATTGAACATGGCTTGAGCGTTGCCCGCGACGGCGGCGCGCCGGAACCATTTGCGGGCTTCGTCGTAATTTTTCGAGATCCCCGCGCCCTGATAGTACAGACTACCTACGTTGCACATCGCCTGGCTATCGCCCGCGTCCGCGGCCCGGCTGAACCACGCCAATGCTTGCCGGTAGTTCCGAATCGTCCCTTGACCGGCTGCGTACATGACTCCGAGATACATCATGGCGTCTACGCTTCCGCTATCCGCCGCCAGCCGAAAAGCCGCGAAGGCTCCGTTGAAGTTGCGGCTATCGTATAAGGCTACAGCGCGAGTGAGCAAGGCGGCGCTAGCTCCCGGAGAAGGCGCGGAAGGCGGCGGCGCAGGAGGCTGCTGACCCTGCCCCGGCAGAGACGCCAGGAGCAACAGGGCGGGAGCGCACCATCGGGTAAACGCGGGACCCATAACTGTTAGACGCGCCGCGGCCGTAGTAGGTGTCACGCGACCACGCGGCGCCGCCGCGCTCGAGCCGGTTGAAAGCCAGCTGCGGCAAGATTGGCCACCCCACTCGGTCGCCGTAACCCCCGGCAAGTGCGGTACGCCAAAAATACGTGTTAGTATCACAAATGGTTCAAACGGTCTTCATTTTAGGAGGGACGACATGATGAGGTTTTGCACGCGGCAAGCGATCCTTGCGATCTCGGGAGCAGCAGCGGTGGCGGGGCTGATCGGGTTCGCATTCGTCGGCCGGGCCGCCGCGCAAGGCCAAGCCGCGCCGAAAGGCCAGACGGCCGGCAAGGCGCCTGCGGCAACGAAGGCCGGCAAGGGGGCTCCGGCCGCCACGAGTACGCCAGCCGCGGAGGCTTTTAACAACGTCACCACGACTTCGCTTGGCGCTCTTAGCGTCGACGATTTTCTAGGGTCCATGGGCGTCATCGCCGCCGCATTGGGATACGATTGCGCGGACTGCCATCCGGGCGCCGGATCCGACAAAGTGGATTGGGTCACCGACAGCAATCCCAAGAAGGTGACCGCGCGCAAGATGATCAATATGGTCGCCGCGATCAACCGCACCAACTTCGGGGGCCAGCAAAAGGTGACTTGCTTCACTTGCCATCACGGGAAAGACCTGCCCACCACAACGATCGCCCTCGACACTTTGTATGGGCCTCCCAATGAAGAACGGCGGGACATCTTGGAACCCGGTCAGGGCGTGCCGACCATCGATCAGGTGTTGAACAAATATATTCAGGCGGTCGGCGGCGCGCAGCGCTTGGCGGGGCTAACTAGTTGGGTCGCGACCGGAACCAGCCTCGGCTACGAGGGGCTGGGTGGCGGCGGGTCCTTCCAGATCATTGCAAAGCGGCCCAATCAGCGCACCACGCTCATCGAATTCAAAGAGCACCCCGAGCGTGGGAACAACACGCGCGTCTTCGACGGCAAGAGCGGCTGGATCAAATCGCCCCGCGGCCTGCTGAGTGAATACGAGCTCACCGGCACCGAACTCGACGGCGCGCGGCTGGACGCCATGCTCTCTTTCCCCGACCAGATGAAATCCGCTCTCAACAACTGGCGCGTCGGACAATTGGAGAGCATGGGCGATAAGGATGTTCAGGTGGTGCAGGGCAGCGGCCCGCGCGGCCTCCTGGCAACGTTCTACTTCGACAAGGATTCTGGCCTGCTACTGCGCACGGTGCGCTACGGCACCTCGCCGATCGGACGTGTGCCCACGCAAATGGATTTCTCGGATTACCGCGACGTCAACGGAATCAAGTTTCCGTTCAAATATACGTTCTCCTGGCTCGACGGCAAGGATTCGTTCCAGATAACCGACGTGAAGCTGAACGGCGCCATCGCGGCATCGAAGTTCGCAAAGCCGTAACTGCCTCGGTTCGCAAGGCGAAGATGGCCACGCGCTCAAGCTGCGCGGCTTCCATAAGATACCCGGTCTCAGCAATGGGCTAAATCGGAGCTGGCGCGGACGGGTTGGCGTCGATCCGCTTCGTGGAGAGAACCGCCTCCGCCATCTCCGCCGCGGCTTTCACCAGCGATCCCATCTTCGGGTGATTGGGAATAATGTCGGGCTGAATTCCTCGGGATTCCAGCGTGGCGGTCATAACGGGACCCACCGAAGCGACGGCGGTGTGCTCGCGCAGCGCTTGGAGCACTTTTTCTTCGATCACGATCTCCGCCGCGATCTCCAACAGGTGATCGAGTTGGATGGAGGAAGTGAAGATCGCGACGTCGATTTGACCGGAAGCGAGCCGGCGGGCGGCTTCTCGTAGCGGCTCGCGGTCTTCCGGAAGCTCCCAGCGGTAAATCGCGACGGGCGTGACGCGCGCGCCCAACTGCTCCAGCGCCTGATTCATTTCGAAATTGGGACGGCCGTATTCCTGCACGGCAATCCGGCGCTCCGGCCGGCCGGCCACCGCCTCCACGATCTCCTTCCACGTGTTCGGTTCGGGCACCACCACGTGAACCGGAACGTCCATCGCCCTCAGCAATGGAACGGGCTTAGGTCCGCGCGATATGATCGTGACCTTCCGCAGGGCTACCGCCAGCCGCTCCAATGGCATCTGAGCTTGGACCACGTCGCGCAAGAAAGCCAGGCCCGCGCCGGTCATGCACACGACCAGATCGAAGTCTCCGGATTCGAGGCGCTCCACGAATCGGATGGCGTCGGTATGGTCTTCGAGCGCACGCTCCTGCACCGAGGGAGCGACGAAGGCGTCGCCGTCCAGGCGGCGGATCATCGCTTCCATCTCCTTGGCGCGGCGGCTTTCCAGGCTCAGAACGCGCAGCCCCGCAAACGACATTTAGAGTCGATCTGCCCTCCTAAATCCATTGTGGGGGAGGCCGTAGCCTTCCCCTTCAAAACCGGAACATCATTTCGAGATATCCGAATCTTCCGTCCTTGTCCTGCGTGTAAATCTGCTTCATGGCGGCGAGCCCTTGCGTGTAACCCAGGTAAGCGGTGAATGTCACTCTCCGGTTTGCGCGGTACTCGACGCTTGTGTCATAGAGATTCCCGAGCGAGCGCCGGCCCGAAGTAGCGCGCCCGGTATAGCCGAAACTCCACGGCTGATACACGCCGCCGCCGCTGTACCAAAGATCGTTTATGTTGCTGAGCCGCAGCGAGTGGTATTCGCTCGAAATAGTGACCTTGGAATGCGGGCGCAGAATCAAAGCGCCGAACGCATCCTCGGCGTTCATCATGTTGAAGAAGGGGAATCGCGCGTAGGGCCGCGGTGTAGGCAACACTTGGAAAAACGTTCCGTGCAGGTTGTCGTTGGGATTCGAATCGCCCGAGCCGTAAGTGTAGCCGCCGCGAATCCATGGTTTGACTTTTGGTAGAACCTTCGGCTGAAATCCTCCTTCGAAATCGACCGCAAAGGCTCGCTGTGTTTGCGTTCCCCAGCGTCCGGTCTGCGCGGCGCCCCAGGCCACTGCGTCCAGCGTGCCGGCCGCCGTCGTGAGAGCATGGATGCTGTGGCCGCCGAAGGTCTGGATCGCAATGTTTTCGGTGTCGCCACGTCGGACGGCTGTAGGCCGGTTATCGGTCTTCAAAACGCCGTGCCGGAAATCGTCGTACTGCAGCACGAAGAATCTTGTATCGGCCGAGTGCCTCCCTTTGCCCCATTCTTTGGTGTACGCCGCGTAACCGAAGCCGACTCGATTCCAGCCCCAGCCATCCACCTGATACGCACCGCGAGTCGGAACGGCGGCGACGAATGTGAGGTTGGAGGAAGGCCCGGAAAGCGAATAATGGAGCCCGTCGAAGCTGCGGCCCACGTCGCTCCAGCCAAAATCGCCGAGCAGGCGCTGCGCGATGCGGCTGGACTTCAGCGTGGCGAGCGTGGAGTTTTTCGGCGCGATCTCACTTCCGTCAAGGAATGTGAACCGGCCAATCTGGAGCGTTTGGCCGTCTTCTCCTCCCAGCCCATCGAAGCGAACATAAAGCTGCTTGGGGAAGATCATCGCGGTGTTTTGCCGGTTCCCGTTGGCGGCGTAATAATTAGAGCCGAGCCCCAGAGCGCCTTGCGGCGCGGGGTCCGTGGCGCCGGTCGGCAACCCCAGCAGGAAAGGAACGGCGAACTCCGCGTCCCAATCCCAGCCGCGGAGTTTTTCTGCGAAATTCAAACGCAGAATATTACCGGAGTATTCGTATTGATTTTGGCCACTGGCCGGCTGGAACCAATCCCACGCGTAGAATCGCGCTCGGAGCGATCCGGTGAAGGCGACCGGCCCCAGTTGGATCGGCTGTGGCGCAGCCGATCGGTTTGTGTCGGCTGCGTTGGGAGGGGAGGCAGCGGGAACTGACGGCGCTGGGGAAGCGTCCGCGAACGCTTGCGCGTTCGACAAACCGCATGCGAAGAGCAGGAGGGCAATGGTTCGCATATTAATCTCCCGCTGCCGCCGGAGCGGCGACCATCTGTGCGGCGGCGAGCCGCGCCGCGATTTCCTCTCGCGCGGAGCGCTCATCGGCTTCCGTGAATCGAACCACAAGCACGAGCGAAGAGCACACGCTCACGATCGCTCCTAAAATCAGCAGAGCCTGCGGCCAAGTGATGCTGGACGTTTTGAAGAGAAATCCGGCCAAGACCGCGCCGACATTTCCCCCGGCGCCGACAATTCCGGCGACGCCGCCCAGCACTCGCTTGTTGATGAAGGGAACGATGGAGTAGCTCGCTCCGTTGGACATCTTCACGAACAAGCCTGCCAGCATCATGGAGGCGATGGCGAAGGGCAGTACCCGCATTCGGGAAAACAGCATCAGCCCCAAGCCTTCACAGAAGATTGTGCATCCCAGTAACGCCACTCGGCCCTTCAGTCCCCACTTGCGGTAGCAGCCGTCGCTGACAATGCCACCGAGCGCTCGCGCGAAGATGTTCATCATCCCGAACGAAGCCGCGACAAATCCCGCAGCGGCTAGGGCTAGGTGGAAATAATCGGCGAAATACAGCGCCGCGATGTTGTCGATGGTCAGCTCCATTCCGAAGCAGCATGCGTACAATACGGCGAGCGCCCAAACGCGCGGATCGCGGAAAGCTTCCCCCATGTGCCCGCCGGAGGAGCGGCCGGGCGACGGACCGCTGGCGCGAAGCTCGCTGTAGTTCCCCTCCGGCGTATCTTGCGTGAAGGCGTAATAGGCGATACCGCAGAGAAGCATGGCGACTCCGGGGACGAACATCGCCAGCCTCCAGCCCCACCATGCGCCCGTGCCCAGGCTCACAAATGCGGCGAATAGAAGGGGCATGGTCATCTGGGTGACGCCGCCACCCAGGTTTCCCCAGCCCGCCGCCGCGGCGTTCGCCGTTCCCACGACATTCGGCGCGAACATCACAGAAGTGTGATATTGCGTGACCACGAAGGACGAGCCGATGATTCCGATCGTCAACCGGAAGGCAAGAAAGGTCGCGTAGTCGTGCGAGAAGCCGATCAACATGACCGGCAGCGAGCCGAGAATCAGCAATACCGCATGAGTCTTGCGCGGCCCGATCCGGTCGCACAGCCAGCCCATCAGCAGCCGGCCGAACACCGCGAGCGCGACGGAAGCGATGATCGAGTTGCCCGTCTGCGCCTTGGTTAAACGCAATTCTTCGCGGATCACCGGCATCAGAGGAGCTACGCCGAACCAGGCAAAGAAGCAGAGAAAGAACGCGAGCCACGCCATGTGGAACGCGCGCATCGGCGGAGTGGAAAAATCCGCCAGGCGGATGCGAGTCGCCTTTTGCGAAAGCATGTGAGTCAGTTCTCCTTTTTGAAAGTGAAAGCTGGCTCCGACGGGGAGAAAGTCAACCCGGCAACGGGACACCCGTTCGCATCCGCTTGAAACCGATGATGATGAATTGCCTCGAACGTTGAGGCGGACTGAGATTATGCGGCGGCCTCCGGGGCGTCTTCCTCTAACGCGATCCGGCTGCCGCCAGCCAGATCGACGAACACAATACCGTTATCCACGCGCGCCGGAAACGTCGTGACGCAAGCCGGCTGCGGCGCGCGCACCGCCATTCCGGTGGCGAGATCGAACCTCCAGCCGTGCAGCGGGCACACCACCACCGCGCCCGATACGATGCCGTCGCAGAGCGGGCCGCCTCGATGCGGACATGCGTTCTCGATGGCGGCGAACCGATCCCCAAGGTTGAACAGGGCGATCTCCATGCCGCCGACCGACACGGGGCGTCCTTCCTGCGGAGGAATGTTTTCCGCCCTCGTGATCGCAGTCCAATTGGCGTCCATCATTGAACCTCCACGGTTTGCTGTTTGCCGATGGCTTTGATTGGCACAAATTGAGTTGGATGAACCGGCGCATCGCGCTCCAGCCACGCATCCTTGGCCATGGCTTTGGATCGTTGCAAGCGCTCGCGCAGCGCATTCTTTTGCGCTTCCGGCGCATATACGGTTTCCTTGCGAATTGCTTCGATGCCCAGGCGTTCCACGAAATCGTAGGTGCGCTCCAAGTAGTTGGCGTTTTCGCGATAGTACTGGAAGAAAAGCTCGCAGGCGTCCAACGCTTCTTCGGTTGTTTCCACTGTAATCAGAAGATCCGCCTTGCGGACGGATTTGCCGGCTGCTCCTCCCACCACTACCTGCCAGCTTCCGTCCTGGCCCACCATTCCGATGTCCTTTACGGTCGCTTCGGCGCAGTTGCGCGGACAGCCCACGGCTCCCATCTTTACTTTGTGCGGTGTGAAAAGGTTTTCCAAACGCCGCTCCAGCTCGATGCCGGCGGCGGTGGAATCCTGCACGCCGAACCGGCAGAACTCCGTACCCACGCACGTCTTCACCATGCGGACGCCTTTTGTGTAGGCTTGGCCCGAAGGCATGCCCAGATCGGCCCACACGCGCGGCAGGTCGGCCTTCTTTACGCCCAGCAAGTCGATGCGCTGGCTTCCGGTGACTTTCACCATTGGGACGTTGTATTTGTCCGCGACGTCGGCGATGCGGCGCAGTTCGTCCGGCGACGTGACGCCGCCGCGCATGCGCGGAACTACGGAGAACGTCCCGTCTTTCTGGATATTGGCGTGGACCCGGTCGTTGATGAAGCGCGCGGAGCGGTCCTCGTCGTGTCCGCCGCACCAGATCATGTCGAGCATGTAGCTGAGCGCCGGCTTGCAGATTTCACATCCCTTGCGGTTCCCGTAAACGTTGAGCACTTCCTGCACGGACTTGAGCTGCTGGCCCCGCACGATTTGCCGCAGCTGTTCGTAAGAGAAAGGCACGCAGGAGCACAGCGTGGTCCGCGTCTCTTCCTGGAAGTCCGGCGCCACGGCGCGTAGAAGCTGCTGGCACAGGCCCTTGCAACTTCCACAGCTTGACGATGCACGCGTTCGCTGTTTGAGATCGTCGAAGATTGTAACGCCGTGCTCGTGAATCGCCTGGATGATCTCCCCTTTGGTGACGCCGTTGCAGCCGCAAATCACTTCTTTATCCGGCATCTGCGCCACTTCGAGCCCGGCGTCCTTTTCCGGAGGGGGAAACAGCAAATGCCGGCGGTGCGGCGCGAGATCCGCGTCGTCGCGCAGCCACTGCGTGTAGCGCCGTTCGTCGGAGGCGTCTCCCACGAGGATCACGCCGCGCAGCCGATTGTCCTTTACCAGGAGTTTTTTGTATATGCCTTGCGCGGGATCTTCATAGCGCACCGTTTCGACGCCCGGCTCCGATTCATCTATCGAGCCGGCGGAGAATATCTCCACGCCCATGATCTTCAGCTTGGCCGCCGGCTGCGCCCCTTCGAAGGCCAACCCGCGTTGGCCGGTGATCGCATCGGCCAAAACCTTGCCCTGCTCCATCAAGGGCGCCACCAAACCGAAGGTCTGCCCGCGATGTTCGGTGCATTCGCCGACGGCGTAGATGCCGGGATCGGAGGTCTCCATGTAATCGTTCACCACGATGCCGCGCCGAACCTCGAGCCCGGCGCTCTTCGCCAGATCCACGTTGGGCTTGATTCCTGCCGCCACCACTACCAGATCGGCTTCGATCTCTTCGCCGGACGCGAAGCGCAGCCCATCGACGTGGCCGTTTCCGACAATCGCCTGGGTTTGCTTCGGCATGATCACGCGGATGCCGAGGCTCTCGATTTTGCGCTTTAGAAACGCCCCGCCAGTCGGATCCAACTGACGCTCCATCAAGGTGTCCATCAAGTGAACCACGGTGACTTCACAGCCCCGCAATTGCAAACCGCGCGCGGCTTCCAGACCCAAAAGCCCGCCGCCGATCACCACGGCCCGAGTCCCCTCGCAGGCTTTCGCAATCAGCTCGCGCGTGTCGTCCAGCGTACGGAAAACATGTACGTTCTCTTTGTCTACGCCCTGAATGGGCGGGATGAAAGCGCTGCTGCCTGTAGCCAGAATCAGCTTGTCGAAAGGCTCGGCCGCGCCGTCACTGCCTATCGCCAAGCGCCGCTCGCGATCGATCTGCTCCACACGCACTCCCAGGCGGGCGCGAACGCCGTTCTCCCGGTACCACTCGACTCCGTTTAACACGATGTCGTCCGCGGATTTTTCGCCTGCGAGCACTGTGGACAGCAGAATGCGGTTGTAGTTGACGTGCGTCTCTTCGCCGAAGATCGTAATCTCGAAATCGCGGCTGCGCTTCAAAATTTGCTCGACGCAGGCGACGCCCGCCATGCCATTTCCGACGACAACAAGTTTTTTCATGGTCTTGCCCCAGCCGGACCTCTCGCGCGCTCGACGCGCACGGCGCATTGCTTGTAATTCGGCTCGCGCGAAATCGGATCGAACGCGCTTTGAGTGACTTCGTTCACGTTGGTCTCGAAAAAGTGGAACGGCATGAACACTTGCCCGGGCGCCGTGATTTCGGTGAGCCGCAGCTCGACGCCCGAAACCCGTCCGCGCTGCGAAACCACTTCCACCCGCTCATGGCTGCGAAGTCCGAGCTGCTTGGCGTCGCGCGGATTCATCTCCAGCCAGGCGCGCGGCGAAAGATGCTCGAGGATCGGCGCTTCGCGTGTCTTGGTGCGCGTATGCCAATGCTCCACCGTGCGGCCGGTGTTCAGGATCAGAGGAAATTCGCGGTTGGGCTGCTCAGGGAAAGGCTCCCAATGCGCGCCCACCAGCTTGGCCCGGCCGTCGGCGGTTTGGAACGCGCCATCCGAGTACAGCCGTGCCGAACTCTCCTCGCCCTCCCGCAATGGCCACTGAACGGCTCCTTGCTCGGCCAGCCGCTCGTAGCTGATGCCGGAGTAATCGCACAGCCGTCCTCGTGAGACGCGCCGCCATTCGTTGAAAGCGTCTTCCGCGCTCCGCCAGCCGGGATAAAGCTCGTCCCGGCAGCCGAGCTTTTCGGCCACGTCGAGAAAGATGTCGAAATCCGCGCGCGCCTCGCCCGGCGGAGCGACGGCCCGGTTCACTTTGCTGACGCGGCGCTCGGAATTCGTGTACGTTCCTTCCTTTTCTCCCCAGATGGCTGCGGGCAAAACCAGATGCGCCAGTTCCGTGGTCGGCGTGGGATGATAGCCGTCCTGCACTACCAGGAATTCGAGGTTTGAAAGCGCCTGCCGGAGTACGTCCTGGTTGGGGAATGAGACGAGTGGATTGGTGGCGATGATCCAAAGCCCGCGAATCTTTTTCGCCAGCGCCGCTTCCACAATGTCGGGATAAGCCAAGCCGCGCTTGGCCGGCAGCCGCGTTTCGTCGATGCTCCAAAGGTCGGCTAACTCCCTCCGATCCCCCGCGTCGTCAAATTTGCGATAGCCCGGCATGCCGGAAGTGAATCCAGCCTCGCGCGTGCCCATGGCGTTGCACTGGCCGGTAATAGAGAATGGCGCGGCTCCGGCGCGTCCAATGTTTCCAGTCAGCAGCGCCAGATTGCACAGCGCGTTCACCGTCGCCGTGCCGAGCGTGCTGTGATTCACGCCCATGGTCCAGCCGATGAAACCGGCGCGAGAACGGCCGTACAGAAAGGCCGTCTTGTAGAGCAGCTCTTCGCTCAGCCCCGTGATTTGCGCAACACGCTCCGGAGGGTACGCTTCCAGGAACCGGATCAACTCGTCGAATCCGGCAGTGTGGTTTGCGATGTAATCGCGGTCGATCAGACCGTGGCGAATCAGAATATGCGCGATGCCGTTGGCCAGCGCCAAATCGGAGCGCGGCTTCAACGGCAGATGCAGATCCGCCATCATCGCCGTCTTTGAGACGCGCGGATCGGCGACGATCAGCGTCTTGCGCGGGTTCCCGTCCAGGTATTGGCACAGGATCGGGTGATTGTCCGCAATGTTCGCGCCGATCAGCAGAATGACGTCGGCCTTCTCCAGGTCTTCGTAAGATCCCGGCGGACCGTCGCTGCCGAAGGAGCCCTTGTATCCCGACACCGCGCTCGCCATACAAAGCGTGGTGTTGCCGTCGTAGTTGTTCGTGCCAAAGCCAAGCTGAACCAGCTTGCCGAGTGCGTAGAACTCCTCCGTCACCAATTGGCCGGTGCTGAGCACGCCCAGCGACGGGGGCCCATGCTTCACCTGTATGTCGCGGAAGCGCTCGACCATGACGCTCAACGCCTCGTCCCAGCTCACGCGCACCAGCTCGCCGTTCTTGCGGAGTAAAGGATACTTCGCGCGGTTTTCCGCATCCAGGATGTAGTGCTCGGAAAGGCCCTTGGGGCATAGCTTGCCGCGGTTTACCGGATGCGACGCCAGCGGCCGCGAGGCGATAGCGCGCCCGTCCTTCACCCCGATCTCGATGCCGCAGCCTACGGAGCAATATCCGCACGTGGTGGCGACCCATTTGTCCGGAATCTTTCCCGCCGACGTGTAGCCCGTGCTTTCTCCGCGCGCATAGGCATATTCGCTCTGCCGGGTGTCCAATCCCGCAAGCCGCTTCAAAGCTACAAGCGTCGAGGTCATGCGGCCCTTCCGGCGGGGATGAACGTCGCGGCAATGTTCTTCGGAACGACGGAGACAAAGAACAACCACCGGCCCACAATTTCTCCGGCCAACGCCAGCGCGAACGCCGCGCCTGCCGCCAGTGCCGAGTGCGCCAGCGGAGGCAGTGCGATTCCGGCCGCGATCAGCAGCGCCATGCGGAACAGGAAGGCGTTTTGCAGGCGGCCCGACAACAGCAAAGCCGATCCGCGCATCTCATGCTGCTCCGAGCGCGACAGCCTGAAAAACTTGAGGACTTGCGAGAAAAGCTGAAGCGCGCCGCCCATCATCGCGGCCCGCGCCATCCAAACTTCTGCCGGCGCCCCGAGCGCTGGAAATTCCAAAGCCAGCACGAACAGCGGCCCTAACAACGCGGCGGTGGAAAAGAAATCCAGAAGCGTGTAGCGGCTCGCCCAGGCCGGCCGCGCCGGGACCATATAAATACGCGCGGAACAAAAGATCCCTATCAGGCCGCAAAGCACAGTCAATAAGCCCGCCGGGAACTTCGCTGGCAGATTGAATAAAACGCTCCCGGCGTAACCGCCTGCCACTCCGGCGAAGATCGAAAAGGCAAGCACTTCACGGCTGAGCCAGGAGCGGCGCAGTCCTTTGATCGCACGCCAGGCGTAGATGGGTCGTCCCAGATGAAGGGGCGCCGCGGCCAGGCTGATTCCCGCCAGTCCCAGCGACGCCAGCGCGGCCAACCAATTTCGCGCGCCCGGCGCGAGCGAATCCAGCGCCCATAGCGCCGCGAACGCACCGACTGACAATTGCGTGAGCACCAGCATAAATACGAGTGGCCAATGCGGGTGCTCGAGCAAGATGCGCTGGGTATCCACGCGGCCCGTGTCCGGCCGGAGATTCTCTGGCAGCGTCACACGTGTCGTCGATATGCTATCGTCCGCCGACGGCAATCCCGGCGCGTTAGCGCTCAGATAATCGCGTCTCCACTTGGCCACATCCACGATCTCCACCGCGATGGCCCCTTCCGGGCATGCAGCTACGCAGGCTGGAGCCATGTTGTCCGCGATCCGGTTCTGGCAAAGATCGCATTTGCCCACAACGCCTCGCTCCGGGTTATATTGCGGGACGCCGTAAGAGCAGTTCCAGGTGCAGTATTGGCAGCCGATGCAAGCGTCCGCGTTGTGGATCACCACGCCGGTGCGCGGGTCTTTATGATAGGCTTCCACCGGGCATCCAATCAGGCAGGAGGGCTCCAGGCAGTGGTTGCAGCCCATCGACAGGTGATAGCGCTGAACGCTGGGGTAATGCCCGCCCTCTAATTCGCCCACGCGCCGCCAATTGATCGCCGCCGGATTGCCGTTTTGCTCGTTGCAGGCCACTACGCAGCACTTGCAGCCGATGCAGCGGGTCATGTCGAAATGAAAGCGGTACTGCTCTCCTTTTTTAAGAGGACGCTCCGGCATGAGCGGCCGTGGCTCGGCTTCGAGTTGAACCAGCGCCGTTTGCCGGCGCGCGGGGCTGACCACGCAGACCAACTCGCTTCCCAAAAGGGGAAGCTCCGCCGCGACGCCCGCGTCTGATTCGGGATACACGTCCGCTGTATGTGCTGCCAAGTTCCTTGGCTCCTTCGGCAAATAAACGATCGCCGCGGCGCACATGGCGCGGCAGGAGTGTCACAACCTGGTTAGCGAAAGCGGCTCAGTCAAAGAGCCCGGGGTGGGATGCGAACGAGGTCCCAGTGCAAAAGCGCCGGAAACCCGTTCGTTTCGCGAGCGAACAAAAATATTATAGCAGCGAAACGGAGGATTGGGAAGCAAAATCTCTGCGAATTGCCTCAAGGCGCCTCGATGATTCCGCCCAACGACGCCTGAAGCAGTCTAAACTAAGTTCCCGGAGGCGTTTATGGAAGCCATGATTTCGAATCTCGTGAGCCGCTTTGAAAAGGGCGCGCTCACCCGGAGGGAATTAGTTCAGGGACTCGCGATGTTAGCCACGGCGGGCGCCGGCGCATCTTCCGCGGCCGCCCAGGAGACGGGACTCAAAGCTGCCAAGATCGATCACGTAAGCATTCAGGTGAGCGACCTGCCGCGATCCGTCGCCTTTTATCAAACCATGTTCGGCTTGACCGTTATCAGCGAGGACAAGCCGAATGAAATCGTCCGCCTCGGAGCAGGCAAGGTTCTGGTCTCCTTGCACCACAAAAGTCCTACTGGCGTGGTGGATCATTTCGCCATCGGCGTCGACAAGTTCAACCGGGAGGCAGCGGCGCGAGAACTCCGCACGCGCGGGGCGAATCCTCAAGACAATCTGGATGCCGGATTTCACATCAAAGACCCCGAAGGGATCAGCGTTCAGATTGTCGGAGCTTAGAATCTTCTCGCGCCGTGACACGCTGCTTTGCTTGACATGGCCCGGAAAGCGCGATAGCTTCTGATGAATGGTGGTCATGAGGAACACGTTCGCGCTTCTGATCCCCGCTGCACTCGCCGCAGCCTTTGCAATGGCTCAGGCCCCGCAACCGGGCGTCGTTTCCGCAGGGGCTGGAAATCCTTATCAGCGCGCGGGCCAGCTTCCCGCACGCATCATGGACTTCAAAGCAGAGCCGGCCTCGATTCAGCCGGGACAGAAAGTGACGCTTCGTTGGTCCGTCGAAAACCCAACTGGCATTACGGTTGATCCCGACTTGGGGCGCGTCACGCCCGTGGGCGTTCGCCAGTTGTCTCCCGAGCGCACCACTACTTACACGCTCACCGTTCGCGGCCCCAACAATCAGGTCCTGACACGCGAGGTCACCGTGAACGTCGCCGGCACTACGCCGGCTGAAACCAACGGCGGGGCCGCCGCAGCCGCCAGAGAAATCCCTCGCACCACGACCGGCCATCCCGACCTATCCGGCGTCTACGACTTCAGCGGTGGCGGGCGCGGAGGCCGGGGAGGGAACGCCGCCCCGGCGGCAGCCGCGCCGGAGCTCAAGCCGGGAGCCGAAAAATACAAAGTCGTCCGCGCCGCCAACGACGCCGGGCTTACTTCGGACTGCATGCCTCTGGCCGGGCCGCAAGCTTTCAGCGTCCCGTATCAATTCGAGATCGTGGCAAGCTCCCATCACCTCGCCATCCTCTACGGCTACCCCGGCACGTTCCGCACTATTCCTACCGATGGCGGAGTCCATCCCCCCGATCCCGACCCCACCTGGATGGGTGATTCCATCGGCCATTGGGAAGGCGACACGCTGGTGGTGGACACCGTTGGCTTCAATGACAAAACCGAGATCAACGGCTACCGCCACAGCGAGACGCTGCACATGGTCGAGCGTTTCCGCCGCAGCGACTACAATACGCTCCAGTACGAAGCCACTCTGGAAGATCCTAATGTCTTTGTAAGGCCGTGGACTGTGACGCGATCCTTCGCCCTCCGGCCGGATCTCTCCAAGGTGGACGAATTTGTTTGCGAACACAATACCGACTACAGCAAGTATTTCGAGAAGAAATGAGGTTTCGAACATGAATTTGCGTCTGATGGCGTTGGCGCTTATCCTGATTACGCTCCCGCTGGCTACGCCCTCTTTTGCGCATCACTCCACGGCCATGTATAACATGGCCAATCCGGTCACCGTCACCGGAACGGTGAAGCGCTTTGACTGGACCAATCCGCACGCCTACATTTACCTCGAAGTCACCGACGAAAAGGGCGCCAAAGTGGAATGGGCGATCGAGATGATGAGTCTGAACCATTTGAAGTCCTACGGCTGGACGCATGCGACAGTCAAGCCAGGTGACGTGATCAGTTGCACGGGCGGCTCCGCGAAGAGTGGCGATCCGGCCATGCTGAGCTCGCTCATCAAGCTCGCCGACGGCCGGATGATCAAGTCGTAGTGTCCCTTCTCGACGTCTGTGCGTGGCTGCAAAGCCTCCCTTGGGCCAGCGGCGTTAAGCATTCCGCCTGGCAATTCCCTGTAGTTGAGTCCGTCCACTCGCTAGCTCTAAGCGTCATGCTCTGGCCGGCCGCGATCCTCGATCTGCGCCTCCTCGGAGTGGTGATGACCAAGCGGCCAGTCTCTCAGGTGGCAGCGCAATTTCTGCCCTGGGTTTGGACCGGGTTCACGGCCATGGTTCTCACCGGCGCCATTTTGTTCTCCGCCGAAGCCGTGAAGTGCTACAAAAGCCCGTTCTTCCGCGCCAAGCTTCTGCTCTTGCTCGTGGCGGGACTGAACGCGCTGCTGTTCCACAAGACGGTCTTCCGCGGCGTAGCGGCCTGGGATAAGGAAAGCCCCACGCCCTGGCGCGCCAAGCTGGCAGGAGGCTGCTCGCTGGCGGTGTGGATCGGCGTCGTAGCCATGGGACGGGCGCTCGCTTATGCTTAGCGAATCGTTCCGCCCATACTTCGAATGGTGCGGCAACACCTGGCTCGGCGCTACCGTCCGCGACACGGTTTGGGCCTTTCCCCTCATCGAAACTCTTCACCTGCTTGCGCTCGCCGTCCTGCTCGGGACTGTGCTGATCGTGAACTTGCGAGTGTTCGGGCTTGGCCAACGCTTCGTTTCCGCCGGCCAGATTGCGCGCCAGCTCGAACCGTGGATGCTGGCGAGCATCGCCGCCCTGATCGCCTCCGGAATCCCTATGGCTTTCTCCGAGCCGATCAAGTGCTTCGAAAGTTATTCCTTTCCCATCAAGATGGGCCTGATCTTGATCGGCATCGCATCGCAGCTTACGATCCAACGAAGGTGGATCTTATCCGGCGACGCGAGTGCAGGGAAAGCCAAGCTCGCCGCCGCCCTGTCGATCGCGATTTGGACCGCGGTGGGCGCCGCGGGAAAAGGCATCCCGTACGTTTAGGCGTGCTGCCCACCCACCGCTTGCGCTCTATCGGCAGGCGTCGGCTTGGGCGAAAATTTCGTCCCACCCTTCCCGTACCGCCACAACTGCACCAGACCCTTGTGCACGGCAGTGTGAAGTTTCCAGATGAGCGCCGCCGTCACGAGTCCGGTGGCCCAACCCAGGTAGTCTTTGAGTTCCCCGTGCGGAGCCTGGATATTGATGCCGGCGTAGACCAAGATCGCACCCCAGAGGAACATCGCCACCCGCTCCCAGCGTAACTGCTGCTCCAAATTGAGGTTCTCATCCTGTTTCCTGGAAGACCACTTATTGTCCCAGGCCAGCTTCCAGATCCACGCAATACCCAGCGTCCAGAGCGCCATATTAAGGTAATGAGAAATCGGAACGCTGGAAGGTAACGGCCAAGTCTTCGCCTTATCGAGCCATTCCGCCACGCTCGGCCATTTGCGCACCACCGTTTGCCGAATCGGGTTGAGCAGACGGCTGAGAAAGTAGAGCAACGCAACCACCTCCACGCCGCGCGCCAGTCCGTAGGCTAGGAAATCGCCTGTTCGCATCGCCGTCCAGTTTCCCCACCACCGGTTCGTCACCTTCCTTTGTTTGGCATCGTATCCGGCGGGAATGCCCATGACTTCCTGAATGATCACGTGGTAAAGGTTGATGTCTTTCCAATAGTCCACGTGCGCCTTGCCCGGTATCGGATAGCGAGCATAGCCCCTGTCCAAGACGCGGCGGAATTGATTATTCTCGGCCGCGCGGCCGTCTCCGAAAATCCCATCCAGGGAATGACCTACCGGGTCGCTGTAGTCCCATAAGTTCCACCAGTCAATTTTGTCGCGCTGCACCGTTGGAACGTCCAGTGGAAAATTCTGCTGGCCCCATATCAGGTGATGCTTATCAATCGGCGAACCGAGCGTCACGAGGCCCTTAACCTCTCCGAGCCACGCCGGTGGATCCTTTTCCACCGCTGCCAGTTGGAGCGATTTCCAAGAAACTACGGTTCCCTCACTGTGGGCCACAATATAGATCTTCGATTCAAAATCTCCATTTATCTTCTCCCGGTCTACAACCTTCTCCCGCACCACCGCGATATCGTCCAGCGCGTCGCGGAACGCCGAGTTCACGGCTTCATGTACGTGATCGACCTCAGCGTACATCTGAACATCGCCGAGGAAGTCACGCAATATTTTGTCGAATAGATCCGCCTTCTTGGAGATCAAGGCAAGTTTGCGCCCCACATCCAGCAGCGTTTCGGCGTTGTCGATTGCCTCTCGCCAAAGCGATAGACTTTGCCCGTCACGCTTGTCCCCGAGTATACGGATGTTGATGGAGTGCGCCCACGTGTAAATGGGGACAGGAGGTTGGCCTTTGTGAGCGGCCAGATAGCCCTTTGTCACTGGCTGCCAATAAACTTCCGAGAAGCCGATGTAATAAGAATCGCCGCGCGCTTTGAAGATAACGTAGGCCGGCTCCGACGCACGTTTGACCAGGACGTCGGTGTCGCGCGGCACAAGATTCCTTATCGTCAGCTCGCAGCAATTCGTGCTTGGAAGCGACCGGCAAAACTCGTTCATGAAGTTGACGCCAGTCTCGTTGAGTTTCTGTTCGCCAATGCCGTGGACCACCACAATATGTTTGTAGAAATTGGCCACAATTTCCTCCGACTTCAATGAATTTAGGGAAGTATAACAGAACGACGGCTGCGCCAAAAGCCCTTTAGCGATTGCCTTCTGGCGCTAGCTTCGCCGCACGCTTAATAACAGCAACAGCAGCGCCAATGCCGCGACGAGCCATTTGAATGAACTAGGCTTCGCCGCTGAATGCTTGAGCCAGAGCGTCGGAACACTCGCGCCTTGAGGGCGAAGGGTGATGGGCGGGAAAAGAATGTTCGTCGTGGAGGCCAGGATTAGACTCAGGGCGGCGCCATAGAGCACGACTCGGAAAGGAACGGCGATCCGCGAGACAAATGCAAGCCCGGCCCCGAGCAGCGGCCCTCTCAAAGATTGGAAGCGAGACGCCGCTCCTGGCTTGGCGTAGACTTCCGCAAGAATGATTCCCGCTAGCACGGCACATGAAGGGATCACAAGCCGCCAGAGTTCCCCTTCACCGGCGGGCAGGGCGCCATCGGCGATCCAAGCAGCGAGCAGAAAGGAAAGATATACAACCATGGCATGTAGAAGAAGCACCGGCGGGTCCACGATGCGTCGGATCCGGCTGGCGATCACGCAAGGGATGGCGAAGAGCGCGTCTTTGAAGTAACCCCAAGAGGAAGCGCAGCGCTCTTGCAGATCCCCAAGAACTTCTTCGCGGCACGCCGGTGGAATCAGCAGAGTCGCGATCCGTTCAAGGATCCTGGGCGGCTCGCGGCGCACTAACCCGGCTCTCTGCCCCATTGTTTGCCCCACTGCCTGGCCCAATCCTTGCCCCAGACTTGCGCGATCGTTTCCCAGATGCGCTTGGCCGTCACCGCCGATTCTTCCAAAGCACGCTCGCCCAAGGCTTCCAGGCGGTAGCAGCGTTTAGCACGGCCGCCGCGCTCCGGCGTGGGATCGGAGAGCCAGGAGGAGACCAGGCCTTTGTCCTCCAACCGGTCCAGCGTGACATAGACGGCGCCGAGCGATACTTCCCGCGGCCGCGCCAACTCCTGAACCTTGGAGTGGATCGTGATCCCGTAGGCATCTTCGCGTTGCGTCAGGATCGCCGTCAGCACCAACTGCTCGAACTGGCCGAGAGTATCGGGTCGCGCCATTACTCTAACAGGGTAATACAAATGGAGCCGTGCGTCAAGCCAAAACTGCACTTGCGTCCATCGCAAGGCCTCCCGCTTCGTTCTTCGCCCACAGCCGGACTCGATCGCCTTCGGGCTGGCCGCAAACGGAGAAGGGCGTCGTATCGAACAGAGGGCTGACGGCTCGAAACGAGAAATGAGAAACCTTCGCCCCTGGAAGATTCCGGCGCAGCAAGTCGAGGAGGAGCGTCGCGATCAGCGGCCCGTGCACTACCAGGCCGGGATAGCCTTCGGCTTCTACAGCGTAGCGGCGGTCGTAATGGATGCGGTGCCCGTTGAAAGTGAGCGCTGAGTACCGGAACAGCAGTATGTCGTCGGCGCAGATGGTTCGCTCGCATGAGTGCGCGGAAGGCGCGGCGGGCGGCGCGGGCGCGGACTCAGAATGGCCTCGATAAACCAGATCCTGCTCTTCGACCACGGCAAGGCGCTCCAGGCCCGAGATCTCATGCCGCACCACTACGAAAACCAGATCACCCGTCCGGCCCTGCTTGTGCCTTACATCGGCAATGCGCGAGACCCGCGTAATGCGTTCGCCGATGTGCAAGGGCCGGTGGAATTCAAACCGGCCGCCGGCCCACATCCTGCGCGGCAACGGAACAGGAGGCAGAAATACGCCGCGGCGGGCGTGCCCGTCTGCAGCAAGCTCGCTTTGGCGATGC
>DASQJB010000171.1:0-22363 GCA_035631295.1 Bryobacteraceae bacterium | reverse complement strand
GATGGTCACCTCGGCGGGCGGCTTGCCGATCAGAATCGCGATGGCATGCTCAAAAGCGGCGCGTTGGACCCCCAGATCGATCAACTGCGATTGAGCGCCGTACAGTTGCGTTTGGGCGAACGCAACGTCCAGGCCGGAGGCGATTCCTCCCGCGAAGCGGTTCTGCGTGAGCTCGAGATACTGCTGATACGACCCTATCGTGGTTGTGAGCAACGCCTCTTGTGCGTCAATGCCGCGGATGCCGAAATAATCCTGCGCAAGCTCGGATTGAAATAAAAGCTTCGCGTTCTCGATGTTGGCGGCATCGGACTGCGCCGTGGCGATGTCGCCCGCGACGGCGCGCCGGATGGCGCCCCACAGGTCCGGCTCCCAGGAAGCGCTGAAGGGAAGGGTGAAGGAGGTGCTGGTTCCAGAAGCGCCACGGATTACCGTTCCCGCGGCGGACGCGACAGGCGTTCCACCGGTGTTGCCAGTGCCGGAAGCCGTCGCCGAAAAGCCGGCGGCAACCGTAGGAAACAGCGCTGAGCGCTCTGCCCGCACTGCCGCACGCGCTTCCTGATAGATAGCCTCCGCCTGCTTGACATTTTGGTTCGAGACGCTCACTTGCTCTTCGAGGGCGTTCAATTTCGGGTCCCGGTAGATCTCCCACCATTTGCCTTTCAGTAATCCGTCGCCGGGTTTCGATTCTTTCCATCCCGCAGGCGGAGGCTCCTTGAACTTTGGTGAAACGGGCGCCGAGGGCCGCTTGTAGTTGGGACCGACGCGGCACGCCGGGGAAAGGAAAACCAAAACGCAAAAAAATATTACTCTCGCAAAGGCGCAAAGCACGCAAAGAGATTCCTTTGATTTTCTTTGCGAGCTTTGCGCCTTTGCGAGAGATAAGCTTTTCATGCTCGTCTTCTCACCCAATGTTGCAAGCGGTCGAAATACAGATACACCACGGGCGTGGTGTAAAGGGTCAGCAACTGGCTCACGAGGAGTCCGCCGATGATCGAGATTCCCAGCGGCCTTCGCAGCTCCGATCCCGTTCCGGATCCCAAGGCCAGCGGCAGGGCGCCCAACATCGCGGCCATGGTGGTCATCAGAATCGGCCGGAAGCGCAGCATGCAGGCTTCATAAATGGAATCGCGCGAATTCCTACCCTCGTTGCGCTCAGCCGCCAGCGCGAAATCGATCATCAGGATTGCGTTCTTTTTCACAATGCCGATCAACAGAATGATGCCGATCATGGCCATGATGGTGAGATCCGTCCGGGTCAGCAACAGAGCCAGCAGCGCGCCCACGCCCGCCGAGGGGAGCGTGGAGAGTATGGTCACTGGGTGGACGTAACTCTCATAGAGGATGCCCAACGCCAGGTACACGGTCATCAGGGCGGCGGCAATCAACACCGGCTCGTTGGCGAGCGATTCGCGGTAAGTCTCGGCCGTTCCGGCGAAGAAGGTTTGGATGCTGGGCGGAAGGTGCACCTTGCCGGCTGCGGCCTGAATCGCGTTCACCGCGTCGCCGAGCGCCGTACCCGGTTGCAGGTTGAACGAAATGGTAACGGCGGGGAACAAGCCTTGATGATTCACCGACAGCGCGGTCGTGCGGGGAGCGAAATGCGCGATGCCGTTCAGCGGAACCTGGCCGAAGCTGGGACCGAAAACGGAGCCGGCCGTGGGCGAATCCACATAAATCTGACTTAAGATCTCGGGATTCTGCCAGAACTGCGGCGCGGCCTCCATAACCACGTGATATTGGTTCAACGGCGTGTACATGGTGGAGACCGGCCGCTGCCCGAAGGCGTCGTAGAGCGTATTGTCCATGAGTTGCGACGAGATCCCGAAGCGCGCCGCCGTGGGGCGGTCGTATTCCACGAACGTCTGCAATCCGCGATCCTGAAGATCCGTGTTCACGTCGGTGATGATCGGGATGGCGCGCAAAGCGTCGAGCATGTGGGGGCCGTAGACAGTGAGGTCTTGCATGTTGTCGCCACGCATGGTGAATTGATATTCCGCGTTGGTTTGACGGCCGCCGACGCGCAGGTCTTGCGTGGGGCTCAGGAAGGCGGAAGCGCCGGGCACGCGCGCCAGTTTAGGCCGCAGCCGCGAGATGACCTGCATCGCGGTTGCTTTACGCTCGTCCAGCGGCTTCAGCGAGACGAACATTCGCGCGCTGTTCATGGCGCCTCCGCGCCCCCCTCCCGTGAAGCCAATCACGCTGTCGACTGCCGGGTCTGAGTTAATGATGCTGACGTACTGTCTTAGCGTCTGATCGATCTGTTGGAAAGACGTATCCTGGTCCGCCTGAATGTTGCCATTCATTCTTCCGGTGTCCTGGATCGGGAAGAAGCCCTTCGGGACCCGAACGAACAGGAATACGTTCAAGGCTATGACCCCGATGAGAACGAGAAGCGTGATGAAGGAATAGCGCAGCGCGACGTTCAGAGTGCGGCCGTAAAAATCGACCATCCAGCGGAAGCCGCGCTCGGTGGACCGGTAGAACCAGCCGCGATGCCGCTCATGCTTTAGCAGGTGGGCGCACATCATGGGAGTTGTGGTCAGAGAGACCGCCATCGAGATGCCGATGGCCAACGATAGCGTCACCGCAAACTCGCGGAACAGGCGTCCCACTACTCCGCCCATCAGCAAAAGTGGAATGAAGACAGCCACCAACGAGAGGCTGATGGTGAGCACGGTGAATCCGATCTCCTCCGCTCCTTTGAGAGCCGCCTCGAATGGGCGCATCCCTTGTTCCATGTAGCGAGTGATGTTCTCAACGACGACGATGGCGTCATCGACCACGAAGCCGGTGGAAATGGTGAGAGCCATCAGCGATAGATTGTCCAAGCTGAAACCCGCCAAATACATGATTCCGAAAGAGCCGATCAGCGAGACCGGAACGGCGATGCCGGGGATAAAAGTCGTGCGCGGTTCACGGAGGAACGCGAAAACCACCAGCAGCACCAGAGTGATCGCGATGAGCAGCGTAATCTCGACTTCGTGAACAGAGGCGCGGATGGTCACAGTCTGATCCACGACGACGCGCGTATCGATGTCGGCTGGAATGGCCGCTTTTAGCTGCGGCAGTTCGGCCCGCAGCCGGTCCACTGTTGCGATGATGTTGGCGCCAGGCTGGCGGAAGATAACCACCAGCACGGCCGGCTTGCCATCGGAGTAACCGGCGTTGCGCAGATCCTCGACTCCATCCACCGCTTGGCCGATATCGCTGATGCGAACGGGGGCGCCGTTGCGGTATGCCACCGGCAGAGGCTCGTAATCCACCGCTTTGAACATCTGAGAGTTTGCGTAAACCTGGTAGGTGCGGGCGCCGGAGGAGAATTGTCCCTTGGGAACGTTGACGTTGGCGTTGGCGATCGCCGTCCGGATTTGCTCCAGACTGAGGCCGTATTTATGCACAGCGTGCGGGTTGAGCTCAATGCGGACGGAGGGCAACGCGCTGCCTCCCACGAAGACTTGCCCAACGCCGGAAATCTGGGACAATTTCTGCGCCAGGATCGAGGAAGCCGCGTCGTACATTCCCCGCTTCGGCACAGTGTCGGAAGTCAAGGCGAGGATGAAGATGGGCGCGTCAGCGGGATTTACTTTCCGGTAGGTGGGATTACTGGGAAGATTCGTGGGCAGATAGCTGCGCGCGGCGTTGATGGCGGCGAGCACGTCGCGTCCCGCGGCGTCAATATCGCGGTTCAAGTCGAATTGCAAGGTAATAGTGGTGGAGCCCAGGCCGCTGGAGGAAGTCATCTCTGTTACGCCGGCGATTCTGCCGAACTGCCGCTCTAACGGCGTTGCGACCGACGACGCCATCGTCTCCGGACTTGCGCCGGGCAGCGAAGCGCCGACCGAAATAGTGGGAAAGTCCACCGCGGGCAGCGGCGACACCGGCAGCAGCGTGAAGGCGACGGCGCCAGAGAGCGCAACCGCCGCAGTCAGCAGCGCCGTGGCGACGGGTCGGTGAATGAATGGCTCCGAGATATTCATATCGAACGGTGGCTAGAGCCGAACGCGCGCAGCAGCGATCCTTTTCTGGACACTGACCACTGGCTACCGGCCATTTGGGTCCTCTGCACTAGACCCGAAAATCCGCCTGGGCCGCGACGATTTTCGTGGCGCACGCACTCTTGCGTGCCGCGTCGAGACTCGTCTCGACGCCTGCCGGAGTCTTCGCCGGCGCCAGGCCTCGACACGGGTGTCGAGGCGGCAGGCACGAGTGCCTGCCGCCACATTGGTTGTGGCCCCGCTGCTCTGCGCCTTTGCGAGAGATAATTCCTTACTCATGCGCGCCTCCTCCCTCGCCGGCCGAGGCGGTTCGCCAGCCCCGAGAACCAGAGGTAAATAACGGGCGTGGTGTAGAGCGTCAGCACCTGGCTGAAGATCAACCCGCCGATAATGGCGATTCCCAGCGGCCGGCGAAGCTCCGAGCCGACACCCGTGCCGAACGCCAGTGGAATGCCGGCACCTAATGCCGCCAGCGTCGTCATCATGATGGGACGAAAACGCAACAGGCAGGCCTGATAAATGGCCTCTTCGGGAGGCTTGCCCTCGTGCCGCTCGGCGTCGAGAGCGAAGTCGATCATCATAATCGCGTTCTTCTTGACGATTCCAATTAGCAAGACGATTCCAATCAGCGCGATCACGCTGAAGTCGCTGTGAAAAAGCATGAGCGCCAGAAGCGCGCCGACGCCCGCCGACGGCAGCGTCGAAAGAATCGTGATGGGATGGATGTAGCTCTCATACAGCACGCCCAGCACGATGTAAACAGTAACGAGCGCCGCGAGAATCAGCACGGGTTCGTTGGTTAGGGAAGCCTGGAAGGCAGCCGCCGTGCCCTGAAACGCCGCCTGCACGCTGGCGGGCAGACGAAGCTCGCTCTTCGCTCTGTTCACGGCGTCGATTGCCGCTCCCAGCGACGCCCTCGGCGCAAGGTTGAACGAAAGGGTCACCACCGGAAATTGGCCCTGGTGATTGATAGTCAGGGGCCCGGAGGATAGCTGCATGCCCGAAAAGATCTGGAGCGGGACTTGCTCGCCTCCCGTAAAGGTGGAGGGGGAGCCGATGGCGGCGTTGAACGTTGCGCTCGCCGGCGTGGATCCTGAGCCAGTGGCGATGGTCGAGGCGGCGTTGGCGGCGCTATTTACCGGGCCTCTCGAGAGAGCCGTGGCGGAAACTCCGGTGCTTACGACGCCGGCGCTCCCGGTTGTGGTTGTGGCCGCCGTGCGGATGAAGAGATGGTTCAAGTCCTGCGGACGCATCGAGAACGTCGGAATCACTTCCAGCACCACGTGATACTGATTCAACTGCGTGAAGATGGTGGAGATCTGGCGCTGGCCAAAGGCGTCATACAAAGTCTGATCAATCACGGAAGCCGTGAGACCCACGCGCGACGCCGTGTTGCGATCGTAGACCAGACTCGCCCGCAAGCCTCGGTCCTGCTGGTCGCTCGCCACATCCCGGAGCTCCGGTAGACCCCGCAGCTTCTCGATCATGCTCTGTGCGAACTTGCCCAGTTCATCGGTCTTCGGATCTTCCAGTGTGTATTGGAACTGCGTGCGGCTGACGCGGGATTCCACTGTGAGATCCTGCACCGGTTGCATGTAGAGGGTGATTCCGGCGATCTGCGACAATTTCGGCTGCAAGCGGCGGATTACTTCCGAGGCGCTGATTTTGCGCTGGTCGAGCGGCTTCAGATTGATCTGGATGCGGCCGCTGTTCACCGTGACATTGGTTCCATCGATGCCGATGAAAGAGGAAAAACTTTCGACGGCGGGGTCCGGCAAAATCACCTTCCCCAGTGCCTGCTGCAACTCCGACATCCTGGAAAACGAGACGGTTTGCGCTGCTTCGGAAATCCCCTGGATAACGCCCGTGTCCTGGATCGGGAAAAAACCCTTGGGAATTATTACGTAGAGATAAACCGTCAGAGCCAGAGTGGCGAGGGCTATGAGAAGAGTGAGGACTCGATGGCGAAGAACGATCTGCAAGGTCCGTCCGTAGCCGCCGATGGTCTTTTGGAAGGCGCGCTCGGACGCGCGATAGACGCGGCCCCGTCTTTCTTCCGGTACGTGCTTCAGCAGCTTGGCGCACATCATCGGGCTGAGCGTCAACGACACCACCGCGGAAACCAGAATGGTGACGCTCAGGGTCACGGCGAATTCGCGGAAGAGCCGGCCTACGACGTCGGCCATGAATAACAGCGGGATCAGCACGGCGATCAAAGAGACGGTCAGCGACACGATGGTGAAGCCGATTTGCTTCGACCCTCTAAGCGCAGCCTCCAGCGGAGCATCGCCCTGCTCCACATAACGGCTGATGTTTTCGATCATCACGATCGCGTCGTCCACCACGAAACCGGTGGCGATGGTCAGCGCCATCAGCGTGAGATTGTTCAAGCTGTAACCAAGCAGGTACATCGCTCCGAATGTCCCGACAATCGAAAGCGGCACGGCGACGGTGGGAATGATCGTCGCGGAAAGAGTTCTCAGGAAGAGAAAGATCACCATCACCACCAACGCGACGGTGAGCATCAATTCGAACTCCACGTCCCTCACCGAGGCCCGGATGGTATTGGTGCGGTCGGTCAAGACGTCCACTTTGACGGCGGCGGGCATAGTAGCGGTGAGCTGCGGCAGCAAGTTTTTAATGCGATCCACCACCTCGATGATGTTCGCTCCCGGCTGGCGTTGAATGTTGACAATGACAGAAGGAGTCTGGTTCGCCGCCCCGGCAAATCCACTCCAGGCGGCCAGATGGGCGTTTTCCACATCGTCCATTACCTCCGCCACGTCGGTCAGCCTGACAGGGGCGCCGCCCCGGTAGGCGACAATTACCTTCGTATAGTCCTGGCTGGTAAGCAACTGGCTGTTGGCGTCGATCTGATAAGCCCGATGCGGACCGTCGAAGCTGCCTTTCGCCTGGTTCGTGTTCGCGGCGGTGATCGCGAGGCGAACGTCTTCCAGATTCAAGCCATAGTAGGAGAGCTGTGCCGGATTGACGCGAATCCGCACCGCGGGCTTCTGTCCTCCACTGATGCTCACAAGCCCGACTCCCGGAAGCTGGGAGATCTTTGGAGCCAGCCGCGTATCGGCCAGATCCTCCACTCTGGACAGTGGGATGGTGGCCGAAGTGAGCGCCAGAGTCAGAACCGGCGCGTCGGCCGGGTTGACCTTGTTGTAGATCGGGGGCGTCGGCAGATCGGGAGGCAAATAAGTCCCCGAGGCGTTGATCGATTGCTGCACTTCTTGCTCGGCGACGTCGATATCCAGGTTGAGATTGAATTGCAGAGTGATGATGGAGCTGCCGGCGGAGCTGGTGGAGGTCATCTGCTGGAGTCCTGGGACCTGTCCGAATTGCCGCTCCAGCGGAGCCGTGACGGAAGAGGCCATCACGTCCGGGCTGGCGCCCGGAAAGAACGTGACCACCTGAATGGTCGGGTAATCGACCTCGGGAAGCGCAGAGACGGGCAGCTGCCGGAACGCCACCAGCCCGGCCAACAGAATGCCCAGCATCAACAGCGACGTGGCCACAGGCCGGAGAACGAAGATGCGGGAGATGTTAGCTCCGCCAGGCGCAGGCCTTGGGGGGGGCGAATCGGGGGGAGCCTCGACGTTGGAGTTGGGATTGCTGCTCATTTACGGCGCGCGCGGACGCTTCGGCGCCATTTGCGCCTTCATTAGAAGAGATCCGCGCCGCGGAAGAACCGTTGCACGTCAGGATGCCTACACTTGACTATGCCCAAGGTCGTTTTGGTGGGGCTTGGCTTTCAGCCTGCCGCCGGGCTTTGCCCGTCGTTCGCTTGCGGCGGTTATTTCTTCTGCCCGCCCCGCCCAGCTTTCCCCGCCTCCTCGCCAGGGACCTCCGGATTCACCACCGCGCCTTCTTGAACCTTGTCAACGCCGGTCATCACTACCAGATCCCCGGCTCTGAGGCCGGATGCAATCTCCGATTGGTCGCCCTCCGTGACGCCCACTTTAACGTCGCGATACATCACGGTATTGCCGGGATTGATCGCCCAGACGAATGTGGACGTGGAGCTGCGCTGGACGGCGGCGGACGGAAGCAGCACCACGCCGTGTTTCGTTTCGACCAGAACGCGCGCGTTCACAAACTGATTCGGAAACAGTGCATTGTCGGAATTGCCGAACGTAGCGCGGATCCGCACCGTTCCGGTAGTCTGATCGATCAAGTTATCGATGGTGGTAAGGGTTCCTTGCGCGATCTTCATGCTCATATCGCGTTCCCATGCCTCCACGCTCAGAGTTTGCCCGGCGCGCAGTTTTTCGAGCACCTGCGGGAGCTGATCCTCGGAGAGGGTGAAGATCACACTGATGGGATCCATCTGGGTGATCACCAGCATCGGGTTCGTATCGGTTGCGTGCACGATATTGCCGGGATCCACCAGCCGTAATCCAACGAGGCCGGCGATTGGCGCCGAGATTTTCGTGTAGTCCAAGTTAGTTTGGGCCGCGTCCACCGCGCCCTGGTCGAGCTTTACGACGCCTTCGAACTGTTTGACGGTCGCTTCTTGGGTTGCGAGCGTTTGCTCCGGGACGGCTTTCAGTGGAACCAGCGTCCTGTAGCGGGCGACGTCCACGCGGGCATTGGCCAGCAGGGCTTGATCTCGCATCAGCGCTCCTTGGGCTTGCACCAGAGCCGCCGCGAAGGGCCGCGGGTCGATCTCCACCAGCAGATCGTTCAGTTTGACCATGTCGCCTTCGCGGTAGTGGACCGCCAGCAGTTCTCCGTCCACGCGCGAGTGCACCATCACAGTGTAGATGGGCGTTACGGCGCCCAGTCCGGTGAAGTACACGCCGATATCGCCGCGGCGCGCGCGAGCCGCGACTACCGGGATACCGGTCTCGCCGGCCTGCTCTGGTCCCGCGTTCTTGCCCGCTTTCGGATCTCCAGGCGGACGCGGGTCCCTGGCCTGGAAGACATAGGCGCCGGAAACGAGAAGCAGCACCAGCAGGGCGGAAATGAACGCACCCTTCGGCCAACGCAGTTTGTTCATACAAGCCCGGGGAACACGAGCATCTGTTGGCGGCGCAAATACCGCGCGCGTGCGGGCTGCGCCCTCCCGGGTCTCCCGCCCACTATGTCAGATCCCTCCGGCAGCGAGAGCGTTGCATTGCCAAGCCGCATAAAACCCAATAGGTGGAGTGGCGGCTAGTCGCGAAACGAACGCCAATCCCTGGCCGCGAGCCCTTTGCCGACCGGCGAGCTTGGCAAACCCGATGGCGCTCTGCAAAAATAGGGCGACATATGCAAGTTCGGGTGGTCGCTTTTGTCTTGGCCGGGGGAAAAGGAACCCGGCTGTCGCCCCTTACCAGAGAACGGGCCAAGCCTGCTGTGCCATTTGGCGGGCGCTACCGTATCGTCGACTTCGTGTTGAGCAATCTGGTAAATTCCGGAATTTATTCCATCTACGTTCTGATTCAATTCAAAAGCCAGAGTCTGCTCCAGCACTTGCGGGATGGCTGGGAAGTGAACAGCCTGTTAAAGGAATATTTCATCATTCCGGTGCCCGCGCAGATGCGCACAGCCGATGAGAACTGGTATCGCGGCACCGCGGACGCCATCTATCAGAACATCAACCTCATCGAACAAGCGGACCCGCATTACGTGGCGATTTTTGGCGCCGACCACATCTACCGCATGAATATTCGCGAGATGCTGGAATATCACATGCACAAGCGCGCGCAAGCCACCGTCGCGGCCATCCCCGTCGATCGCGTCCACGCGGCGGAGCTTGGCGTCATCGAGACGGCGGCGGATAACACCGTCGTCGCATTTCACGAAAAGCGCCGCGATGCCCCTTCCATGCCCGGTGACCCGAAGCGGGTCTTCGCCTCCATGGGCAATTACATCTTCTCGACCAATCTGCTGGTGCGAGAGTTGATCGCGGACGCGCAGAATCCCGCCAGCTCTCACGATTTTGGCCGCGACATTTTGCCGTCGCTGGTGGGACGCGCGCCACTGTTCGCTTACGATTTCAAGACGAACCGCATCCCCGGCGACCCGCCCACGCAAGAGGCGTATTGGCGCGACGTGGGAACGCTCGACGCGTATTATGAGGCCAACATGGACCTTCGCGCCGTTTCCCCGGCTTTGAATCTTTATAACCGCCAGTGGCCCTTGCGCACCGCCGGCTATCAGGATGCGCCGGCGAAATTTGTCTTCGACGAGCAGGGTCGGCGCGGCCAGGCGATCGACTCCATCGTAGCGGGCGGCACCATCCTGGCGGGCGGTTTTGTGCGCGGCTCCGTGCTGGGCCGCAACGTCCGCGTGCATACCGGCGCGGTGGTGGAGGATTCGGTAATCTTCGACAACTGCGATATCGGCGCGCGGGCGAAAGTGCGCCGCGCGATTCTCGAAAAAAACGTCCGTGTGGCCGAAGGCGAGGAAATCGGTTACGATCTCGAGAGCGACCGACGGCGCGAGCGTTGCACTGTTACCGAGAGCGGCCTCGTGGTGGTGGAGGGCCGGCGCTCCCAGGTCGAGGTGGCGACAGTGCTGGTGTGAAGCTCCTACAGAGCCGCGACCGTCAGGGAGTGTCTCATGGCCCTACGGGCCACCCAAGGTGATGAAGCCGCTGTGGGCGGAAGCCCTCGTCCGCGCCGGACCCCTGGTCTAGCACGCTGAACCTGCGTCTTCGCAGGAGAAGGAGATAAAGACGCCTTGGAGGGCGGGCTTCAGCCTCGCCAGCGTATGGCGGTGCTAAAGCGCCGCGCAGGCGAAGCCCGCCCTCCAAAGCGCCTTCACAGGAGTGGTTTCCGTGCTTCCGGCGCCTAAAGCGTCGGCCGCCGCGCGTGCCAATCTGTCGCTTGCTCAAAAGCGTGAGCAAGACCGAGCACCGTCGCCTCCGCCCAGGGCGCCCGCTGATCTGAAGCCCGATCGGCAGGCCGGCCGCTGAAAAGCCGCACGGAATCGAGATCGTGGGGATGCCAAACACATCGAACGGCGATGTGTTGCGAGCGCCCGCGCCCGCTCCGCCGGCGAGAGGCCGGCGCCGGCGTGAGCATGGTGGGCGTAATGAGAAGATCCACATCCGCGAATACCGCTTTGATTTCGCGCCGCAGCCGCTCCACTTCGTTTCTGGCGCGAATATAGTCGACCGCTTTGAAGTCCGCGCCGCGCTGAAGCGCCGCGCGCGTGCTGGGCTGATATTTTCCGGGCGATTCGGCGATCCATTTCGCGTGATACGCGTAGGCTTCCGGCGTCCACAGCGCTCCTGGATTACCGCCCGGAGCAAGCTTGACGTCCTTCGCGCCCGCCGTCACCTTTCGCGACACATCAAGCGCTGCATCCACCGCCTTGGCCACCTCTGGATCGAGATTTTCGAAAAACCCATGCGCGGAATGACCAGTCGTAGCTTTGCTGTCGGCGTTTTGAGCGAGCGCACGTAGTCGGGAACGGGAACGTCCACGGTGGTCGGGTCCATCTCGTCGTATCCCGCGATGACGCTTAACATGAGCGCTCCATCCTCGACCGTCTTGCACATCGGTCCCACGTGATCCAGCGTCCAGGACAGCGGAATCACGCCGCGAATGCTTGCGCGTCCGTAGGTCGGCTTCAATAGGACGATTCCGCAATAAGACCCGGGAATGCGGACCGATCCCGCCGTATCCGTGCCGAGCGCGCCGAAGCGCATGTCTGCGGCCACCGCGGCGCCCGGACCGCCGGAAGAGCCCCCGGTGGTTCGATCCAACGCCCAACGGTTATGGATCGTACCAAAGAAGGTCACTGTGGAGCTTCCGCCATACGCGAATTCGTGCAGATTCAGCTTGCCCAACAGGATGGCGCCGGCGTTCTTCAGACGCCGCGCGACTTCGGCGTCTGCCGAGGGAATCCGATTCTTGAAGAGCTCGCTGGCACCGGTGGTGCGAACGCCGGCAGTGTCGATGTTGTCCTTGTGGGCGATGGGAATGCCGTGAAGCGCCCGCGCCATTTGCCTCGACGCTGCTCGTCCTGCATTTGCCGCGCTTCGGCCATCGCCTGATCTCGAAGGATGGTGATGTACGCGTTGATTCTCGGATTCAACTGCTCGATTCGTTTGAGGCAGCTTTCGGTGAGCTCGACCGGAGACACTGCTTTAGCGCGGAGCTGGTCGGAGGCTTTCTTGATGGACCATCCGGCAAGACCGGGATCCACGGCGGCTGGGGCGTTCGCCGCGAGCGCCGCTGCCGCGACGCCGGCCGCAACGATTCTCTGCGAGAAGGCGTTTGCATGAATCCCATCTTCGCTCGTTTCACCGTTGCCCGGGGGCTTGAATGGCATACTGGTTGGTTCATGTTTCACCTCCTGGAAAAGCGAATCGCGGACGCTTTCGCTTCACGCATCGGCGAGCTCTATAGCGTGCAGACGGCAGTGCAGACGGAACAGCCCAAGCAAAGCTCATTCGGGGAAATCGCTCTTCCTGCTGCGTTTCAACTCGCTCGCCAGTTGAAAAAAGCGCCTAAAGTCATTGCGCAAGAACTGCTGGCGGCGGCCGGACCCATCGAAGGAGTCTCCGCAATCGAAATCGCCGGTAACGGCTATCTGAACGTACGGCTGGATCGCGGCTCGTACGCGGCTGGGCTGCTCTCCGGCGCAGCCGAACAAAGCCAAGCTTCAGCGGAGAAAACCATCGTCGAGCATACCAACATCAATCCCAACAAGGCAGCCCACATCGGCCATTTGCGCAACGCGATCTTGGGAGATACCTTCGTCCGCATGCTGCGCGCTTCCGGATACAACGTCGAAGTGCAGAATTATATCGATAACACGGGCGTGCAGGTGGCAGATGTGGTGGTGGGATTCCTGCATCCCGAGACTTTCCCGCTCGACTCTTTTTGCCGGGAGCCGTTCGATTATTTGTGTTGGGATTTATACGCGGCTGTCTCGGCCTATTACGAAGAACATCCGGAAGCGCTGGAATGGCGCAAGCAGACGCTGCACGATATTGAGACGGGTGGCAATCCCGTGGCGGGAAAAGCGCACGAGGTGGCCGATAAAATCGTCAACGCGCATCTGGCCACGATGTGGCGGCTCCATATCGCCTACGACGTGCTCCCCCGCGAAAGCGAGATTCTGCATCTGAAATTCTGGTCTACCGCGTTCGAGCTGCTGAAAGAACGCAAAGCCGTGTACCTGGAAACCGAAGGGAAGAACAAGGGTTGCTGGGTGATGCCAGGTTCGGCCTTCCGGAACTCCTCCACGGATAGCGGCGGGGAAGAAGACAGCAAGGTGATCGTACGTTCCAACGGAACCGTCACTTACGTGGGCAAAGACATCGCATATCAGCTTTGGAAATTCGGACTGCTGGGAAAAGATTTCTATTATCGCCCGTGGCATAGCGATCCCGATGGACACGTCGTCTGGGCGTCGACGGATAAGCCCGGCGCCACGGCGCCCGAGTTCGGCCGCGGAGCCCGCGTCTATAACGTGATCGATTCGCGCCAATCATATTTGCAGGACGTCGTGGTCGCCGGGCTGCGCGCTCTTGGATTCGAGAAGCAGGCCGACGCCAGCATTCATTTCTCTTATGAAATGGTCGCGCTGTCTCCGCGCACGTGCGTGGAGCTCGGCATCGAGCTGTCCGAGGAAGACAAGAAGCGGCCCTATGTGGAGGTGTCCGGGCGCAAGGGGCTGGGCGTCAAGGCCGACGATCTCATCGACAAGCTGATTGAAAAGGCGCTGGAAGAAGTGGAATCGCGCCACGCGGAAGAACCGAAAGAAGCGAATCGGCGCGCGGCGCAGTCGATCGCCGTCGGCGCGCTGCGTTATTTCATGCTGAAGTACACGCGCAATTCCGTCATCGCCTTCGATTTGTCGGAAGCTCTGAGCTTCGAGGGCGAAACCGGGCCTTATGTGCAATACGCAGCCGTCCGCGCGCGAAACATTTTGCGGAAGCTCGAAGACCGCGGCGAAAAACTTCCTGACTTTCGGGCGGAGCTGACGCGCGACGCCATGGACCGGCAACTCGCGTCCGAAGATTGCTGGCAACTGCTGCTTGCCGCGTCCAAGGCTGGCTCGGCGATCGAGCGGGCCGTGGCCAGCGGCGAGCCGTCCCACGTGGCGCGCTATGCGTTTCAGCTCGCGCAGGCATTTAGCAACTTCTATCATGAATATCCGGTTTTGACCGAATCTAACCGCGAGAAGAAGACTTTTCTGCTGTGGATGACGGACTATTTCCGGCGCCAGCTCGAGACCACGCTGGATGTGCTGGGGATCGAGGTCCCGGAATACATGTGACGCGTCGCATCGAGTCGCTGTTTCTGAACGGCCCCGCCGGCCGCCTCGAAGCGATTTGCGAAGAGCCGGATAGCGAGCCGCAAGAGGCCGCGCTGGTGTGCCATCCCCATCCCCAATACGGCGGCACCATGCATAACAAGGTCGTGCATCGCATCTCGCGGGGGTTGCGGCGCGCGGGCGCCGTGGTGCTGCGCTTCAACTACCGCGGCGTCAATTTGAGCGAAGGCGAATACGCGCACGGCGAGGGCGAGCTTGAGGATGCCCGGGTTGCCCTTCAATATCTGAGAGGCCGCTACGCCGAACTTCCGTTCACGCTGGCGGGTTTCTCTTTCGGCTCACGGATCGTGCTGCGCCTGGGTTGCGGGTCCGAGGGCGGCCGCGCGCGGCGGATCATCGCCGTGGGCTTCCCAGCGTCCATTCAAGATTGCTCTTATCTCGATGACTGCACTGTTCCGCGAATATTCATTCAAAGCACGCACGATCAGTTCGGGCCGCTGGAAGTATGGGAGCCAGTAGTTAGAAGCCTGCCGGAGCCGAAGCGCGTGGTGCTGTTGGAAGCCGCGGATCATTTCTTCTCCGGCGCGTTGGACCAGCTCGAGGATGAGGTTGCGCTTCTGGGCTAGTTCGGGTTCGGCTATATTGAAGCATGTATCGTCGAATCGCGCTCGCTATCGCATTCGCCGCGGCTGCCGCGGCTCAGGTTCCTTCGATTAACTGGGCGCAGCAGAAGGCCGAAATTCTGCGGCATCACCGGTCGTTGATCCAGATTGACACCAGCAACCCTCCAGGCAACGAAACCAAAGCAGTCGAGTATCTGAAAAAGGTCTTCGACGCCGAGGGCATTCCCTCCCAAATCTTCGCCCTCGATCCCGTGCGCGCCAATATCGTTGCGCGTCTGAAAGGCAACGGAAGCAAGCGACCGCTTCTGATCCTGGCGCACCTGGATGTGGTGGGAGTGCAGCGCGAGAAGTGGCCAGTGGATCCATTCGCAGCGGTTGTGAAGGAAGGCTATATCTGGGGACGCGGTAGCGTGGACGACAAAGACAAAGTCGCGGCTAACGTGATGACCATGCTGCTGCTGAAGCGTACGCAGGCGCGGCTTGACCGCGATGTGATCTTTCTCGCCGAGTCGGGAGAGGAAGGCACTACCGGCCCGGGCATCGACTTCATGGTGAGCCGCCATTTCGATGCGATTGACGCCGAGTTCGCCATGACCGAAGGTGGAGGCGCGACGATCGATAATGGCCGCGTCACCACGGTTCAGATTCAGACGACCGAGAAGGTCCCGCGCACGACGCGGCTTGTGGTGAACGGGACGTCTGGACACGGCTCCGTTCCGCGCGTCGACAACGCCCTGGTGCACTTGTCCCAGGCAGTAGCGAAAGTGGGGACCTGGGAAACGCCCATGCGCTTGAACGACACAACGCGGACCTATTTCGAGAAGCTGGCCTCGATCAGCCCGCCGGACAAGGCTGCTCGCTATAACGCACTTCTGGATCCCAAGCGCGCCGCCGATGCGCAGCGCTATCTCAAACTGAAGGAACCGCAACGTTATTCCATGCTGCGGACGTCCATTGTCCCGACGATTCTCAAGGGAGGCTTCCGCGTCAACGTCATTCCATCCGAGGCGGAAGCCACGCTCGATGTGCGCGCGCTACCGGACGAAAATCTCGACAACCTCTATGCGGAGATGCGCAAAATCATCGCCGATCCAGCAGTGAAGATCGAGCATGTGTCAGGCAACGACCGCCCTGCCGGCGCTCCCTCCCGTCTCGACACGGAGATGTTCCGCGCATTGGATCGCGTGAGCAAACGGATGTTTCCAGGCGCTACACTCTTGCCCATCATGGGGACCGGAGCCAGCGACATGGCTCAACTGCGAGCCAAAGGCGTTCAATGCTATGGCATCGGTCCGGCGCGGAGCGAAGACGACTCGACAAATTATGGCGCTCACGGTGATGTGGAGCGGCTGTCGGAAGCGTCGCTCGATCAATTTGTCGAGTTCACATGGAATGCGGTGACGGAAGTGGCGTCGGCGAAATAGTTCGCTAGCGCCTCCGTGCCTCGAAAAACTTCGAGATAAGCTCTGAGCATTCGGCGCCTAACACGCCTTCCTCGACTACCAGGCGGTGATTGAGAATCTCCGTGTCGGCGAGCCGGAATTTGCTCCGGACGCCGCCGAAGCGCAGATCCCTCGCACCAAATACAAGCCGTTCCACGCGCGCGGCGACCAGCGCTCCCGCGCACATCACGCAAGGCTCGATGGTCACATAAAGGGTTGTGCCCAGAAGGCGATAGTTCCGGGCGGCGGCGCAGGCTTCCCGCAGCGCCAGGATTTCCGCGTGCGCGGTGGGGTCGTTGCGTTCGATGGGCGCGTTGCGCCCTTGGCCAGCGATTTCGCCTCCCCGGACCAGGACGGCGCCCA
Source organism: Bryobacteraceae bacterium (assembly GCA_035631295.1). Classification (GTDB taxonomy): domain Bacteria; phylum Acidobacteriota; class Terriglobia; order Bryobacterales; family Bryobacteraceae; genus Palsa-187. The sequence continues at coordinate 5,713 of DASQJB010000171.1, read as the reverse complement.
CCGGCGTTTCGCCGGCGGCCTCCGCTTCGCGCGCCAACTCCAGCGCGCGCCGCATGAAAAATTCGTCGGAATTCACTAAGAAAAGAACTCGCTCTGCGGTGGAAAGATGCTCTTCGACGGAGACCGCGCTTCACCTTACCACAATATTGACTAACTTATCCGGCACCACAATCACCTTCACAACTTGTTTGCCGGAAAGAAAAGGCTGGACTTTAGGATCGGCCAGGGCCGCCTGTTTCAACTCTTCGTCGCCCGCTCCGAAACGCACAAAGATGCGCCCGCGCAGCTTGCCGTTCACCTGCAAAACGATTTCCGCGGCGTCTTCCTTGGCCAGGTCTTCGTCGTAAGCGGGCCACGATTGCCGGAAGACAGGGCCGGTCCGCCCCAGCGCTTCCCATAGCTCTTCAGCAAGATAAGGGGCGAACGGGCCCAGCATTAACACGAGCGAAGGCATAATTTGGTCGAGAGCAGCGCGGGAAAGAGCGTCCTCGTCCTCTTCCTTTTCAAGGACGTTAATCAATTCCATTAGCGCCGCAATGGATGTATTAAAGTGCCAGCGCTTTGTAAAATCCTCCGTGATTTTGCGAATCGTCTGATGCAATTTTCGAAGCGCGCGGCGGTCTGCGGCGGGATCGCCTTCCGCCTTGCGGTCCAGGTTGCGCGTCACAAATCCGTATACGCGGGAAAGGAACTTGTAAGCGCCGTTCGCTCCCGCGTCAGTCCAATTCATGTCCTTTTCCGGCGGCGCGTTGAACAACTCGAACAGGCGGCCCGCATCGGCTCCGAAACGCTCGGCCATCTCGTCCAGGCTCACGACGTTGCCGCGCGACTTGGACATCTTCGCGCCATCTTTGATCACCATGCCTTGCGTGAACATGCGCTTCGTAGGTTCGCTGTTCGTAATCAGCCCTATGTCGCGCATCACTTTGGTGAAGAACCGGGAATAAATCAGGTGCAGAATGGCATGCTCCACTCCGCCGACATATTGGTCAATGGGAAACCAATGAGCGATTTTTTTCGAATCGAAGGGAGCGGTTGAATTATGAGCGTCGCAATAGCGATAGAAATACCAGGAGGAGTCGACGAAAGTGTCCATGGTGTCGCTCTCCCGGCGGGCCGCCCCGCCGCACTTCGGACACGGAACGTTGACGAACGAAGGCACATCCGCCAGTGGTGAGCGGCCCGTTCCGGTCAATTTCACATCCAGTGGCAGCACTACGGGCAAATCGCTCTCCGGAACGGGAACCACACCGCATTTTTCGCAGTGAATTACGGGAATTGGCGTGCCCCAGTAGCGCTGCCGCGAAATACCCCAATCTTTGATGCGATAAGTAATGGCCGCTTTGCCGAAGCCCTCGCGCTCGGCCTTTTGATTCATGCGGGCGCGCGCCTCCGCGCTGGGCAGGCCACTGAATTCGCCCGAGCGCTCCACGATTCCGTCATCCTCGAACGCGGCCTGTGTATTCTCGTTCAGTTGGCCATCTGGGGGTCGGATCACCGGCCGGATAGCAATGCCGAAAGTCTTGCAAAAATCGAAGTCCCGCTCATCGTGTGCGGGAACCGCCATGATGGCGCCCGTCCCGTATTCCATCAGCACAAAATTGCCGATCCAGACAGGGACGCGCTCGCGACTGTACGGATTCACCGCGTAGTGCCCGGTGAAATAGCCATCTTTTTCGAGATCGCCCGGCCCTTTCTGAGCTCGGGAGTCGAGCATCGCTTTTGCGCGCGCGCGGCCCTCTGCATCGAGCAACCTATCGCTCAGCGGATGCTCCGGCGCCAGGATGACGCAAGTGGCGCCGTAGATCGTATCCACGCGCGTCGTAAAAACACGAATGCGCTCTCCTGAATCCTCCAGCGAAAAATCGATCTCGGAGCCCTCCGAGCGGCCGATCCAGTTGCGCTGCATAGTGAGCACGCGCTCCGGCCATCCGCCTTCGAGTTGATCCATGTCGCGGAGCAGCTCGTCGGCGTACGCGGTGGTCTTCAGAAACCATTGCTCGAGCGCGCGCTGCTCCACCGGCGTATCTTCATGGCGCCAGCAGCAGCCGTCCACGACCTGTTCATTCGCGAGCACCGTGGCGCACTGCGGGCACCAGTTCACCATCGCCTTCTTGCGGTAGGCCAAGCCGCGCTCCAGCATCTTCAAGAAAAACCACTGATTCCAGCGGTAATATTCGGGTTCGCAGGTGGTGACTTCGAGATCCCAATCGTAGCTGAAGCCCATTCGGGCATGCTGGCGCTTCATCTGCGCGATATTGGCGAGCGTCCATTCGCGAGGATGGCGTCCATGCTGAATCGCGGCGTTCTCGGCCGGCAGGCCAAAGGCATCCCAACCCATCGGGTGTAGAACGCTATAGCCGCGCATCCACATGTAACGCGCCACGGCGTCGCCGATCGCATACACTCGCAGATGCCCGATGTGCAGACTCCCGCTGGGATACGGGAGCATCTCCAGCACGTAGTACTTCGGGCGAGCCGAATCCGCGTCGGTCTTGTAGAGCTTCGGGTCGCGGCTCCAGCGCTCCTGCCACTTCAGCTCGATTTCGTTATGGTCGTACGCGCGTTCCGGCATAGAGATTTCAGAGTGTTCAGGTTCCGCAGGTCGCCGCCTTGTTCCATCGGCGTTTCTAAAATGAATGCCTTGTCGCGGAGTCCCGGGTGGGCGAGAATGCGGCGAAACCCGTCAAGACCAATATAACCTTCGCCGATGTTCTCGTGCCGGTCCACGTGCGATCCCAAAGGCGTTTTGGAATCGTTGGTATGAATCACCCGCACGTTTTCCAGTCCCAGCCAGCGGTCGATTTCCTGGACCGTCTTTTCCAGTCCTTTCTTTGTCGCGATATCGTACCCTGCCGCGAGCAGATGACAGGTGTCCAGGCAGAAGCCGATAGGCAGACCGGTAAAGTTAGCCGCGCATTCGCGTATCACATGGAGCTCCTCCAGCCGGCTGCCCAATTGCGCACCCGCCCCGGCCGTATTTTCGATCAATAGCGTGAGCTTCCCGCAATCCAGGCCTCGAGCCGCCTCGCCGGCGCCTTGGAGGACATGAAAAATCCCTTGCTCGGCGGAATGGCCTTTGTAATTGCCTGGATGGGCCACCAGATACTCTGCGCCGATGGCGATGGCCCGCTCAATCTCACCGCGGAACGCCTGAACGGAGTGCGCGCGGATGCCCTCGTTCGCTGCCGCCAGGTTGATCAGGTAGTTCACATGAATCGCCAGCGGGCAAAGGTCATGCCGCTCGCGGGCGCGCCGGAAAAGCTGAATGGCCGGCTCGCTCAACTGCGAAGCCTTCCATTGCCGGGGGCTTGAGGAGAAAATCTGGAATGTGTTTGCCCCCAGTTCCACGGCTTTAAGCGCCGCGCGCTCCAGCGAGCCGGCGATGGACGTGTGAATTCCAATTCTCACAAGCTTTCATGGTAAGCGCTCATTGTTGCGAAAGAACCGCTATTATAAGTGTGGAATTCGATGGGCGATTCGCTCCTCAGGCGTTTTTGGAACGCGATCAAGCCCCCTCCGCCTGCGCCGCTGCGCGCATGGGATGTCGAGGCGCCGTCGCTGTGGAGCCGGTTTTGGGAATCTCTCAAGCCCCCGCCTCCGCTGGATGCCGTTCCTCCCAAAGTTCAACGGCGCCGCCGCTGGATAGGGACCTGCGCAGCCCTCGCTTTGGCGATAGCAGCGCTGGTCGTGGGAGTCGGATCCTATATTCGCTCCGCGCCGCAGCGCGCGGAAACGGCGCTGCAAACCGGCATCCGGCTGGCCGCCGCGGGCGACGCCTCTCTCGCCGCGGACGGCTTCACTCGGGCGATTCGAATCTGGCCTCGGTCCGCCGATGCTTATCACCAGCGTAGTCTCGCGCGCCAGACCCTGCTTGATCCCGAAGCCGCCCTCCAGGATTTCGACCAGGCGCCTCGGCTGAATCCAAGATTGGCTGCGGCATATGTCGCCCGAGGAGCCATTTTCCGGGGTCGAGTCGATGCGCAGCGCGCGCTCGCCGAATTCTCCGCCGCGGTCGCCATCCAGCCGGGGTTGACGCTCATTACCAACGAGGTCAGGTCTACGAATCGCTGGGCCGGCATGAATCTGCAATTCGGGACTACAGCGCCGCCATCGCCGTGCGTCGCTCCGCGCCCTACGTCTATCGTGCGCGCGCCGCCGCCGAAGTCAATTCGGGCGATCGGGATAAGGCAGCCCGCGATCGCCAACACGCCGACGGGATTGAGAGTAAGGCTGCGGACTTGAGGCCTTAAGGATCGCATGTTTATACCGCTCACTCCTCTCCGTTGTCTGCATCGCGCCGTCGATGTGTTTGGTTCCAAGGTTGGCATCGTATCCGGCGAGCGCCAATTCACCTACCGTGAATTTGGCGAACGGGCCGAGCGGCTCGCCAGCGGATTGGCTCGCCTCGGCATTGCGCCGGGGGACCGCGTCGCCTATCTGAGCTTTAACAATCATCAGTTGCTGGAAGGCTATTACGGAGTAGTGCAAGCGCATGGCATTGTCATACCGTTGAACGTCCGCCTTTCGCCGGGCGAGCTGGTCGAAATTCTGCGGCATTCCGGCGCGAAGATGGTGATCTTCGAGAACGAGTTTGCTCCGCTGGCCGCGCAATTGTGCCCCATTTGCCCGTTGGTGGAGCGCTGGGTTTCGCTTGAGGATCGCGTTGCTCCGGCGTCGATTACCTACGAAGAGATCCTGGATCAAGGCCAGCCGGGCCGCGCCGCTATTTCTTCCATCGATGAACTATCCATCGCCGAACTGTTTTACACCAGCGGCAGCACGGGCGCGCCAAAGGGCGTGGCTTTATCCCACCGGACGCTGTACCTTCATGCGCTCTCGGTCGGAATGCTTTATGAGAAGCCGGAAACTATGGTGGAGCTGCACACTATTCCTCTGTTCCACGCCAACGGCTGGGGCCGCCCGCAAGTGTCCACGATGCTGGGAGTGAAGCAAGTAATGGTTCGCCGCTTTGAACCGTCCGCCGTTTTCGGGCTGATTCAACAGCACGGCGCAACGGACATGTGCGTAGTGCCCACCATGGCCCAGGCGCTACTGCACTGTCCCGATCGAGCTGATTTCGATACTTCCACGCTCCGGCGAATCATGATCGGCGGCGCGGCTTCCTCTCCCGAACTGGTGGAGAGGATGGAAAAGGCATTCCCCGGCTGTGAATGCGTGTCCGGCTACGGACTCACCGAGACTTCGCCCGTGGTTACCATTTCGCTATGGAATGGAACGCCATACAAATCCGAAAAGGATCGCATCCAGCGGCAGGCCATGGCGGGCTGGCCGATCGCGGGGACGGAAATCCGCGTAGTCGACGCCCAAATGAACGATGTGCCCCGCGACGGCGCGACCGTCGGAGAAATCGTCGTCCGCGGCGATCAGGTCATGGACAGCTATTATCGCGACCCAGCCGCCACCCGCGCGGCCATGTTCGGCGAATGGTTCCACACCGGCGACATGGCAGTGTGGGACGAACAATCCTACGTGAATATTGTGGACCGAAAAAAGGAGATCATTATCTCCGGCGGCGAAAACATTTCCTCTATCGAAATCGAGAAAGCTATCGTGTCCCATCCGGCTGTTTTGGAATGCGCGGTGGTGGCCGCGCCGGACGACAGATGGGGCGAAGTCCCCGCGGCCATCGTCGCAAGAAGGCCGGGCGCTACGATCACCGAAGAAGATCTGCGGGTTCATCTGGAGCAGC
>DASQJB010000170.1:0-17170 GCA_035631295.1 Bryobacteraceae bacterium | reverse complement strand
GATGCACGGCCGGCGCCCAACACCACTCCTGAATCGCTCGATACCATGCGATTCGCGGCGGAGCTCGTGGGCCGCCACGGCGATCACCTGGTTTCCGAAGTCTCCTCGCATGCGCTCGCGCTCGGGCGGGTTTGGGGCTTTCACTACCGCACCGCCGTTTTTACCAATCTCAGCCAGGATCATTTGGACTTCCACGGTACGATGGAGGCGTATGCGGCGGCCAAACGTTTCTTGTTCGTCCCGGGCGAGGGGCCGGGGCCCGCGTGGGCCATCCTCAACGCCGAGGACGAGGCGAGCGAATCAATGCGGCCGCCGCCGCCGGCGCGGGTGATTTGGTATGGATTCTCGCACCGCGCCGAATTGCGCGCCGAGGAGGTGCGCTCGGGTTTTCGGGGATTGTCTTTCGATTTGCATTACAACGGGCGGCGGGAGCCGATTGAATCTCCGCTGGTAGGCCGCATCAACGTTCTGAACATTCTGGCCGCGGCGGGCGCGGCGTTGAGTTACGGGATCGGTTTGCCTGCGATCGCGCGCGGCGTCGCCGCCTGCCACAACGCGCCTGGACGGTTCCAGCGCATCGACGAGGGCCAGCCCTTTCTCGTAGTCGTCGATTTCGCGCATACGCCCGACGCCTTGCGCAATGCGATTCTCATCGCGCGCGAACTGGTCGGGACGGGGCGCGTGATCACTCTGTTCGGCTGCGGCGGCGACCGTGACCGCTCCAAACGTCCTTTAATGGGAGCGGTGGCCGGCGAGCTGAGCGATTATGTAGTGCTGACCTCGGATAATCCGCGCTCGGAAGATCCCATCGCCATCATGAACGATGCTTTAGTAGGTCTTCGCCGCCTCGACACGCCCCACGTCGCTGAGCCGGACCGGGGCAAAGCGATTCGCCTCGCTATGAAGCAAGCGCTGGCGGGGGACGTAGTGCTGCTGGCGGGGAAGGGTCACGAGAGCTATCAGATCATCGGGGACCGGGCGCTTCTTTTCGACGACCGCCAGGAGGCGCGGGAAGCGCTTCGGGAGTTGGAGTATGAGTGACGAGTGGAGCAGGCTTCAGCCTGCAACGGAGGCTTTAGCCTCCGCTTCAGGGCGGGTGCTGAAGCACCCGTTGCAGGCTAAAGCCTGCTCCACCATGAGGGATAACGGAAGTAGACATGAAATTTGGGTTACGCCAAGTGGCGGAGTTTTTAGGGTTGCCGGCTTCCACGGACGCGGATGCGATGGTCACGGGATGGTCCGTGGACTCGCGTTCACTCCTGGCGGGCGATCTGTTCTTTGCGCTGAGGGGGCCAAATCACGATGGGCATAACTACATCGGAGAAGTATTCCGGAAAGGCGCGGCAGCCGTGGTTGTGGATCAAGAGATTCCTGACAGCCAGGCGCCGCCGCGCCGAATATTGCGGGTGGCGGACGCGCTTCAAGGGCTCCAGCAATTGGCCTCGCGGGCGAGGCAAAGCTGGGGTGGCCGCGTGGTGGCGGTGACCGGAAGCGCGGGTAAGACCACCACGAAGGACATCATCTCGGACATGCTGGCGGAGGGTTTCCACACGGCCAAGAACGAAGGCAATCTCAACAATCATGTGGGACTGCCGCTGTCATTGTTGCGATTCGATGAAAACGCGGAGTTGGCCGTGCTCGAAATGGGGATGAACCATGCGGGTGAGATTCGCCGGTTGGCGGAAATCGCCCGGCCCGAGACAGGCGTGGTCACCAACGTGGGGTGGGCGCACATCGAGGAATTCGATTCGATCGAGGGGATTGCCGCGGCCAAGCGCGAGCTGATCGAAGCTCTTCCGCCCGAAGGAACGGCGGTGTTGAACGCGGATGACCCGCGCGTGGCCGAATTTCAAGGCGTAATGCGCCGGATACTGCTCCCGCACGGTCGCGGCTCAGAATGGGCGCCCCCCGTTGATGACCTCTTACAGAGCCGCGACCGTCAGGGGGCGGTTGTCCTTTACGGGCAATCTCCAAACGCGGATGTTCGCGCCGAAGGCGTTCAGTATTGTTCCAATGGCGTGAAATTCCGGGTGGGCGATGTAGAATTCGAAAGCTCGCTCACCGGCAAGCATGGAGTTTCGAACCTTCTCGCGGGCATCGCGACCGCCGGCGTGTATGGAATTCCGCCCGATCGGCTGACATCCCGCGTCAAAAAAATATCTATTGGAAAAATGCGTGGAGAACGCTTCCATCACGGGGGCGTTTTGGTGTATAACGATTGTTACAACTCGAACCCGGATGCGGCGCGAGCCATGCTGGACGTGCTCCGCGATTCTCCGGCTCACCGGCGAATCGCCGTTCTGGGGGAGATGCTTGAGCTTGGCCGTTGGGCTGAGACGCTTCACCGCGACGTAGGCATCTACGCGGCGGAAAGCGGAATAAATGTGCTCGTTGGGATACGCGGCGCGGCCTGTCACATGTTGGACGCAGCCAAGCGTGCCGGCCTTCGGGCCGACGCCGCGTTTTTTTTCGAAGATCCGGCGGAGGCGGGGCGTCTTGCGCGCTCGCTCGCCGAGCCCGGCGACGCCATTCTCTTCAAAGGGTCCCGCGGCGTTCACGTCGAACAAGCCCTCCAAGAATTTCTGGGCGCTCCCTCCGGCGAGGGGGCTTGCGCCGAAGGGAGTCATTGAAAAAGGCCAATGCTGTACTGGCTGGGTTACCAAAAGCTGTTCCATCTCTATTCGCCGTTCCGGGTTTTCCAATACACCACCTTCCGTACGGGCATGGCCAGCATCACCGCGCTGCTGATGGCTATTCTGCTTGGGCCGTGGCTGATCGGCCGTCTGCGCGAGTTTCAGATCGGCCAGCACATCCGCGAGGACGGGCCTCAGTCTCATCACAAGAAAGCCGGAACGCCCACCATGGGCGGGCTCCTCATCGGCCTCTCTATCTTAATTCCGACGTTGTTATGGGCCGATCTTCGGACTCCCGCGATATGGGTGGCGCTGGCCGCTCTGGTGAGTTTCGGCGCGATCGGCTTCGTCGACGACTATTTGAAGATCAAGCGAAAGCGCAACCTGGGGCTGAGGGTTCGCCAGAAACTAGGACTGGAATTCATTGCCGCGCTGCTGGTGGGAGTGCTGCTGCTGGGAATGCACGCGAAGGGCGTTTATTCCACCAACATGAACGTGCCCTTTCTGAAGAATTTCAAGCCGGATCTGCTGGTTCACGTCTGGCTCCAAAACCCGTGGACCCATCCGCTGGCTTTCGTTTTCTTCTTCGGGTTTCTCGCACTCGTATTAATCGGTTGCTCGGATTCCGTGAATCTCACCGACGGCTTGGACGGCTTGGCGATCGGGCTGATGGTGATCTCCGCCGGAGCGATGACGGGCTTGGCTTTTTTGTCCGGGCACGCCGAGTTCGCCCGCTATTTGGAACTATCCCGCACGCCCGGCGCGTCGGAGCTAGCCATCTTCTGCGGAACTATGACCGGCGCCTCGCTGGGATTTCTTTGGTACAACGCGCACCCAGCCGAGATTTTCATGGGCGACGTGGGCTCTTACGGCCTCGGAGGCAGCATGGGCACGGTGGCCGTGCTGTTGAAGCAGGAAATCTTGCTTTTATTCATCGGCGGGATCTTTGTGATCGAGGCGCTTTCGGTGATCCTGCAAGTGGGGAGCTACAAGCTCCGTGGCAAACGGATCTTCAAGATGGCTCCGCTCCACCATCATTTCGAGCAGCTCGGCTGGGCGGAATCAAAGGTGATCGCGCGCTTCTGGATCGCGGGCTTGATTCTGGCGCTGTTCGCGCTTACAACGTTAAAACTCAGATGAAGCTGGAAGGCGCTAAAGTGGCCGTGGTGGGAATGGCGCGCAGTGGCGTGGCGGCGGCGGAGCTGCTGAAGAGCCGGGGCGCGCAGGTCAGTCGGGTGGACAAGAAGTTGGGCAATCAAGCTCCTGTATCATTCGAGGGCGTCGATTTAATCGTGCTCTCGCCTGGCGTGCCCGCGGATCTGGAAGAGCTTGGCGAGGCGCGCGCGCGAGGCGTTCCGTTGATCGGCGATTTGGAACTGGCGAGTTGGTTCCTGCAAGGACCGATCATCGGCATCACCGGCTCGAACGGGAAAACGACCACCACCGCTCTGACGGGCCACATTCTGGCAGCCTGCGGCATACCGGCCCAGGTGGGCGGGAACATCGGCACGCCGCCTTGCTCGATGGTTGCGACATCGCGGGCGGATCAATGGAATGTTCTGGAGCTTTCCAGCTTCCAGCTCGAAACGATCCAACGATTTCATGCGTACGTCGGGGCCTGCCTGAATATCACGCCCGATCATCTCGACCGCCACTACACGCTCGAGCGCTACGCCGCGGCTAAGGCCCGCCTGTTCGAGAATCAGACCGCGGAGGATTTCGCGGTGCTGAATGCGGACGATCCGATGACGCGGGACTTGGCGAAATCATTGAAGGCTCGAGTGGTGTGGTTCCGCTCGCGGGAGCCATTCACGGAGGAGGTTCCGCTGCGCGGCCGCCATAATCTGGAAAACGCGACGGCGGCGGCTTTGATCGCGCGGCAGGCGGGAGCCAAAGACGATCCCATCCGCGAAGCGATCAAAACCTTTCCCGGCGTCGAGCACCGGCTGGAATTCGTGCGGGAGTTGGACGGCGTGGCCTGGTACAACGATTCGAAGGCCACCAATGTGGACGCCGCTATCAAGGCGATCGAGGCGTTCCCTGGGCGGCTTTGGGTGATTTTGGGCGGGAGGGACAAAAACTCAGACTACACGCCGCTGGGAGCGTTGTTAAAGGATAAAGCCCATGCGGCGTTGCTGATAGGCGAGGCTGCGGGGAAAATCAAGCAACACCTGGACGGAAACCTACCGGCCATCCCTTGCGTCACCCTGGACAAAGCGGTGAGCGAAGCGCGTGCCCGCGCCCGCGCTGAAGACACCGTGTTGCTGGCCCCTGCCTGCGCGAGCTTCGATCAATTCGACAATTTCGAACATCGCGGACGCGAATTCAAGCGGCTGGTGATGGAGCTATGAGGAGGGTGGACTTTAGTCCGCGCGGGGCTTTAGCCCCGCCAGAGGCGCCGGGCGAGGCTAAAGCCTCGCGCGGGCTGAAGCCCGCCCTCCACGGGATTTTGAATTCATGAAGCTTAAGACCGACTGGATGCTCTTCGTCACCATCCTCACGATGACCGGCTTCGGAATCGTGATGGTGTACAGCGCATCCAGCGCGGCGGCGGAGCCCTTTTACCATGTGCCGCCGTATTATTTTGTGCTCCATCAGCTCGGGTTTGCGGCTGTCTCGTTCGGAGTGTTGATGTATTTCAAGCGGCTGGATTACCGTAAGCTGAATACGCCGGTTTGGGCGTTCACCACGCTGAGCGTCGTGCTGGCGCTGCTGGTGGCGGTGATTTTCGCCGACCCGCGCACGCACCGCTGGTTCCGCATTCCCGGAGTCGGCTCGTTGCAACCTTCGGAATTCGCCAAGCCGGCGCTGATCCTGTTCCTGGCCTACTTCCTGTCACGGCGGGCACAGGCTGTCAACCAACGCAGAACTCTGCAGCAAGCCTCACTGGCCGTGGCGGTGCTGGGCGCGCTGGTCGTGGTGGGGGACCTGGGCACCGCGATGGTGCCGGTATTAACTACGGTGATCGTATTCTGGATCGCCGGGCTCGAATGGAAATATATGCTTCGCGTAGGAGTGGCGGGACTGCTGCTTTTCGTTGTGGCCGTGTTTTCGCGAGGCTACCGCCTGGGGCGCGTGATCGCCTACGTTGACCCGGATTACTCCCATATCGAGTTGGTCGATACGCATCATTCGATTCGCAATTATGTGCAGCGCTCCACCACCGTCCGTGACGCAAGCTACCAGCCGCGTCAATCGAAGATCGCAGTGGGGACGGGCGGCGTGCTGGGCGTGGGCTTGATGCAGAGCAAGCAGAAGCTGATGTTTCTGCCCGAGGCCCACACCGATTTCATTTACGCGACCATCGGCGAGGAACTGGGCCTATGGGGCGCGACCGCCGTCCTGGCGGGGTTCATCGTGGTCCTGTGGCGGGGCGTGCGGCTGTATTTGCTGGCGCGGGACGACTTCGGCCGGTACTTGGCTCTGGGTGTGACGGTTTCCATCGTGCTCCAGGCGCTGATCAACATGACCGTCGTGTTGGACATGGCGCCCACAAAAGGTTTTCCACTGCCGATGATCAGCTTTGGGGGCAGTTCGCTGGTGAGCACGCTGGCGTCGCTAGGAATGTTGCTGAGCGTGAGCGAGCATGAGGGGTGAAACGGAAAGTGGCGACGTTTTTTATGGCCGGCGGCGGCACGGGCGGCCATGTCTTTCCCGCTCTTGCCGTGGCGCGCGAGTTGCGGGCGCGCGGGCATTCCGTCGGATTCATTGGAACGCGCCAGGGCATGGAAGCCAAGCTTGTGCCGGCGGAGAATTTTCCCATCCAATGGATCGAGATCGGCGGATTGAAGCGCGTCGGCGTCCGGAAGACGCTGGCGACTCTTTGCAATCTCCCGTTGAGCGTCTGGGAGGCGTCGCGCATGCTCCGGCGGGCGTCGCCTGCCGCGGTTTTTTCCATGGGCGGCTATGTGGCCGGGCCGGTTCTGCTGGCCGCTCTGTGGTCGCGCATTCCGGTGGTCGTGATGGAGCCGAATGCCGTGCCCGGCTTCACCCACCGGCAACTGGCGCATTTCGTTTCGCGCGCGTTGGTGAGCTTTCCCGAAACAGGGCGTTGGTTTCCGCGCGGCCGCGCCGAAGTCACTGGCCTTCCAGTGCGGGAAGAACTTTTTGCGATTCCCGCGAAGCCGCCGGGCAATCCGCTCACCCTCTTAATCACGGGAGGCAGCCAGGGATCGAGGACGCTGAATCGCGCCGTCGAGGAGAGTTGGCCGTTGTGGCCAGAAAATGCCGTGCGGCTGATTCACCAGACGGGCGCCGCGGCGTACCAAGATTTGGCCGGCCGGTCGCCATTCGAGGTTCGCGCGTTCATCGACGACATGTCGAAAGCCTATGCGCAAGCCGATCTTGTGCTGTGCCGCTCCGGCATGGGCACCTTGAGCGAGTTGGCGGCGGCGGGAAAGCCGTCGATTCTGGTTCCTTTGCCTACAGCCAGCGATCATCACCAATTGCGCAACGCGGAAGCTTTCGAGAAGGGGGGCGCGGCGCGGCTCGTCCTCGACCAAGAGATGGGCGGCGCCCGGCTGGTGGAGGAAGTGATGCGGCTAGTGGCCGAACCCGAGCGGCTCACGGCGATGGGCGAAGCGGCGCGCGCGTTCGCCAAACCGGGAGCGGCGCGGCAGGCGGCGGAAATTTTGGAGTCTTTGGCGGGCCTAAGGCATTGACAGAATCCGCAAAAGCCGAAACAATACAGAAGGAAAATGTTTTTTAAGCCCCAGTCCGTGTACTTCGTCGGAATCGGCGGCATCGGCATGAGCGGCCTGGCCGAAGTGTTGCTGGAGATGGGGTATCGAGTCAGCGGCTCGGACCTCCGCCGCACTCCCATCACGGACCGGCTGGCAAAGCGCGGCGCGAAGATCTATCAGGGACATGCCGCCAGCCACCTGGGGGACGCCAAAGCCTTGGTTGTTAGCTCCGCCGTGGCGCCGGACAATCCGGAAGTGCTCGAAGCGCGGAGGCGGGGGATTCCGGTGATTCCCCGCGGCGAGCTCCTGGCCGAGCTGATGCGCCAGAAATTTGGCATCGCCATTGCCGGCAGTCATGGCAAAACGACGACGACGTCGATGGTCGCGGCCATCCTGAGCCACGCCGGCCTCGATCCGACAGTGGTCGTCGGCGGGCTGGTGGGCGGCATGGGCGGCAGCAACGCGCGGCTGGGCCGAAGCGATTATCTGGTGGTGGAAAGCGACGAAAGCGACGGCAGCTTTTTGAAGCTAGCGCCGATTCTCGCAGTCGTCACAAACATCGATCGCGAGCATTTGGACCACTACCCCGGAGGCATTGAGGAGATCCGCCAGGCCTTCGCGGAGTTCGCCGGGAGGGTTCCGTTCTACGGCGCCGCCATCTTGTGCCTGGACGACGAAAACGTGCAGCGGCTGCTGCCGTCGATCAACCGGCGGACCATCACTTACGGAGAATCCGCGCCCGCCGACCTGCGGGTGACGCGGTCCTCCACGGACCATATGGCCAGCCAGTTTCATCTCCAGTTTCACGACCTGGATTTGGGCTGCTTCCGGCTACGCATTCCCGGAGCGCACAATGCGCTGAACGCCGCCGCGGCCACGGGCCTGGCTCTGGAGCTGGATATTCCGGTGGAGTCGATCCGGGAGGCGCTGGAGAACTTCTCGGGAGTGGACCGCCGCTTCCAGTTGCGCGGAACCGAACGCGGAATCGCGGTCATCGACGATTACGGGCACCATCCCACCGAGATCCGGGCGACGTTGGCGGCCGCGCGCGCTTGCCGATGCTTCGGGCGCGTTCACGTTTTGTTCCAGCCGCATCGCTACACCCGCACCCAAGCGCTGCTGGACGACTTCGCGCGCGCGTTTCATCAGGCCGACAGCGTCTTCGTGCTCGACATTTACGCTGCATCGGAGCGGCCCATCGAGGGCGTGACGTCGCAAGCGCTGGTGGAGCGGATCGAGGCGTTTGGGCACCGGAACGCGCGTTATGTGGAGTCCATGGACGCCGGAATCGCCGCGGTCGCGGCGGCGGCGAGGGAGGGCGACGCCATCTTGACCCTAGGCGCCGGTAGCGTCTCCCAGGCGGGAGACCGGATTCTGGAGGAGCTGAAGTGAGTAAGGTGGCGCAGGCACTCGCGCCTGCCGCCTCGACACTCAAGTCGAGGCCTGGCGCCCGCGAAGGCTCCGGCAGGCATCGAGACGAGTCTCGACCCGGCGCGCAAGAGTGCGTGCGCCACGAAAATCGTCCGGGCGCATGGAGATTTTCAGGTCTAGTAGTACAGAGCAGCAACCGAGTCGTGTAACACAGAGAGCTAAAGCGAATGGGACTGAAGAGCAACGGGGCAACGGCATCTTTAAAGCAGCTCGCTCCGCGTCTTGTGGTCGGAACGCTGGCCGGGGCGGCTGCGTTGGCCGCCGCGCTCTTCGCGTTCCATCGCGTGGAAGAGTTTTTGATTCGCGATCCTCGTTTCGCTCTCAGTGGCGGCGAAGACGGACTCCGGCTCAGCGGCGCAGTGCACGCCTCCCACCATGCCATCCAGGCCGTCTTCGCGGAAGACTTCGGTCGCAGCGTGTACCTGATCCCGGTCGGCCAGCGGCGCACGACCCTCAAAACGGTCGATTGGGTCAAAGACGCCACCGTGGTGCGCATCTGGCCCAACCTCCTGGTGGCGCGAATCGCCGAGCGCAAACCCGTAGCGTTCATTACGCTCGCCGCCGGCCGGCCGGGACTGATCGACGAAGACGGAGTAATTCTGCCGCCCGCGCGCGACCGTTTCAATTTGCCCGTGCTGGCGGGCGTGAAAGCCTCCGATCCGATCGCGGAACGGCGCGAGCGCGTGGGGCGCTTGCTGCGCTTCATCAATGAGCTAGGCGAGGCGGGAAAGGATATTTCCGAAGTGGACGTCAGCGATCGCGACAATCTGAAAGTGCGTCAGCCGTATGAAGGCCGCATGGTGACGCTTTTGCTGGGCGACCAGCATTTCCAGGCGCGTTATCAAAATTACCGGAACCACATCGCGGAGATCAAGCGCAAGCTCCCCGGAGCTTCGACGCTCGATCTGCGCCTGGAGGACCGAATCACGGTGGTGGAATAGAATGGCCACGCCTGCTTCCGCGAAGTTTCCACTCGTTGTGGGCGTCGACGCCGGCAGTTGCTGGACGCGCTGCGTGATTTGCGCGCTGGAGGGCGAGTATCTCCGTTATCTGGGGCATGGATTGGCCTCGTCGGCCGGGTGGGCGAAGGGGCGCATCAGCGATCAGGAAGCGGTGGGCGAATCGATTCGTGCGGCCGTAGCCGATGCTGAGCGCGGCGCGCGAGTGGCCGTCGAGGCCGTCACCTTGGGCATTGGCGGCATTCATGTGCGCGGCGCGCAGAGCCGGGGCGTGTACGAGTTCGGCCGGCCGCGCGAGATCGGAATCGAGGATTTGAGCTTCGCCGCTCGAAGGGCTTCGGAAGTCCAGTTGGAGTCCGACCGGATGCTGCTCCATGTGTTTCCGCAGGATTTCGTCCTGGATGGCATGGCCGGCTTTCGCAAGCCGCAAAAGGGCATCTGTTCGCGGCTGGAGGCGAACGTTCACCTTGTTACAGCGTCGATCCTGGAGCACCAGGCTTTGGTGGCGTCCGCGCATATGGCTCACCTGGAGGTGGAGGAGACGGTCTTCGAGCCGGTCGCCGCGGCCTATGCGTGCCTGTTGCCGGAAGATCGCGCGGACGGCGTGGCGCTGCTCGATATCGGACATCACTCCTCCGGCCTGGCGATCTACGACGGCGACGCGCTCCAACTCGCCGCGAATCTTCCGGTTTCGAGCGACCTTTTCACGCGCGACATTGCCGCCATGTTCAAGATCGGCTATGAGGACGCGGAATGCCTGAAGCGAGAATATGGATGCGCGATGCTGGGCCTCACCTCGGACTCGACCATCATCGAAGTTCCCTCGCCGGAAAACCGGGCGCCCCGCGAGGCCCGGCGTGGCGAACTGGTGGAGATCCTGGAGGCGCGGGCGGAGGAGTTGTTCACCTACGCGCTGGATGCTTTGCGGCGGGCCGGTATGGATCGCAAGCTTCTGGATGGCGTCGTGCTGACGGGCGGCGGCTCGCGGCTTGCCGGCGTGTGCGACATGGCGGAGAAGGTGCTCAATTGCCAGGCGGGAAGCGGCTTGGCCAAGGGGATCGGCGATTGGCCCGAGGAGCTGGAAAATCCTTTGTGGACCACCGCGGCCGGGCTCAGCATGTATTCGGCCAAGCTCAAGCTGCACCAGCCGCCGCGGCGGCGGGCGCGAGGGCTGTTGGGATTGGTGATGAGGTAGGTGGAGCGGGCTTCAGCCTGCAACGGAGGCTTCAGCCTCCGCGAGCCGATCGGGGACTAAAGTCCCCGTTGCAGGCTGAAGCCTGCTCCCCAATTACGGGAGGGGGAGCGAATGTCATTGGATGCTTTGAAATTCGTGATCGAGGAAGAAGCGGCGCCGCGGACCAAGATTCGCGTGCTCGGCATAGGTGGCGGCGGATCGAACGCCGTCGCGAGAATGCTCGACGAGGGCGTGGCAGGAGTCGAGTTTTTCGTCCTGAACACGGACTTGCAGGCGCTGGCCGCTTCCTCGGTGCCCAGCCAACTGGCGATCGGCGCCAAGATCACTCGCGGTCTGGGCGCAGGCTCCGACCCCGCAGTGGGCCGTCAAGCCGCGTTGGAAGACACCGAGAAGATCATCGAATTGCTGGAAGGCGCGGACATGGTGTTCGTCACCGCCGGGTTGGGCGGCGGCACCGGCACGGGCGCCGTTCCGGTGGTGGCGTCGCTGGCGAAGGAACTAGGCGCGCTTACCGTCGCCGTGGTGACCAAGCCGTTCGGCTTCGAAGGCCCCAAGCGCATGCGGCAAGCGGAGGCAGGCTTGGCCGAGCTGGCCAGCGTGGCCGACACGGTGATCACCATCCCCAACGATCAGCTTCTGCGCCTGGCGCCAAAGGGAACAAGCTTCTTTGAAGCATTCCGCATCGCCGACGACGTGCTGCGGCAAGCCGTGCAGGGGATCAGCGACATTATCACCACGCCGGGACTCATTAACCGCGACTTCTCCGACATTCGTTCGATCATGCTCGGAATGGGGTACGCCATGATGGGCACGGCGGAAGCGTCGGGCGAGAGCGCCGCGCTGGCCGCGGCCGAAAAGGCCATCAGTTGCCCGCTGCTGGAAGCCGGCGGCGTGCGCGGCGCTCGCGGCGTCCTCATTAACATCACCGGATCAAGCCAGCTCGGGCTGCACGAGGTCAACGAAGCCTGCACGCTCATCAGCAATGCGACGGAAAATTCGGATGTGCAGATTAACTTCGGGGTGGTGCTCGATGAGCATCTCGCCGACAAGGTGAAGCTTACTGTCATCGCCACCGGATTCGAGCGCGAGACGCTGCCCGCGATCCAGCGCAAGCGCCAGGCCGCCGCCACGGCGACCGCGCTCCGAGCGGAACTCGTCCCTCAACCGCCGCCGCCCGAACCGGAACCCGTGATGGTCGCGGCCGCGTCCGAGGCAGCCGCCGCAGTCTCCGGGGCTTCTGCATCTGGGCAGGAAGAGACACCCCATACCAATGGCGTCGCGGGACCTGATGCGTCACGAGACCCCCTCATGCCGGATCCGTTCAAGGATCTCGAAGTGCCGGCGATTCTGCGGCGGCGGCTGGTGCAGTAGCGTTAAAAAGAGAGCTTTCGCCGGCTGGCTTACCAGCGGCTGCGGGAACGGCCCCCGGAGCGATAGCCCCCGCCGCCCCCTCCGCGCTCGGCTTTCGGACGGGCTTCGTTGACGTTAAGTGTCCGGCCGTCGAATTCCCGGCCGTTGAGCTCGGCGATGGCGCGATCCGCTTCGGCGTTGTTGCTCATTTCGACGAATCCAAAGCCTCGGGCCTGGCCGGTATCGCGGTCCGTGATAAGGCTGACGCGCTCCACGGTTCCATATTCTTGAAATATCGATCGAATCGCGTCTTCGGTGGCGCTGAAGCTGAGGTTTCCAACAAAAATGTTCTTCATTAATTTCCCTTTTGAAGTTTGCAGAGTGAATCGGGGCAGGATCGGACGAAGGCCGCTAAGACCGGACGAAACGAAAGAGCCAAAAACAGTGAACTGCTATTGACATAGTCGCACAAAGAAGCCTCAGAATCAAGAAGGACATGGCCGCGGGGCAAAGCGGAACAGAAACAATAACATCTGCCGCGATCGTTTCATTTGCGCGTCCATTGGCGCGTGTGGTATGAGTAGATAAAGTTCCCCCCGAAAGCGATTCCGGTGAAACGCGCTTGATAAGCTGCTCGGCCCCGGTTCGGAGAACTCTAACGTTATGGCATATGTGATTGCGGAACCCTGCATCGGCACCAAAGACACGGCGTGTGTCGACGCCTGCCCGGTCGATTGCATCCACCCCAAAAAAGACAACCCGAAGTTCGGCTCCGAAGAAATGATCTATATCGATCCCGTGGAGTGCATCGACTGTGGAGCCTGTGTGCCCGTGTGCCCCGTTTCCGCGATTTTCGCGCTGGACGATCTGCCGGACAAATGGGCCGATTTCGCGCAGCGGAACGCGGCCTATTTTGGGCGCTAGTCCCACGCGAGACCGATGGCTCTCACTTCTTCGTAACCGGCCTTGAGGCTCCGCCCGTCAAACTCTTACGGTTTGCTAAGGTTTTTTGAGGGTCTCATGAAGAAAATAGCAGGTATCATTTTGCTCGGGTGGGCGTGCGCCGCGGGCGCGCTCGCGCAGACGTCCGCGGGTTTTGGAGCCGTAAGCGGAACCATTCGCGAGGCTTCCGGCGAAGGCATTCCCGACACGACCGTGTCGGTCTCCAACGACAGCCTGGGAATCCGGCACAACGTGGTGACCAGCGACGACGGGGTATTCAACGCTCCCGCGCTGGTTCCCGGCCCCGGCTACACGATGAAAGTGACCCGAAAAGGCTTCCAGGCGTGGGAGAAGAAGGATTTGGAGATTCCCGTGGGCCGGACGGTTACGTTCGAAATCACGCTGATGCGGGAGGGGCAAGGCGGAGCGGAAGCCGCGCGAACCGCTCCGCCCGCGCCCGATTCGAAGCACGATGTCTCCGATCTTGTCACCCAACCGGACCTGGATGCGCTTCCTTCCAGCGCGCGCCGCGCCGACCCGCTCGTGGCGCTGGCACCGGCCGTGACGGAAAACCCGGCCACCGGAGTTCTGGCGGTGCGCGGCGAGCCCTTCACAAACGCGTTTCTCACCGATGGCGCCCTAACCACCAGCCAGCACTATCTCGACAAGCCCGGCATCGCGCCGCAATTGACGCAGGACCAGATTTCGCAGATGCAGGTTCTCTCGGCCATGGCCCCGCCCGAGTTGGGCCATTCCTCCGGCGGCATTGTAAACGCAGTGACGCGAAGCGGAACCAACGGCTTTCATGGCAAGTTGTACGACTTCTTCAACGACGCGAGCCTGAACGCCGCAAACCGCTATGCCCCGGATTTCCGTCCCAGCGGCTGGCAGCATCAGGGCGGGGCCAGCGCCGGCGGCTCGATTTTTCCGGATAAGCTGTTCTGGTTTTCCAATTTTGAAGTCACCGACGGGAAATCTCAGGGGCTGAACCTCATCAACAATCCGTTGATCGGCATTCCCGGCGGGACGGCGGTGAATGCAGCCAATTGCACCGCGCCCGCTACGCCCGCGCAGTGCACTGCGGCGATCGCGTTCCTCAATTCGCAAATGAATACGGTGGTGAATCGCTCGCTGTTCTCCTTGAACGGGCTGGCCAAACTCGACTGGCGGCCGGACGAAAACAATAGCATCAGCTTCAACGCGGGCGTATTCCACAGCGACGCGCCGAATGGGGCGAATATGGCCGAAGTGGCCACCGATGGATCGCTACGCGGAGCCAACGGCAGCCTGAATCAGGAGACGCGCAATGGGAGATTGAGCTGGGGAAGGTCGCTGGCGAGCGGATTCGCGTTCAACGACATGAGCGCCAGCCTCTATCACAGCCGGCTGTCCGATTACGAAGACTCGCAGTTGTTGCCGACGATTAACGGCTCTCCCAGCAAACTCGCCATATACATCGCGGGGACGAACGTCGGCTCGAATCCGACGTTTCCCAATGTCGTGAGCGAGCAGAGATGGACGTACGCCGATAATCTCTCAGTAACGATGAACACGCACCTGGTGAAACTGGGCGCGGAATATGTCCGCCGCGAGGATCGGACGTTTCAGATTTTCAACAGCACAGGGACTTACTATTACCCTTCGCTCACCACGTTCGCGGAGGATTTCACTAGCAATCCTTCCGCGCGCCGGAGCTACACCAGTTACTCCCAGGGCTTCGGGGTGCCTGTGGTGGATCTGCATATTCCGGAATTCAACTGGTATTTGCAAGACACCTGGCGGCCGATCCGGCGTCTGAGCCTGACCTACGGAGTGCGGTGGGAGAAGACGTTCATGCCCAAGCCCACCTACGCCAACTCCACCTACTACCAAACCGGCTCCATCCCATCGACCAACAAGGACATTGCCCCGCGCATCGGGGCATCCTATCTGTTGAACGGCAGCACGGTGATCCGGGCGGGATTCGGCGAGTTCTTTCAGCCGTATCCCGGCCAGCTTCTCGACGCCCTTTTTACGGGAAATGGGATTTATCAGGAAAACATTTCTCTGAATCCCACTCAAACCGGCGCGCCGTATTTCGGACACGTGATTGCTGGCCCCTCGAGCGCGCCCAACGGGTCGATCAATGTCTTCTTTGCCCAGCCGGGCAAGTTCCGCAACCCTTATGTCGAGCAGGGCGTAGTGAGTCTGGAGCGGCGTTTTGGCGCCAAGACCACGCTGACGGTCAGCGGAATCAGCAGCACCGGGTTCAAGCTGTGGACGCTCAGCGACCAAAACGTTTACGCGCCCACGACCGTCAAAACTTACACCATCTACAACGCCGCGGGAGCTCCCGTAGGGACGTTCCCCACATGGATCGTCAACACAAAAGGGTCGTCCTCGTTCGCTCACGCTTACCAGGTGGACAACTCGGGCGGCTCCTGGTATCACGCCCTCACCGTCCAGTTGAACCAAGCCATGTCGCACGGACTGAGTTTGCATGCGGCCTACACCTGGTCACACGCCGTGGATGACGTGGGCGGGACTCCTGTGTCATGGCTCGGGTTCCTGGCGCCTGGCGTCATTAACGCGGATTACCGCTCGGTGCAGGCGAATTCGGCGTTCGACCAGCGGCATAGGGGAGTCATAAGCTGGACCTGGGCTCCGCGGGTGACCAAGAGCAACTCGATGATCGCTCGGTATGTGCTGAATGGCTGGCAGCTTTCCGGCATCGCCACGCTGGCCTCCCCGATGTATGAGACGCCCATCGTGCTGGTGAATGGCCAACAGTTCTCCGGCATCACTATGCTCTACCTGAATTCGCTCAACGGCTCGGGCGGCTCGCAGCAGGCTCCGTTCTTGCGTGCGGGATCGCTCCCCACCGGCCGCGAACACACCGTAGACGCTCGCGTCTCGCGCGCCGTTCCCATCACCGAGCGCGTGAAAGCGACGTTGATGCTGGAGGCGTTCAACGTATTCAACTCCCAGTTCAACACCAGTGTGAACACCATCGCCTATACGGCTACTTCCGGGGTGCTGAGACCCGTCACCGGCTTGGGCGACGGCAATGCGGCCGTTGGCTATCCCTACGGCACGAACTCCCGGCGCGCGCAGATCGCGCTGCGCGTCGAGTTTTAAAGCCCAAGTTGTCAGTTGACCGCTCCCCGGCGGTCACGGCTCTGCAACTGATGTGAACGCAAGCACCGTTTCGGAGCCGCAACCGCCCGGGAGTGCTCCACGACCCCGGGGCCACAAAAGATAATGAAGCGGTGGAGGGCGGGCTTTAAGCCTCGCTGTTTGCGAGCGGCCCTGAAGCGCCGCAGCGGGCCGCGGCCGCAGCCGCTTAATCGATCAGGATCTGCTCGAAGGGTGCTACCAGAAGCGCGGTCGAAATCGTCGCCGAGCAATACGGCGTGGAGCCGCCGGCACAATGCCCCTTTCCAGCGCGAGGATCTCCTTTAGCGCGCTGCGCTCTGCGCCGTAACAAAACTTCACAATTCGTTAGGCAACCCGCTTCGTAAACCCGTCGTCGTAAGCGTACAGACAAACGAAGGCATTGAGTCTCGCGGGCGGGGATCCTTCGGTCTCCCGCCATAGGGTTAGTCTCTATCATGAAAGCTGTCGGACGCGTCCTGCCACAACTGTTCTCTTCCCTGCTCTGTCTGCTCGCAACGGAATTGCGGGCGCAGGACTCCGCGAGTCTCGCGATCTTCGTGTCAGACCCGAGCTCGGCGGTGGTGCCGGGGGCTCGGGTATCCATTGTCGATAACCATCGCGGAACGGTCACGCTACAGGCGGATCGGGCCGAGCCGATTTCGATTCTCTGGCGCCTAGCGATTACACGATCGAAGTCGAGAAACCAGGATTTAACAAATATCGAATCGAGAACGTTAATCTTGCAGTTCGCGCGAGGGAAGAACTGCGTATTCAACTGCAGGTCGCGGCCGCCAGCGAGACCAAGGTGGACGTGGTGGAGCCTGCCGCCGGCTTTGCCCGGCG
>DASQJB010000169.1:0-4284 GCA_035631295.1 Bryobacteraceae bacterium | reverse complement strand
CGTCTGCAGAAACAGGCGGCCGAACAACAGCGCGCTTACGCTACGGAGAATTTGAAGGAGAGCGAACAAGACATTCTCAGGGGCTCCGCCCTCAAAGTAGCGGCGATACAGGGCAACGCGACTCTGCTTGAAAGTAAGCAGGACGTGCTCACCGCAGAACTCCAGTTGGCGGATCTAACCACGGAATTGAACGATCTCCTGGCGCTTCCGCTGACCACACAACTCGAGCTGGAGCCGGCTGCGCCGGCGAGTTTCGACCTGCGTACCCTCGATGAGTACGTCCAGGCCGCATGGGCGGCGCACCCGGAAATATTGGCTGCCGAGCAAGCCGTCCGAAAGGCGCAAGCGGGAGTCACCATCGCGAAGTCGGCCTATATCCCCGACATCACCGCCTATGCGCGCCACAGCTATCAGGATGGCGTGCCGTTCTTATTGCACAATTTCGGCACCTTCGGTTTCCATCTCACTTGGGATGTGTTTGATTGGGGCAAACGCCGGGCAGCCGTTCGCGAGCGCGAAGCGGAATTGGCAGAAGCGGAAGAGAACCTGGGACGCTTGAAGGAGGAAGTGGCCGTTGCGATTGAACGCAGCTACAACAAGCTGGAGCGGACCAGGAGTCCCGTTCGGGTGGCGAGCCAGGTCGTAAATCTGCGGCAGGAGAGCGAACGCGTGGCAGGCAACCAATTCACCCAGGGCGTGGCACTGATGTCCGACAGGCGGCAAGCCACCGCCGCTACATACAAGGCCCAAGCAGATCTCCTTCAGGCGAGTCTGGGATATGCCCTGTCCTGGGCGGAACTCGAGCAAGCGATCGGACGAACACCCGGATTCTGAAGAGCCGAGCTATCCCTCTCCCGCCCGGTCGATTTGATACGACTGCTTGCTGGCGAGCCGCATCTAGCCTTCGTATTGTCGTCTTTAACGACGGCGCTTCCGCCTGCGGCGATCACGACCATGTTTGCGGAAGAAGAGGGCGTCCTCGCTGTCTTTGGTGATCGGATTCATGTGATTCCACATGTTCGGAGAACGCTGGCGCGAACAGCCGTCACAGTCGTACTGCTGACAGCGATCAGCCGCGTGCTCGCCCAGACTGCGCCCTCCTCGCCCGATCGTCCTTGGCATTCACCCGAAGAAAGGCACATCATAACGGACGCGCGGCGTTTTATTCCGCCCCCGCTTCGCATCGAACCCGACAGAATTTATTCGCTGGGCGAGCTGATCGATCTGGCAGAAGCGCACAATCCCGAAACGCGCGTTGCATGGGAAGGCGCACGCGCCCAAGCCGCCGCCCTCGGCGTCGCCCGCAGCGAGTTGTTTCCGATGTTGGCTGCCGTTGCACTCGCCAATGTGGATCGCAGCGAGGAAGGGTTTGGGTCGCAGTTCTATCGCCAGACCATCCCGAATTTTCAGCTCTCGCTGAATCTTACCTATACGATTTTCGATTTCGGCGCGCGGCGTGGCCGAATTAACGCGGAAGTCGCGCGCCTGATGGCCTCGAACTTCGCTTTCAACGACGTTCACCGGCAACTGATCTATGACGTTTCGCTGGCCTATTACCAGCTCCTGAATGCGCAAGGGCAGGAAGAAGCCGCGGGAGCGAGCCTGGTGAATGCCCAGACCGTGCAACAGGCGGCGGAAGAGCGTCTGCGCAACGGCTTAGCGACGCTGCCCGACATTCTGGAAGCGCGCAGCGCGACGGCCCAGGCGCAATACGATCTACAGGCGGTATTGGGAGCGGAGCAGATTGCGCGCGGCAATCTGGCGACGGCTCTGGGAGCCTCCGCCAGCACGCTGGTGCGCGTGCAACCACTGAGCGAAATACCGACGCCTGAATCGGTCGCGGATACTGTCGAGCAAGCAATTTTTCGCGCGCTTGAGCACCGCCCTGATCTTCAAGCTCGGGTCGCCGAGATCCGCCTCGCACAAGCAGAGCGGCAACAGGCGCGGTCTGCCTTTTATCCCAGCCTGAGCCTCAGCGTCAACCCAAGCGCCCAATCGCTGTACATCCTCCAGCAGACCCTTCCCTGGGGACACACCGCCGCTTTGAATGGCGGCCTGACGCTGAGCCTAAATTGGACGGTGTTTGATGGGGGCGCGCGGAGAAACCGCCTGGCGCAGGCGGAGGCTCACATCAGGGAGGCAGAAGCAAGAGCCACCGCTGCACGCGATCAAATTGAAGACCAGGTCTGGACGGCGTATTCGAATTTGATCACCGCTTTCCGACAACGGGAGGCCGCAATCGCACTAATCACGGCCGCGACGCAGTCTTATAGCGCTGCGCTAGAGTCCTACAATTACGGCGTACGCAACCTGCTGGACGTCACTAACGCTCAGAAGGTGCTGGCCCAAGCCCGATCGACGGACATTTTGGCGCGTACTCAGGTGCTGGGGGCGTTGGCCGATTTGGCGTTCTCTACCGGCGATGCGATTCAAGCCAACGCCCGGAGGACCCACCCATGATTACTAAGCTAATCGGGCAGCTTCCAAGGTTCGGTCTGTTGCTTGTGGTAATGCTCTGTACCGGCTGTAGCCGGGCCCCGTCCTTTGACATTCTTGGCTCCTTCTTTCCGGCATGGCTCCTTTGCTTGGCCTTGGGCCTGCTGCTCACGGTCGCGGCCCGTTGGCTTATCTTGCGCGCTCATGCTGTAATCGCGCTTCCTGTATTGACTTATCCGAGCCTGACGGCGTTGTTCACATTCGCGCTCTGGCTCGTCTGGTTTCGATAGCGAGGAATTTCATGGCGCCCACCAGCAATCACAAGATGGGAATTTGGGTTGGCCGCGCTCTCAGCACTCTAATCGTGGTTTGCGCGATCGTATTAGGGTTTGTGGTCGTCTACCATACCAACCGCTATCCGCGAACCGACGACTGCGAGGTTTTCGCAAACTTTATTGGAATTGCGCCGCAGGTGGAAGGCCCGCTGGTCCATTTGAATGTCCATGACAACCAGCTCGTGAAAAAAGGAGATCTCCTTTTTGAAATCGACGACCGGCCATACCGGTACGCCCTGGAAAAAGCAATCTCCGAGCAAGCAACCCTGGAAGGGCAGATTTCGGATGAGCGCAGAAGAATCGCGGCTCTGGTAAGCGCCGTCTCCGTCGCGGAGGCAAACATCCACAGCATGGAAGCCGACGTAAACCGGTGGGCGGCAGCCGTCGATCAGGCCAAGGCGGACGTGGCAAACGCCGAGGAGGCAGTCGGCCGGGCGAGGGCCGAGTGGACCTATGCGAACAACAACCTGCATCGCATTGAGCCGCTGCTGGTCAAGCAGTTCGTCACCGTCGACCAGGTGGACCGCGCGAGAACGACGGAAATAGCGCAGGCTCAAGCGCTGAAGCAAGCGGAATCTCAACTGCGGCAGGCCCAGGCTGCGCTAGAGGCTACGCTGGCTCAGGAGCAACGCGCGAAAGCGGTGCTGACCGAAAGCACGGCGCAGCACGAGCAGGCGCAGCACGCCGTGACTACGCTCGAGCCGCTGATCAACCAGCGAGGCGCCAAAGCATCGGCCATTGAAACGGCGCGCTACAACTTCAACAACTGCCGCGTCTATGCCCCCTTTGACGCTCGCGTGACGAACCTCACAATTTCGGAAGGGGCTTATGCGCACGTCGGCCAGCAGATGTTCACGCTGATCGATGTGACAAGGTGGTGGGCCGTCGCTAACTTTCGCGAAGGGCAGCTCCTGCATATTGCCCCCGGAATGCAGGCGGACGTCTATGTGCTGTCTAAACCGAACGTTCGCTTTGCGGGCGTGGTGGACAGCATTGGATTTGGCGTCACTCCGGACGAAGACCTGGTCGGCCGCCTCACGCCCGGATTGCCGGATGTGCAGAGGACGCTGAACTGGGTGCATCTCGCGTCCCGATATCCCGTCCGGGTGCGGGTCGAGAATCCTCCTCCGGATCTCTTTCGCGTGAGCGGGTCGGCAGTGGTCGTAATTCGCGGCCATTGAGATGGCCTCCATTGCGCAATCGTTGCCCGCTCCCGCCGGCCGCCTTGCATGGTTTCGGCGGTGGCTCAGAGACGAGCTGACCCCATATTCAGGCAGAACGCTTTTAGTCGCGCGGATGGTGGCCGCGGCGGCTCTGGTCATGATCATCAGCATGACTTTTCGGCTTCCCTACGGCGGCTATAGCGCCCTTTTCGCCCTGACTCTGTCTCGGGAGAGTTTGGAAGAAACAAAACGGGCGGTTTGGATGATCGTGATTGGGTTTGCCCTTGCGGGCGCGTACGTTTTGGCCACGGGGATGGTTGTTGTGGGCAATCCAATGGTGCGCTTCCTCT
>DASQJB010000168.1:0-2642 GCA_035631295.1 Bryobacteraceae bacterium | reverse complement strand
CGCGCCGGAGCCGGGCTTCCGTCACGCGCGTTGCCGCGTACCGCTCGAAGCTCATGCGGAAAGTGCCGTGCTGGCGGCGGTCGAAGGCGAGTACGGCGGGGTCGATAGTGACGCCGGCGAACGCCTGGTCGATTATGCCGCTGAGAGTCCGGCCGCTTGCGCGTCGCGCGCCATGGCGGAAAGGAAGACGTTAAAGTCGCCGCCACATTGCGCCGCCCGCGCTGGCGCAGCGAAGAGGAGGATAAGGAGCAACGTGGCAAGCGGACGCTTCATCGTAGGCCCAGCTTCACCATCCCGTTCGTTCCCGGGCAAGCGGGAATCCGTGATGTGCCAAGATAACCACCGCTCGGCTGCGTCGACCAGTTCAAGTCAGGTGTGACTACGGAAATCAGCTCTCATGGCTTCTTGCCTCCCATCCATTGCAAGTCCGTGCCGGGTATAATCAGCTCATACCCTTGTTTGTGACAATGACCGACAGGGAATTGTTTCATGCCGGGCGGTAGAATTCGACGAGCAGTCCTGCCCCGCATGCCGTTCGAGCATGGTGCTGTCCGCTGCTCTACCTTTAAATCTGGAAATTCTCTGGCGAGGCTTCGATCGTTGCCGTGCTTCGCCTGAAGATATCGTATCTGCTTTTGGCGCTTCTTCCAGTGCATTCTGCTTTCCTGGGGGAAATCCGAACGTTCAAATAAGCATTTGCGCTCCGAAAAGCGAGGCAACCAGTCTGTTACGGCGAAATCACTGGCGACTTAGCGCGCGACGCGCACCAAGAGCTTGCCGAAATTTTCCCCGCGCAAGAGACCGATGAGGGCCCGTGGAGCGTTCTCGAGTCCCTCAACCACGTCTTCGCGATATTTGATTCGTCCCTCGCGCACCCAGGCCGAGACATCGCGCATGAAATCCCGATAACGGGCAGAAAAGTCGGAAACGATGAAACCACGAAACGTTAGCCGTTTGGTCAACATCGCGCGCATCAGGTGCGGCAGAAGGATCGGACCCGGTGACAGCGAGGTGGCGTTGTACACGGAAATCAACCCGCAGACGGGAACGCGGGCGAACGGATTGAGGAGGGGAAACACAGCCTCGAATACCGCGCCAGCGACATTCTCGAAATAGACGTCGATACCTTTCGGGCAGGCCGCCGCAAGACGGCCGACCAAATCAGATGTCCGATGGTCGATGCAGGCGTCGAAGCCGAGTTCGTCGGTCACGTAACGGCATTTCTCTGGTCCTCCGGCGATGCCGACGGCGTGGGCGCCCTTGATGCGGGCGATCTGGCCGACAACCGAACCGACCGCACCAGAAGCGGCCGCGACCACGACGGTCTCGCCAGCGGCAGGCTTCCCGATCTCAAGTAGCCCCATGTAAGCGGTCATTCCGGGCATTCCGAGAACGCCAAGTGCAGTCTGAATCGGTGCTCGCCTTGGATCGACTTTTTGCAGGCCGGAGCCATCGGACAGAGCATGGGTCTGCCAGCCGGTACGTCCCACAACGATATCGCCCTTGGCGAACTGCGCGATGTTCGAGGCAACTACTTCACTGACCGTGCCGCCCTCCATCACATCGCCGATGCCAACAGGTTTGGCGTAGGACGGCGCATCGCTCATTCGCCCGCGCATGTAGGGGTCGAGCGAAAGCCATAGCGTGCGCAACAGCATCTCGTCCGGTCCGAGGTGTGGGATCGGAAGTTTTTCCAAACGAAAATTATCTAACGCCGGTTCACCAACCGGCCGCGAGGCAAGAACAATCCGTTGGATAGTTTCGGTCATCGTGCGACACTAGTTGCGAGAGGCGATTTAAGACGGCGTAGAGATTTCGTTATCGCAGGCTTCACGGCTAAGTGTGGTAATCAGCGATCCTTAGCTTTTAAATTCGATTCGTTTGCAGTAATGAATGCTCGAATATCGCTCGACCTGTCCAGCAGCTTCAGCCACTGTTCTTTATACAGGGTCACGGGAAACCGCCCTAGCCCGTAAACTGAAACTGCTCCTTTTTCGCTCACCTTCAAGCGGATGCCGGCTGCGGATTCTCTCTTGAGCGCAGCATTCTCGTTACGGAGCCGATCAAGCTCGGCCCTCAAATCTTCATCGGACATGACTTCTCTCCACCCTTGTAACGGTCCTTGTAACGGTGATCGGGCGGCGCACGACGGTCTCCAATCCAAGCAGTGCGACTAAGCGCGTGCACCAATAATACCACGTATAATGCGTATCACCTGGATTTCGCGGCACTCAGCTCACGTTCGGGCGCTGCCGGCGCGTGATGCTAGCAACGCTCGCACCACAACCACACCCGCTTGCTGTAGCTTCGGTCGTAGTCGCGGCAGCGCAAATTGATCATTGAACCCCATTTCGCCGGCCGCAAATCCCTGCTGTAATCGACTTTGAAAATCGGCGTAGTCCTAAGCCTTTAGGGTGGGCGATGCGACGGCGCTCCAGAGCAAGCAGCAAACCGACTAAGGCGCGACGCCACAGGGCGAAAACCCCTAGGGGCAGTGCAACTGAGGTCGCGCGGCTTCGTCGCGAGCTGGACGAAGCGCGAGAACAACAGGCCGCAACTGCTGACGTTCTCAAATCTATTAGTCGCTCGACTTTCGATCTCAAGGCGGTACTCAATACCCTGGCTGAGTCTGCGGCGGCGGT
>DASQJB010000167.1:0-3914 GCA_035631295.1 Bryobacteraceae bacterium | reverse complement strand
GATGGACCACAACAGCTAGCGCTCTGGAGGTGTCGGTCACGACCGGTGAATTTGTGGGGCATGACATTGCGATGGAGCTCTTGGTATGCCTTGGCCAGGCACTCTGGGAACGACTTTCGGTGGCGGAGTTGAGCGCGTATTGGACTATTCTGCAGGACGAGATCAACTCGGGAATCGAGGGCGAGATTGACGAGCAGGCACTCGATGAAAAGCGCTCCCTTCTCGAGAGTCGCTCCCACGCCAACAGCGCCCGCCACCTGGAGAATTACGGCTGCGCATCCTTCGCGGGGACTGCGGCCGAGTACGTTCACTGTCTCTGGCACGACGTTTCGATTCGAAGTGGCGCGGACTACCTGCCGCCCGAACCCTTGCGTCGGCGGTTGAAACTCCTCGCGCGCTGGTTTCCGCCGGATCGTGGTCATCGCCTGTTCCCGCCCGCGCAGGCCCATTGAGGACGCGGGTTGTCGCCGCTTAGCTGAAGGCGCTCAGGCTAGGCAGCATAATCCCTCGCACCTAGCGACGACACTGCGAGTTGAATCCTGACATCGGGAGGGTTTGGACCAGCGCACTCGAGCGTAAACGAGGGCGGGGCGTCACCATGCAGTCCAGTTCAGTGGTTTGGGCGTCAGAACTAAGCCGCTGGCGCGGCGGACGCAGTTGCGTGCGTGCTTGCGGGTGTAGACCGCGCTAGCGTCGGTTACAGAAAGGAGTTTTTCTGTGACCACACTACGAAAGCGAATGCTGGACGACCTCCAGCGCCGCAACTACAACCCAGACACCATTCGCGGCTATGTGCTGGCCGTCGAACAGTTCGCCATCCACTTTGCGAAGTCGCCTGAGCTGATGGGCGTCGAAGAGGTCAGCCAGTTTCAACTTCACTTGCTGCGCGAGAAGAAACTCGGCCTCGGCACCATCGCACTCCGCATGGGCGCATTGCGCTTTCTCTACAAGAAGACCTTGAAGCGCCGCGATATGGACTTCGATGACCTGCCGTTGCTGAAGACCCCGAAGAAGCTGCCAGTCGTGCTGAGCCCGGATGAGGTGGCCCGTCTCATTGAGGCCGCGCCTAATCTGCTTTA
Source organism: Bryobacteraceae bacterium (assembly GCA_035631295.1). Lineage (GTDB taxonomy): Bacteria > Acidobacteriota > Terriglobia > Bryobacterales > Bryobacteraceae > Palsa-187. The sequence continues at coordinate 2,835 of DASQJB010000167.1, read as the reverse complement.
CCGGACCCTGTTGATGCTGCTTTATGCCACGGGCTTGCGCCGTGCAGAGGCGGCGAACCTCAAACTAAGCGACATCGACAGTTCACGGATGTTGATCCACGTCCACCAAGGCAAAGGATCGCTTGATCGAGAACTGCCGCTTACCCAGAAACTGCTCGGAGCCCTGCGCGACTATTGGCGAGCGGCGAAGATGAAACCCCGCGTTTACCTGTTTCCCAGCCGCCGTGAGGCCGCCGCAGAAGAGCGGCCAATCTCCGATAAAACGGTCTGGCATGCCTGTCATGAAGCGGCTCTACGCGCCGGCATCGGCAAACGGATCGGCCCGCATACGCTGCGCCACAGCTTCGCGACCAACATGCTCGAGGCAGGCGCAGACTTGCGCACCATCCAGTTGCTTTTGGGACACCGGCATCTGAAGGACACCGCGCTCTATCTGCATCTATCGCGCCGCCATCTCAGCGCTGCCGCCAATCCGCTCGACCAGATCACGCTGGGCGAGTTCCAGGGCCATTGCGGATCGCAGGAGATCGATCATCCGTGAATCGGCCACCCTGGGAGGTGGCCGACATCATCCGTAGGGCTGGCAATCGATTTCTGGATCGCTGTGAGAAGTTCCTTTCGTGGCCACAACTGAAAGTACTCCGAGCCATCGAGCGCTGCCGCACGGCCGCACTCGGCGGGCACCGCGACCAATGTGAACGCTGCGGCCATCAGGCCATCTCTTACAACTCATGCCGCAATCGCCATTGCCCCAAGTGCCAAACCAGCGCTCGTAACAAATGGTTGACAGCCCGCCAGCAAGAACTTCTGCCGGCCGGCTATTTCCACCTTGTCTTCAGCGTGCCCCACACGCTGGTTCCGCTCATCTGGCAGAACAAGAGAGTTCTCTTCAAGCTCCTGTTCGACGCCAGCGCCGAAACCCTGCTGGAGGTCGCCGCCGATCCCAAACGCCTCGGCGCGGAGATCGGCTTTTTGAGCGTCTTGCATACCTGGGGGCAGACGCTGCAACCGCACCCCCACATACACTGCGTCGTGACTGGCGGGGGGCTATCGCCGGATCATACCCAGTGGATTCGGGCGCCCGATCGCTTCTTCTTGCCAGTCAAGCTATTGAGCCGCGTATTTCGCGGCAAGTTCGTGGACGGCCTGAAACGCGCTTACCGCCAGGGAAAGCTCGTTTTCTTTGGGTCTTGCCTGCCACTGATGCAAGAGAAGGCATTCTCAGCTTTTCTGCGTACGCTCTTCCGCGAGGATTGGGTGGCCTATGCCAAGCGGCCATTCGGCGGACCGGAACACGTACTGCATTATCTGGCTCGCTACACTCATCGCGTCGCGATCTCCAACCATCGTCTTGTAGACCTGACCGACACCCACGTCTCGTTTCGCTGGAAGGACTATGCGCATCACAGCAAGCGCCGCATCATGACACTCACTCATGAGGAGTTCCTGCGCCGGTTTCTCCAACATGTTCTGCCTCGCGGACTCCCCCGCATCCGTTACTTCGGCCTCCTCGCGAACCGGCGCCGAGGCGCACTGCTGCCTCTTTGCAGGACGCTCTTACGCGCACGTCCCGACCCCGTTTCATCAACGGCTACAGCAGCCCCGGTTCTGTGGAGGTGTCCCTGCTGTCAAAGCCCGATGCGCCTAGTCGAGCGGCTTACCGCGAAACAACTTCACTGGGACCAAAGCGCCCCGGTTGGGCGCCTTGACAGCTCGTAGCAACGGACTACTTAAGGCTCGCCCCGCGTCGCTTCGGCGACGTGGAGCTACCGGTGTCTCACCTCTCCAAAAGCATCCTCCGCGTGGCCTTTGTACTCCGTGGAGACGGGCGATTTTGCTCGCCACTGGGACACAAGAGGCATCCCCGCCCGTGGCAAATCCATCTCTTCCGGCGCCCTCCGCAAAAAATCAGCATTCAAACCCCATAGCTAGTGGAACTCATCGCGCCGCGCCAGCCGCTTCCTTCTCACGACTCAATCCGAACCGGCCCGGCCCCGCGACTAATCCTCTCGCAGCGGACGAGTCCTGCCGGGCCGCTTCCGATTGAGTTCTAACGTCATCCGCCCAGAAGCCTGTCGATGAATGACTTGGCGATACTGCGCTGGTTGAGGGCAAGAGATCGCAACACCGATGAATTGCGGGTAGGAGAAGCCCGAGCGCAGTTGTATCGAGCCATTCCGTTTGCTAGCTTGGCGTAGATGTCGCCTGTGCCCGAACAACTCAGCAAGACCATTGAGACCCTTTACCGGTCGGAATCGGGCCGGATTTTGGCGACGCTGGTGCGCCTCCTCGGAGATCTGGATCTCGCCGAAGAGGCCATGCATGAGGCATTCGCCGCCGCTCTGGAATTCTGGTCTCAGACTGGCATTCCGGACAAGCCACGCCCCTGGCTGATTTCGGCGGCGCGCTTCAAGGCCATCGACGTGATCCGCCGGCGCGCGCGCTTCGACGGGGCACAGAGAGATCTTGTTGCCCACATGGAATCGAGCGTCAACGACGCTCCCGGCGGAAGTGAAGAGACCCGAGATGAAGAGATCGAGGACGATCGCCTCCGTCTGATCTTCACCTGCTGCCATCCCGCTCTGCCTCCGGAGGGACAGGTTGCGCTCACCCTTCGCGAAATCTGCGGCCTGACCACGGAAGAGATCGCCCGCGCATTTCTGGTGACGCCAGCGACGCTCGCCCAACGCATCGTACGCGCCAAGACAAAGATTCGAGAGGCACCGATTCCCTACGAGGTGCCGGCGCCGCAGGAATTGCCGGAGCGGCTGGACGCGGTGCTTCAGGTCGTCTATCTCGTCTTTAACGAGGGCTATTCGGCTGCGGCGGGGGCGG
>DASQJB010000166.1:0-15507 GCA_035631295.1 Bryobacteraceae bacterium | reverse complement strand
CCCATGAGTTTGCTTCTGGCGTCGTACACGCGTCAAGCACTCCTCTGTAGGGGACTCGCGCAAGACGGACTCGCTCCACATGGCTAAATCCACCGAGTTCCTCTCTCGCTTGGCGGCGCGCTCCGCGCGGTCGAACCGCTGAATTCCTCGGAGGCTGACATCACAATGCACATTCTTAGAGCGCTTCTATTACTTCCATCGCTTCTAGGGCCTTTTTCGGCCGCATCCAATCATGCCGACGACATGCTCGGCAGTCCCGATTCGCGCCAAGGGACATGGGGCATGGCTGGCGCGAGCACGCACAATTACACCTTCCATCCGCCCGGAGGCTACCGCGTGCGTATTCTCCGCGTCTATGGCAATTTGCAGGGTTGGATGCGCGATCCGGGCGTGCCTGGAAAATGCGCGGGCGTGCTCTGGGGTCTACGGTCCAATGGCGACGACTCCTCCGCGATGGATCCCGCCTCGGGCAATACGATGCTATACATTCAGGATGCCACTTGCGGCGCGCCATTCCGGGACTCTGTCGACGTCAAGATCGAAAATGGCCTATTGGCGGCCGATAATGTGCTTCGCTCGATCGTGGCAGTGTTCCTTAACGAAACCGGACAGCCGATTCACATAGAGCCATCTTTCACGGTGGTGTATCGGTTCGAGCAGATGGAACAATGAGAATCGCTCTTGATGTCGCGCACCCGGGGCGTCCGCTTAAGGAGCCAAATTCAGAATACCCGGGCCGGACGGTTAAAGCAGAGATTCGAATTGTAAATCCGTTTCGGTAGCTGGCACGGCCTACCTAATATGGCTCCTGCCGTCCCTTGGTGTCCGGCGTTTTCCAATCTGGTAAATTCACAAGTAGATATGCCTGCCGGCATTCAAGAATCGTTGCGCCAGCGAGGAGTGCGCTTAACGCGCCAACGTCGGCTGCTGCTCGATCTGATCGATCAGTCGGGCCTGCACTTGGATGCGGAAAGCCTGTTCCGAATGGCCCAGGAGCGCGATCCGAAGCTCAACCGGGTAACGGTGTATCGCACCCTCAAGCTGCTGAAAGAGGGCGGCCTGGTGGATGAGCTCGACCTGGCTCACTTCCAAGGCGACCAGCACTACTACGAGACCCGCATGAAGCAGGAGCATGCGCACATCATTTGCCTGCGGTGCGGCCGCGTGGAGGAGTTCTTTGGCGAGGAGCTGCAACACCTGCGCGCCCAAGTGAGCTCGCAATTCGGGTTCGAGATCGTCTTCGCGCGGACGGAGGTGGCCGGCTACTGCTCGCACTGTCAAGTTTTGCGGGCGCAAGAGGCTGTCGGGCATCCGGAGCTGGTCTCCGCCGAACGATAGTATCCAGGTCGAAATGAGCGCCGCCGAGCCAACCAGGTCCGAAGCGGCCCGGGCCGCGCTGCTGGTGTTGAATCCATCGGGGCAGCGCACCCGCGTCGAGATCGGCGAGCTTCCGTTTCTGGTGGGCCGCCACACAGGAAACAACCTGGTGCTGCGCGACAACCGCGTTTCGCGAAGCCACTTCCGCATTTTCGCGGAGGACGGCCATTACGCCATCGAGGATTTGAACAGCCGCCACGGAACCTGGGTGAACGGCGAACGCATTGCGCGCCGGGTTTTGCATGACTCCGACCGCATCGATTTCGGGGTCCGCGAGTCGTATCAGCTTACCTTCACGCTCGAAACCAGCGAGATCACGCGCATTCTGGACCGCTTTTCAACATCTCCTCCAGGAGCGGAGAGCCCGAACAGCCTGGAGAAGTTGCGGTCGCTAATGGAGGTGGCGCGGGCGCTTCAGAATTCGCTGTCTACGCAAGAAGTGCTGACGGCGGTGGTGGATGCGGCGCTTTCGGTAACGGGCTGCGAGCGCGGATTTCTGCTGCTGCGAAAACCTCAAGAACTGGAGGTGGCTGTCGCGCGCGACCGCGAGGGAAAGGCGCTGGAGGCCGAAGATTTGCGAGTGCCGACGTCGGTGATTCAGCGGGCGCTGAATTCGAGGCGCGATCTGCTTTCCATGTCTTTCGATCCCCTGAGCAGCCAGGGGGCGAATCCCGAGCGCAGCATCATGGCGCTGGAGCTGCGAAGCGTGGTGTGTTTGCCGCTGGTGCGCGTGCAAAGCGGCACGAGCGAGGAGACGCGGATGAGCACGGCGGCGGAAGCCACGGTCGGGCTGCTTTATTTGGATTCCCGCGTCGCTCCCGCGGATCTTTCCGCCGGCAATCGCGAGCTGTTGCAGACGCTGGCGGTGGAAGCATCGACCATTCTGGAAAACGCGCGCCTGCTGGAAGAAGAACGCGCCAAGGAGCGGATCGAAAGCGAGTTGCGCGTAGCGAGAGAGATTCAGCAGGGCCTGCTTCCCGTAGCGATGCCTTCGGAGGGCTGGTTTCGAGCGGCCGGGTCGAGTCTTCCCGCTACGCAGGTGGGTGGCGACTATTTCGACGTCCGCCAGCTCTCGCCAGACCTTTGGGCGGCGGTCATCGCCGATGTTTCGGGAAAAGGCGTCAGCTCCGCGCTGCTGGCCGGTTTGCTGCAAGGCGCTTTTCTGATGGCCTCGGCTCAGCCCGCCGATATCGAGGCGATGTTGAGCCGGCTCAACGCGTTTCTTTTGGAGCGTACGCGGGGTGAGAAATACGCGACTGTGTTCTATTGCACGCTCGATTCCTCCGGACGCTTGCGCTACGCGAATGCGGGCCATTGTGCCCCCTACCTGGTTTCCCTCGACGGCCGCTTGCGGAAGCTGCACACTACGGGCATGCCGGTGGGAATGCTGGAGGAGGCGACAGCCCAGAAAGCGGAGGCGCAGCTTGCTCCTGGCGATAAAGTGGTTCTCTACAGCGACGGGCTCACGGAGACTGAAAATCCGGATGGCGTATTTTTCGATTCTGAGCGCTTGCGCGTGTTCCTGAGGGATCATGCGCGGCAAGGAGCGGCGGAGCTACACGAGTCGCTTTTGGCCGCGCTCGACCGTTTTGGCGAAGGCGGCCTAGTGCGGGACGACGTGACGTTGTTGGTGCTGGAGTACGCACCGTCCGAGTGACCGTCCTCTACGCCGCGGCGCACGGTGGATTTGCCGGTCAAGCCGTTCCTCTGGGCGGCGGGGCGGCCGTCTTCGATCACCTGGTAGAAGAGTGGGAGCGCACGCGTCCATTTGCGTTGCGAACGATCACGCCTTCGATTCTCGGCGGCATCTCTGGAGAAGAAGCGCCTTCGGGCCGCGATTTGGTGCGGTTCGGAGAGCGCGAATACGCCCGCTTCTGCGGCGCATTTGAGCGCGCCGCCACGGAGGAGATTCTGCGCTATGACCCGGCCGAGACAGTTGTTTTATCCAACGACGTTTCCGAGGGACCGGATTTCGAAGCTCTCGCCCGGCGTGGCTACCGGATCTACACGATCTATCACGTCGACGTGGTCGCCTACATCGCCGCCATCTATTTGCGCGGCTGGATTCGCCCGGAGACGACGGTGAGATGGTATCCACGGCTGCGGTCGCTTATGCCGAGTCTCGCGAAGCTGATTTGGGAAAAACAGGAGGCCAGCGTGCGGTATTCGCGAGGACTGATCGTGCCCTCGGCGCCCATGCGGGAGACCTTGCTGCGCTGCTACGCATCGTGTCCCAAGGAAAAGATCCACGTGCTGCCATGGGGCGCTTGGGATCTTGCGGCTCCTGTGGATCCGGAACCGCTGCGGCGCGAATTCGGCGTTCCGGAAGGTGCTCGGGTGCTGCTGACGCTGAGCCGGATTTCTCCGGAAAAGGGCCAGGATCTTCTGCTCGATGCGCTGCTTGAATGGGAGGGCCGAGCGGATTATCCCAGCCGGCCTGTTTGGCTATTCGTCTGCGGCGATGCGGCGTTTATGCAAGGCCAGCATTACTTGGAGGATCTAAAAAGGCGCGCGGCGAGGCTGCGGAGGACGCGAGTGGTCTTTCCCGGGCATGTCGTGAGCGAACGGAAGCGGATGTTCCTCTCGATGGCGGACCTGTTCGTGTTTCCATCGCGACACGAAAGCTACGGGCTGACATTGTTGGAGGCGCTGGGCGCGGGGCTCCCGGCGGTGTGCCTGGATCATCACGGAGCGCGGAGCGTGATGCGGGAGGAATTCGGAGCGCTGGTGAGGCCTACGGAGCTTCGCGCCGCGCTCGCGCTGCTGCTGGCGGATGAGTCGGGGCTCAAGAGGATGGGGGAAGCAGCCCGGGCGTTTGCGAAAGACGAGCGGTTTTCGGATCGCGCGGCAGAACTGGCGCGGTTGCTGTTGAGCTGATTACTCTTCCCGCAGAGCCACGAGCGGATCGACTTGCGAGGCGCGGGACGCCGGGCCAAGCGAAGCCGCCAGGACGATAAGAGCCAACAGGGCAGGCGCGGCGGCGAAGGTCGTGGGATCGAGCTCGGTGACGCCATAGAGCAGAGTCTTGATATAGCGTGTCAGCCCCCAGGCTCCGCCCAAACCGGCGATCACGGCGATCAGCGCCAATGCCGCCGTTTCTCCGGTGACCAGGCGCATGACGCGGGCCGGAGTCGCTCCCATGGCCATACGGATGCCAATCTCGCGCGTTCGGCGGCCGACTAGGTAGGACATCACGCCATAGACTCCGGCGACGGCGAGCAGGATCGCGATGGCGGCGAACGCGCCGATCAGGATGAGTTGAAAGCGCTGCGGCGCGAGGGATGCGTCGATGCGCTCGTCCATGGTTTGGACGTCGAAGACCGGTTGGTTGCGGTCTACGGAATAGACCTGTTCCTCCACCCCGCGAATGGCGGATTTGGGATCGCCCGTGGTGCGGACGACGAATCCGAACGCGGCATCCGCGCCGGTTTGACAAGCGCAGCGATAGATCAGCGGAGTCGGCTCCACGCCCAGCGAACTGCTGCGGACGTCGCCGACCACGCCGATGATGGTCCACGGCGGAGCGTCGCTGCGCTCAAACGTGATCTGTTTGCCCACCGCGTCTTCGCCAAGAAAAATCCGCCGTACGAAAGCTTCGTTCACCACAATCGCGGCGGGCGATTGTGGGATGTCGTAGCTATCGAAAATCCGGCCTCCTCGCACCGCCATTTTCACCGTCTGGAAATATTCCACGCTCGCCACTCCGAAATCGATCTGCGGCTGTTCGGCTAGCGGAATTGGGGGCCGGCCGACAACCTGGATCCTGTTGCTTATCCATCTCCAATTCGTCACGGGCAAATGCGTGGAGAACGCGGCGGATCGAACCATCGGCAATCGCTGAATTCGCGCCAGCGCGTCCACATAATATTGGCTCTGAGACGCTGGCGCGCCAATCGGGTTTACTTGAAAAGTGAGCAAGTGGTCCGATGAGAATCCGAGCGGCACGCGCGCTAAATTGAGAAAGCTTCGACCAAGCAAACCCGCGCCGATCAACAGCACTAGAGAAACCGCAACCTCAGCGGCTACGAGCACGCGGCGAATCCGAGCCGAGCCACGTGATTCGCTGTGCGCGCGGCTTGCGGCTTTTAGAGCCTCCTGCACGCTGACGCGCGAAGCGGCGAGAGCTGGCGCCAGGCCGAATACGAGCGCGGTGAGAAGCGTCAACGCAAATGTGAACGCGAGAATGCGAAGGTCTAGGGAAATCGGCGGATACCGAATGAGCACCGCCGGTTTGAGGGCGTTGAGCGCATATACCGAGACGGCGGCAATGGCCACGCCGACCGCCCCGCCGGGCAGAGCCAAGAGCAAGCTTTCCGCCAGCATACGGCCAGCGATGCGAGCGCGCGTCGAGCCTAACGCCAACCGCACGGCCAGATCGCGCTGAAGAGTGGTCCCGCGCGCCAGTAACAGATTCGCCAGATTCACGCAGGCGATGAGCAGAACCAGTCCGACCGCTCCGGTGATCGCGAGGAGCGCCGGGCGCAAATCCCCCGTGATTTGGCGCTGGAGGGGCGTGGCGGCGATGCGGAATCCCCGGAACGAGCCGGATGCGTCGAATTCCTTCGGAAATTCCGCATGAATCTCCGCAGTCAAGCGGCTCATTTCGCCTTCCGGCGCTTCGCTAAAGACGCCGCTTTTGCTACGCGCCACGATTGAGACCAACCGGAAACCACGGTTGACCATCCTCGGTCTCTGACTGCTTTCGTCGATTTCGAGCGGACGCCAGATCTGCGTGCCCAGAGGATAGTCGAAGCCTTGCGGCATGACGCCGATTACCATAAACGGCCGCAGGTCCAGCATTATATTTTTTCCAACGATTTCCCCGTCGCCCCCGAGACGGTTCCGCCAAAAGGGGTAACTCACCACGACAACAAGCGGGGCTTTGGTCCCTTCTTCTTCCTGCGCGAGATACCGGCCGAGCATCGGCCTTGCGCCCATCACTTGAAAGAACGATGGTGAAACTTGCGCCGCGTGTAGATACTCGGGCCGATCCGGTCCGCCATAATTCACATCACCCCACGCGATTGCCCCGATGTCTTCGAAGGCGCGAGTGCGCTCGCGCATGCTGTAATAATCCGGTGCGATCCCGATGCCCGCAGGCCAGCGCTCGGTGTGCTCGGAAATCCAGTAGAGGCGATCCGCGCTCGGATATGGCAATGGGCGAATCAGAATTGAATCGACAATGCTGAAAACGGCGGTGTTCGCGCCGATGGCGATGGCGAGCGTCAGAGTGGCTGTCAGCGCCAGCATGGGCTCGCGCCGCAGCCCGGTTGCCGCACGGCGAAGGCCGGCCCAACCGTTCATATGGGTTAATTTATCACTCGGGGACTTATCACCATGCGATGGTGAAATCTCGGCGTGTGGCGCCGGCGGCTACCTGTACTTTGAAAGACTTGGTGGGTTTTCCCGGAGGACTAATTGCCACTGCATATGTACCCGGCCGAAGGAACCCGAAGCGATAAGAGCCGGAGCGGTCCGTGACCACGCTGTATGCTCCAATGCTCACAGTCACGCCTTGGGCCGGACCGCCGTTTTGCCATCGAACCGATCCTGTGAGCTGGCTCACCTGCGCAATGGCCGGCGCACAAATGATGCACAGTAAAACCGCCAATAATGTGATTCGTTGGCGCATTTACCCTCCTGCTATTGCTGCGCGCCGGGAAAGGCCCCGAGATTTTGTAGCTTGTATTGGTTACCCACCAGCGCGACGTCCAGATTGCCATAAACCTTCATGAGGGAATTGCCCGGCTCCCAGACCACGAGGCTGTATTTTTCCTGGAGCGGGACCTGTATCGCGAATGTTCCGTCGGAGGTAGTGACCGGAAAGACCGTATTGGACATCACAGCCACTTGAAAATCCGTCAATGGCTTGTTCTGTAATGTCGACACGCTTCCGTGGAGATCGATCATCTTTGCTTCGGTCGGGGCGGTCTGGGCGCTTGGGGTGACCGGCGGTTTCAGAAGAGGAAGGGGCTTATAGAACGAGTAGGCGTATACGGCGGCGACGCCCAGGAGAAACGCGATTACCTCCTTCGCCCCGAAGTATTGAATGCTCTTGCCTAGGAGCGGTAGTGGGAATATCTCGGTGTCGATCAGGTATTGGGAGAACGATTTCTTCGGCGGCGCGGGCGAAGAAGACTCGCTGAGCGTCTTATCTGGCATGGTTTAGTCTCCGCATCGTCAACTTAATATCGACGAAATTGAGATGAGCATACTACAACGAGAGCTTCTTAAAAAAACCGGAGCTGTAACCGCTCCCTTTGGTCGCGGCTCTGCCACGGCTGCGCTTCACTTCCTCGGTTCCCCGATGGGCTGCCCCTCCGGCGGACGCGCGGCGACAATCTTCACGCGCGCGATGCGGTTGCGGTCCATCTGCTGCACAATAAAGGTGCGAGAGCCATAGGTAACCGAATCGCCGGGCGCGGGAATGTAGCCCAGACGGAAAAGCAGGAATCCGGCGAGCGTTTCAAATCCCGCGTCGCCGGGAAGCTCGATTCCATATTCGGAAGCCAGATCGCGGATATTCACGCCGCCTTCGATCTCGATCACGGGAGCGCCGGCGACGGGTTTGGCGCGGCGCACGTCGTACTCGTCGCCGATCTCGCCGAAGACCTGCTCCAGCACGTCTTCCAGCGTGACGAGTCCGGTGACCTGTCCAAATTCGTCCAGCACCATGGCCATGTGCGCGTGGCGGCCGCGAAATTCGTCCACGAGCTGACTCAGCGGTTTGGTTTCAGGGACCATGATCGGCTCACGCAGGTAGCGCCGCAGGCGGAATGGCGGCGAGGGAAGCCGGCGGTCGTTGGCGACTTTGCGCTCCTGCCATGCCCGCATCAAGTCTTTAAAGTGCACGATCCCGATAATGTGCTCGGGCTTGTCCTCATAGACCGGAAAGCGCGAATACTTGTGCTCGATGGCGAAACGCAGCAGATCGTCGAGGCTGGCGTCGACAGCCGCGGAGACGATATCGACGCGCGGCGTCATGATCTCGCGCGCGGAGACGTCGTGCAGCTCCAGGAGTTTCTGGATTGCGATTTCCTCGAAGCCCTCCAAATGGCCCGCTCGGCGGCTTGATTCGAGGATGAGTTTCAGCTCCTCGGTGGAATGGCCACCCGCCGCGGGCTCGTGGAGACCGAGCGCCCGCGAAACCCCTCGCGCGCTGCGCTCGACTGTGTACACAAAAGGAAAAGCGATGCGATAAAACACCAGAAGCACGGGCGCAACCAGCAGCGCCAGGCGGTCCGCTTTGGCGATGGCGAGATTCTTTGGCGCGACCTCGCCGAGCACCACATGAAAGTAGCTCATGGCCAAAAATCCGAGCGCGAAGCTGGCCCCGTGCAAGTAAGGCTCATTGCGAGGAGTTATGAGGGGGCCGAATGCCGCCACGAACACGCGATACAGAGTGTCCTCGCCGGCCCAACCCAAGCCAAGACTCGCCAGGGTGACTCCGATCTGGGTGAGGCTGAGCAGCCTCTCCGGATTGGCGAGCAGCTCCAGTGCCGCTCGGGCGGGGATGCTGTTCCGCGCGGCTAGTTCTTTGAGCCGGGACCGGCGCACGGCCACGAGAGAAACCTCCGCCGCGGCGAAAAACGCATTCATCGCGAGGATGGCGGCGAGCAGGATGAATCGAAGCGTCATTGGCGGCGTTCGCTACAATGCGCAGTAGTGCCCCTCTCCAAAAACCCTCGCGGCACAACCCAGGACGGGCAAGCTCCCTGTGGCGCGGCCGCACCCAGCGAGTCTCCGGATTTGACCGAGGGCCCCGCCGGCCCTGTGCCGCTTTCCCATCGAGCCGCGCAAGCGCCTTCGCATAGCTCGAACGCGGTTTCTCAGACGTTGTTTCATACGCCCTTTCTCAAGGCGCTCAATCTGAGCATAGCCGTTTTGCTCGGAGCGCTTCTGGGAGCCTTGTATTGGTTCGGCTGGCGAACCCTGCCGAAGACCTCTGGGACCATAGCCGCGCCCATTTCGGCTCGGGCCATGGTTGCGCGTGACGCTCGGGGCGTGCCGCACATCACCGCAGCCTCCTGGGAAGATTCGGTGTTTCTGCAAGGCTATGTAACCGCCCAGGATCGGATGTGGCAGATGGACGCGTTACGGCGCCTCCCCGGAGGCGAGTTGGCCGAAGTTCTGGGAAGAGGCGCAATGGACTCGATTCTGGATTCCGATCGCGAGGCGCGGCGCTGGCGCCTGGCTCGCATCGCGGAGGCGCAGGCGCGTAATCTCACGCCGGAGGCCCGGTCTGTCCTGGCCGCCTATGCGCGCGGCGTGAACTACTGGATGGAAACCCACCGGCGCAGCCTGCCGCCGGAGTTTGCATTGTTGGGCTACGATCCACGGCCCTGGCGGATCGAAGATTCGCTGCTGGTCGCGCTGGAGATGGGCCGGACGCTGACTTCCACTTGGCGCGCGAAGATGGACAAGCTGCACATGCTCGAAGGCGGCGAGGCCACGAAGGTGACTTTCATCTACCCGCGCGGCGCGGGTGGCGAGGTCCAGCCCGGATCGAACGCGTGGGTCGTCTCGGCGGCTCGCTCGGCTACGGGCAAGCCGATCCTCGCCAACGATCCGCACCTGCGATGGTCGATCCCGAGCGCTTGGTATTTGATCCACCTGCGCGCCCCGGACCTCGACGTTACGGGAGCGTCATTGCCTGGCGTGCCGGCCGTCATCATCGGCCACAACCGCCGCATCGCTTGGGGCGTGACCAATCTCGGCTATGACGTCCAGGATTTATATCGCGAGCAGATTGACCTGCAATCCGGCCGCTACATATATCAAGGGCGCGCAGAGCAAGCGCGTCTGGAGCGGGACGCAATTGCCGTCAAGGGCGCGACGCCTGTGCCGGCGAATCTGTGGATCACTCGTCATGGTCCGGTCTTTCTCACTGAAGGAAACCAGAGCTATTCCATGCGCTGGCTACCCGCCGAAGACGGCGCGCTGGATTTTCCTTTTCTTTCACTCGATCGCGCGCAAAATTGGCCGGAGTTCAACGCGACGCTGGCGCGCTTCGGTGGACCGGCCCAGAACTTCGTGTACGCTGACGTGGATGGCAATATCGGCTATCATGTGGCCGGCCACTTGCCGGTCCGGCCGGCGAATTGTGCCGCCGATGTTCCGGTGGATGGAACCTCCGGGCAATGCGAATGGCAAGGGTTGATTCCTTACGACCGCTTGCCGCAGGTTTTCAATCCGCCTTCGGGGATGATTGTAACGGCCAATCAGAATCCCTTTCCCGCGGATTTCGCGTGGCCCGTGGACGGACGCTTCGCGCCGAGGTATCGCGTGCAGGAGATCCGGGCGTTGCTTCAATCGCGCGAGCGGTGGTCGCCCGGGGAAATGCTGACGATCCAGAAGGACGTTTATTCCGGGTTCGCCCAATTTCTGGCGCGGCAAATCGCGGCGGCTTCAGAGAAGCGGCCCGCGTCTGACGGTGCGTTGCAAAGTGCGATCGCCTCGCTGCGCTCCTGGAACGGCCAGATGGAGACCAGCGATGCGGCCCCCATGATCGTCACGCTGGCCTACGACGAGCTGCGGAAACAAATAGCCGAGCGCGCTTCGCCGGGCCATGCCGATTCGTATGAGAGTTCGATGATGGCGCCCGAGGTGGTGGAAAAGCTGCTGCGGGAGCGCCCCGGAGATTGGTTTTCGGATTACGACGACCTGCTGATGAAGTCGTTGGCCGATGGCCTGGCACGCGGCCGAAAGCTCCAAGGCTCGAACGTTTCGCGATGGAAATACGGCCGCTATAACCAATTGCAAATCGAAAATCCGGTTCTGGGGCGCTTGCCTTTACTGGGCAAGTATTTCGATATCGGGCCGGTCGCCATGGGCGGCTCGCCCACGACGATCAAACAAGACTCCGTGCGATTGGGGCCGTCGATGCGCATGGTGGTGGATTTTGCGGATTTCGATCATTCGCTTGAAAACATCACGACAGGAGAATCGGGCCAACCTCTTTCGCACCATTACAAAGATCAGTGGCCGGCCTACTACGTGGGACACAGCTTTCCGATGGAGTTCGACCGGGTCGATTCGAAACAGGTGCTGACCGTCATTCCCGAATAGAAGGTTATGCCGCCGCCGGATGAGCGGCTCGGCGTATAAAACACTTCCCTGCTATCGCCAATGACCAGGCGCTCGGAGCCTCGATTCAGCCGCTCCCGGGCCACGGTTGTAGGAAAAAATCAGGCAACTGTTCCCTTCAAATTTGTGTGCCGTCTATAGTAATAGGTGAATCGGAGGTCGGGCTGTTTTTTACAAGAAATTTACATATCAGAGACGACAATTGCCAAATTTATCGGCATAATATCCGTTTTGAAAAGAAGCGGGAGCCTTGGTCAGGACTGACTTGCTCCCGGGGTGTGGGCGTGGCCTTTGCGGTGTTATGACGGGCCGCCATACGCTCACGGAGTTGTTACGGGGTATCCACGCCGGTGATCAACACGCTGTAAATAGAGCGATTCCGCTCGTTTACCGCGAGTTGAAGAAACTCGCAGCCGCCCATCTCAGGCGGGAAGGCAACGGCCCACCGCTCGACACTACGGAACTGGTTCATGAGGCTTTTTTGCGTTTAGTTCAGGGCCATCAACCCTCTTACGAAAATCGCTCCCATTTTTATGGCGTCGCTTCCAGGCTTATGCGGCAAATATTGGTCGACCTGGCCAGGGCGAGATCGCGTGAAAAGCGAAACGCGGAGGAAGTGGCATTGACGGAGCATTCCGATATCGCTCTTAAACGTGACAAAGCGATGCTGCTTATGGACGCCGCGCTTCAAAAGCTGGCGGCCACCGAGCCGCTACAAGTGCAGATGATTGAAATGCGCTATTTCGGCGGCATGTCGGCTGAGGAATGCTCTACCGTGTTGGGTATTCCAGCATATACCATCCGCCGCGAACTTCGGTTGGCCCGGGCATGGTTGCACAGGGAAATGGCCAGATGAGTCAGCGAGTAAAGACCGTCTTCCACGAACTTGCCGATCTCTGCCCAGAAGCACGCGCCCAATATTTCGCCGAGCATCGGATGGATGACGAAACCCGCGCGGAAGTCAACGAGCTGTTGGCCTTCGATTCAGGCGCAAGCGCCTTCCTCATGCGGGATATCAGCATCGCAGCAACCCAGTCTCTTGCTCAACTAGAGCCCAGAGTCTGGCGCTGTGGCCCTTACCGGCTATTGAATATAGTCGGTCGCGGAGGTATGGGCACGGTGTATCTGGCGGAGCGCGCGGACGGCGAAGTAACGCAGCGCCTGGCGGTCAAATTGCTCCCGTTCGGCGCCGGCGATCCTCAACGCGAACGCTTTCTGCAGGAGCGGCAGATTCTGGCCTCCCTCGCTCATCCGAATATCGCGCGCATGCTGGATGCAGGACACATCGATAACGGCCAGCCATTCCTTGCCATGGAATACGTGGACGGCAAACCGATCGAAGAGTTCGCCGCCACCTTGGATGTCCGGCAGAAAACCGCTTTGTTCCTGAAGGTATGCGCCGCCGTCGCCTACCTGCATCGAAACTTGGTCGTACATCGTGACTTGAAGCCCAGCAATATTCTGGTCACCGCTGATGGCGAACCAAAGCTCCTTGATTTCGGCATCGCAAAAATGCTCGATGCGGCAACCGATGCCACCATAACCAGCATGCGCGTGCTGACTCCCGATTACGCCAGCCCGGAGCAGGTCACAGGCAGACAACTAAGCACTGCGACCGACATATATTCGCTCGGCGCCGTGCTCTATCGCCTGCTCACTGGTAAACCGCCTCACGAATTCCAAGAGCATTCCCCGGAAGCCATCGCAGTGACGGTGACTAGCCGGGAAGTGACCCGGCCGAGCAAATGGACGCCTGCGTTGAAGGGCGATCTCGAATCGATTCTCCTCAAAGCCTTACGCAAAGATCCGTTGGAACGCTATACAACAGTCGAACGGTTTGCCGAAGACTTGCAGGCATATCTGGAGTCCCGTACGGTTAAAGCGCGCTCAGGCAACGCCTGGTATCGAACCCGCAAGTTTGTCCGGAGGTACAGGGCGCCGATAAGCGCGGCTGCCATCGTGATTGCCAGTCTGGCAACCGGATTGTTTGTGGCGAATAGGCAGCGAGCCGCCGCGCAGCGTCGGTTTGAAGACGTCCGCCGGCTGGCTCATATCTTTGTCTTCGATTTGAACGACGAAGTCGCCAGGATCGAGGGATCTACGAAGGCGCGCGAAATGATGGTGCGGACCGGCCTCCAATATCTCGACAACCTGGCTGGGGATTCAGGGAACGATCTGGAACTGCAAAGTGAGCTAGCCGCCGCGTACATGAAGATTGGCGATGCGCAGGGTTTCCCTACCACGCCGAATCTCGGCCGGACTGATGACGCGCTTGTGAGCTACCGTAAGGCGGGCGAGATTTATAGTCGAATTGCGGCGAAAAACACGAAGTATGTCGCGGACCTTGCCATTTATTATTTGAACTACGCCGCGTTGACCCGATTCGCTCACGATCCGAAGCAGGCGAGAGAGCTGGCGCAATCCGCGATCCAAACGTTAGATCAGTTGCGCGACGGCCGGCCGCTGGACGCCAAGTTGCAAAACCGCTACATCGCTTCCTGGTGCACCGTCGGAGACATCGACGAGGAGCAGGGCGACTACCAACGAGCATGGACGGAGTTCTCCCGCTGCGGCGACCTGGCGCGCGCCGAGCTCAACCAGAACGCAAGCCGGATGGCATTGCGCGCTGTTGCTCAGGCAACTGAGCGCATCGGGACAGTAGCTCAGGAGTTGGGCCTCCTCGAGGAGGCATTAAAGGCCTTCGACGAAGACGAATCGGCGCTTCAAAAACTGCTCGCCCAGGAACCGCGAAATCCTGCGTTCCGCCGGAGTCAAGCTCTGTTGTACCAATTCCGCGCGAGCGTGTACTACGACGACAGCTATCCGAATTTCGGCGATGCGCGTCGCGGCCTGGAAAACGCCAGGCATTACCTGGATGCCGCCGAAGAGATGGTGCGCCGCGATCCGAATAACACGTCGGCTCGGTTCAGCCGGGCGGTGGCCGCGTACCGCGTCTCGGTCTGTCTTCAAGGAATGGACGCGAATGCAGCGGTTCGCATGGCGCGCGATTCACTGCGCCGCTTCGATGAGCTAATCGCTTCCGGAGATCGCGGCTATCTCCCGATTAGCCGGCGTGCGATGGCGCTCCGAAGGCTTGGGGAGGCGCAACTAAAGGCGGGCGAAATAGCCGAAGCGCGCCGCTCAGCGGAATCTGCCTTAGATGCCGAACGCGCAATTTTCGGAAGCAGCGCGCCAGGAACGGGCGATCGCGCCGATCTGGTCCAAGCACTGATCTTGGCGGCTCAAGCCGAGGCAGCCGGGAGGGACTCGGGATCCGCTGAGCAGCTCTTCAAAGAGGCGCGCTCGGAGGCACAGCAGATTGCCCACCGCCCGGGACTCGCCAATCTCGTTCCGCTATCCAACACAGAGCGGGCCGCGGGAGACTTCTACGCCCAGCGTCGGCGGAGGGAGGACGCCCGTGCCTGTTACCGAAAACTGGCGCAGCTCTGGAGCAATTCCGGTGGCTCAAACGAGTACGCGAACCGGCAGCGGGCCACCGCAGAGCATCTCGTCGAGAGCGTTGAACAATAGCTAGTGGTTTGAGTCAACCCAACTGGCCTCCGAAAGGGTCCGCGCTCTGTGAGCGCGGAAGTTATGTGGCTCGATCCAGACGAAAATGCAGATATCAACGAATTCTCTGGAAATAAGTTTTTTAGAACACTGTTCAAAACCGCTGACAATGACGCAGGAGTGAATGTAAGTCCACAGTTAAGCAACACCATAAAGGAGAACTCAATGTCACACCAACACGTCATCAAAGCATGGAAAGATCCGGCATACCGAAATACACTCAGTCCCACGGAACGAGCAGCTCTGCCCGCGAATCCGGCCGGGGCGATCGAAATCTCAGATGAGGTTTTGGGGCATTTTGCGGGCGCCATATACAATCCTCCACCTCCCACGGGACTCTGCCTAACCCAAATCGCCTGCCCATACACCAGGTTCCCAGTGTGCTCAAACTCTGGGTGCCCGAGCCTCTTTTACGATTGCCCCACACTGGACGCTTGCCCGCCATTACAACCATTCTAATTGCGGGACTCTCAG
>DASQJB010000165.1:0-2149 GCA_035631295.1 Bryobacteraceae bacterium | reverse complement strand
TTGCACTTCACGTGGCTGGTAAACTCGGCGACGCATATTTGGGGCTCGCAGCGGTTTGACACCGGCGATACTTCTACGAACAGCTTTTGGGTGGCCTTTCTTACCTTTGGCGAAGGCTGGCACAATAATCATCACGCGCAGCCGCAGTCGGCGCGCCACGGATTTGCCTGGTACGAGCTAGACGTGAACTGGTATGGAATCTGGACGCTTCGTACGCTGGGCCTCGCGTGGGACGTGAAAATGCCGAAGGTGGATGCGGCCTCCGGTTCGCGGCGGCTCGCCGCGTAGGGTTGCCTTCGCGTTTCCTGCTTTCTCCAAAGACCGAACTCTGAGACCGGCGCCTGCGAAACCCGGACACGCGGGTTCGCGGGCCCTCGAAGACTCGAAGAAGATTTATGAGATGGCACAGAGTGCATTACACTAGCGGCTCGCGCAGTACCTGGAGACGCATTTGGCAGCGCCACAGGCCGTCGGCAGCTCGATCGAGTTTCAGGATGTAAGTCTGCGTGCGAGCGGCGGCACGACGCGGGAAATTGTTTCGGATATCTCGCTCGCGGTCGCCACCGGAGAGACCTTGGTCCTGCTGGGACGCAGCGGAAGCGGAAAGACTTCCCTCTTGAAACTCACCAACGGGCTTCTCATTCCATCGAAAGGAAAAATCCTTGTAAACCAGAAAGCGACCACCGATTGGGACCGCATCGAGCTGCGGCGCGGCATCGGGTATGTGATTCAGGAGGCGGGGTTGTTCCCGCACTTCACGGTGGCAAAAAACGTGGGGCTGGTGCCAACGCTCGAGGGCTGGCCGCGCCGGAAGATCGAAACGCGCGTAACGGAATTGCTGCGGCTCGTGGGCCTTGACCCGGAAGAGTTTGGCGGACGGCGGCCGCGTGAGCTTTCGGGCGGACAGCGCCAGCGCGTAGGGGTCGCCCGGGCACTGGCGGCCGATCCGCCCATTCTGCTGATGGACGAGCCGTTCGGCGCACTTGATCCAGTGACGAGAGCGGAACTGCAGCGCGAATTCGCGGCGCTCGCCCGGCAACTGCGGAAGACGATCGTCTTTGTGACGCACGATCTTCGGGAAGCCCTGCTGCTGGCTTCGCGAATTGTGTTGCTCCAGTCCGGGCGAATCGTTGCCAACGCGCGGCGCGAGGAGTTTTTGCAACTTGAGCATGCGGAAGTGCGCGCTTTCGCGTCATCGCTCTCAAGTCAGGCGGGGGACCCGGCATGAGCCCCTGGACTTTCCTGGTGGAGCATCGCGCGGAGATCTTCGCAACGACGGTCGAGCACCTCGCGCTGGTGATCATGGCGATGCTCATCGCCATACTCTTAGGCGTTCCGCTCGGGTTGCTGATCGTGCACCGCCCGGTTTTGCGCGGAATCGCCCTCGGTGTGGCCAACGTTTTCCAGACGATTCCAAGTCTGGCGTTATTCGGATTTCTTATTCCCATCCCGTTTATCGGGGGGATCGGAAAACGTACAGCGATCGTCGCGCTGATTCTGTACGCGTTGCTCCCCATCCTCCGCAACACGTACGTGGGGCTGACGGAGATTGATCCGGCCGTGTTGGAATCGGCGGAGGCGATGGGCATGACGCGGTCACAAATTCTTTTCCGTGTGCGCCTTCCGTTGGCGAGTGCGTTCATCCTCGCGGGCATTCGCACGGCGACGGTCATCACGGTTGGAGTGGCGACGATCGCCGCGGCGATCGGGGCCGGCGGTCTGGGCACGTTCATTTTTCGTGGTGTGGCGCTGGTGAGCAATGGATTGCTCCTGGCCGGTGCGATCCCGGCGGCGCTACTCGCTCTTACCGCGGATTTCCTGCTGGGAATCATCGAGAGACGGTTGCGGGTGTCGTGATCAGTTGGCGCCGAAAACGCGATGGAGCAGCGAGAAGAGCCCCACTGCCTTCGAAGCTCAGGACACGCCCCTACGCGCCCAGGGCAAGCGGAAGTCGGGCGCTGGAACGGCCCGAGTGGGGCTGTCGAATCGGGATGACATCCTGCGGACCTCGGCCGCGGGCGTGCGCGGGATTTGTATTGCTGGCGATCGTGGGAATTCTCGCCGGCTCGGGTTGTCAGAAAGCGCGCCAGCCCGGGATCACCGTCGGCAGCAAGTTCTTCACCGAGCAGGTACTATTGGCAGAATTGCT
>DASQJB010000164.1:0-4144 GCA_035631295.1 Bryobacteraceae bacterium | reverse complement strand
GGTGACAACCGGATCGTCAATCAGCTTGGAGGAGCGCTCGACTTCCTGCGCGAGGCCCTTGCCGAGGGCCATTTCCTTCTCGATCGAAAACCAGTTCATTTTGCAACTGACTTTGCGGTCGCCGATGGCTTCCACGTCTTCCTTGGAGCTGCGTGGATTGACTGTATCTTTCTGCGGTACGGGTTGCTCGGCAGGCTGCTGCGCCTGCTGTGGAGGCGTCTGCTGCGCAGGCTGCTGCGTCTGCGTCTTAGAGGGGTCCTGCTGTGGAGCATCCTGGCTTTGCGGGACTGCGAAGGCAGGAATCGCCAGTAGGGCGCTACCCAGGGCGACGTGCAAGGTATGTCGCAGGATAGATTTCATAAGCACCTCCGCCTACCTGGTAGTATACACCCCGAAACCCCAGGATGGCGTCAAAACCTTCCAGAGCTATGATGACGAATTGGAAAAGAAGGTTTTCCGACGCGCAAGTGCCACCGTGCAGCGGTACTCTTGGCCGGGAAGCGGTCCCATTTGGGCACTAGCTTGGGCGGCGGGCGAAGCGGCCCGGAAAGTGCTGCTTGCGAACAGGTTGCGGCGTGAGGCAGTTGACACGTTTTGGGGCTCACTCTACAGTCAAAGACTGCGAATTCTACTTATGAGTTTAATGAAAATTCAGGTGGGCCAGCTGTGGAAGAAGGACGCTACCGGTGACACTTATCTGGTAACGCGGCTGTATTCGGAGGCCCTAAATACTATGGCGGTGTTGCGAAAGTCTGGCGCGGAAGGAGAAGCGCAGATTCGCGTGAGAGTGGAGCGGGCCGCTAGAGGGCAAACCATCCCTGGATTCTCGCCGGCGCAAGAAGAAGAGTCCTACTGACTCTTAGGGGACTACCAAAAAGTTCTTCCTTAGTTTCAGGGGCTGAAACCCCTAGTTGCTCGTGACGAAGCACCTCGCGTGGGGATGAAAGTCCCCGCCCCGAACACACACCTAGATGGAGCGAACGTCCATCTTTACAAGGTCTTCGACCTTCATCAGTTCCTTTTGCAGGAAGGGCTCGCCGTATTGGACGCCGATCATTTGACCGTAGTGGCGGGCCAGTTGGTTCATTTCTTCTTCCAGGCGGTCGATGGCGAGGTGGACTTTGCTCGGAGCTGCGGTTTTCTTCGGGCGGAACTGCGAGGCAAAAGCTAGGATGGCTTTGCGGCGCTGCTCGTATTGATCGGAGATGTCCACGACAAATGTGGGGCGGACGTCGGCATAAGAGACCGAATAGAGGATTTTGAAAGGGCGGTAGGCTTCGCCAGTGATGGGCAACTGTTGGAGGCCGGCGAGAAAGCAGCCCTCGTAACCAAGCTCGGAGGCGTGGTAGTGGTCGGGGTGGCGCGCTTCCCAGTAGGGAAGAATGACCGTCTTGGGGCGAAGCTGGCGGATGATTCGAGCGAGGCGCAATTTGTATTTTCGCGAGGAGTGGACCTCGGAGTCGGGAACACCCAGAGTGTCGCGCCAGCTCACGTTGAGGAGCTTCGCTGCGTGGGCTGCTTCTTTGGCGCGGATCTTGGGAGTGCCGCGCGTGCCCATCTCACCGGCCGTTAGGTCGAGGATCCCCGTTTGGTAGCCGAGCTGGGCCATCTTCAGCAGGGTGCCGCCGCAAGTGAGTTCGACGTCGTCGGGATGGGCCGCAATGGCCAAGAGATCAAGGTTCATTTTTAGCCTTACGAGCCGCCTCCAAGTGTCCGCCGATTCTATCAGTTTGGAGATTTTTGCGGTGTAAACGGCACGGCGCCGAGGACGCTCTTCGCGTGTCGGAGCCTATGGTATTGTCTTGAGCCGTGACGCAGGCCGCTGACGAAAAGCGTGAGTCTCTCAGAAGTAAAGTTGCCCTGGTGACCGGTGGTGGGAAGCGACTGGGGCGCACAGTGGCTTTGCGCCTGGCTGAAGAAGGCGCGGACGTTGTGGTTCATTACCGGAGTTCACATCGGGAGGCGCAGGAGGCCGTCAAGGAAATTGAAAGGCTCGGGCGGCGGGCGGTGGCCATCGCGGCGGACCTGGGTAACGTCCCGGAAATCAAGCGGCTGTTCGATGAGGCGGGGAAACAGTTTGGGCGGCTGGACATTTTGGTGAATAGCGCGGCGAATTTCTTGCGGGCGAGCATGATTTCCACGACCGAGCAAGTTTGGGATGCAGCGCTCGACACAAACTTGCGAGCGCCGTTTTTTTGCTCGCAGGCGGGGGCGCCGTGGCTAAGAAGAACTCATGGACTGATTGTCAATTTCGCGGATGCCGGTGGGTTGTTCGGTTGGCCGGGATACATTCCGCATTCCGTTTCCAAGGCGGGCGTCATTATGCTGACGAAGGTGCTGGC
Source organism: Bryobacteraceae bacterium (assembly GCA_035631295.1). Taxonomy (GTDB): domain Bacteria; phylum Acidobacteriota; class Terriglobia; order Bryobacterales; family Bryobacteraceae; genus Palsa-187. Next base: position 1,802 of record DASQJB010000164.1, on the reverse strand, counting down.
GAAGGCGCTGGCGCCGGAAGTGCGCGTGAACGCGATTGCGCCCGGCACGATTACGATGGAAGGCGATCCGCCGCAATGGGAGGCCGACTTTGTTAAGTTGGCGCCGCTCCATCGAACGGGCTCGCCGAGGGACATCACGGACGCGGTTCTGTACATGATCCAGGCTGAGTTCATGACTGGCCACGTGCTCGTGCTCGATGGCGGCCGGAGTTTGGGCTCGGCGGCGGCAGAATTTCGTTGAGAGCGGATTCCGGCACAGACATCGGCAGGGTCCAGGAAATCTCCTTGGAAAAGCGCCGTGCAGAGAAACGCGCCGCAGTGTATTCTAATAGACTGATAGCCTTGCAAATTTCCGGGAGAAGAGTGTGGCATCCTCACAACGACGATTTGAGGGAACGGATTCAGGAATGAACAGCGAGACGGCGATCCGTCCGCAGCATACGATTGACGATGTGGAGATTCAGGAGTGGCTGGAGTCGCTCGATTCGGTGCTGGAAACCAGCGGGCCGGAAGTAGCCGCGGAGATTCTCGAGCGGCTGCGCGCTCACGCGACCGTCAACGGCATCGACCTGCCCTTTAGTGCGAATACGCCGTATGCCAATACGATTCCCGATCGCTTGCAGCCTCTGTTTCCCGGAGACCAGGAGCTCGAACGGCGCATCAAGAGCCTGGTTCGCTGGAACGCGCTGGCCATGGTCGTGCGGGCGAACCGTGTGGAGCACAACATTGGCGGGCATATTTCGACCTATGCGTCGGCAGCGACGCTGTACGAAGTTGGGTTCAACCATTTCTTCCGCGGACGCACGGAAGAATTCGAAGGCGACACCGTCTATTTTCAGGGGCACGCTTCACCGGGAATTTATGCGCGCGCGTTTATCGAGGGTCGCATTAGCGGGCAGCAACTGGAAAACTTCCGCCGCGAATTGAAGCCCGGCGGCGGACTCTCCTCTTATCCGCACCCGTGGCTTATGCCGGATTTTTGGGAGTTTCCCACGGTGTCGATGGGCTTGAGCCCGTTGATGGCCATCTATCAAGCGCGGTTCAATCGTTACCTCGCCGATCGCGGTTTGACGCCCCGCACGGATGCGAAGGTATGGGCGTTCCTTGGCGACGGCGAAACGGACGAGCCGGAATCGCTCGGCGCGATTACGCTTGCTTCGCGCGAGAAGCTCGACAACTTGATTTTTGTGGTGAATTGCAACTTGCAGCGCCTCGACGGCCCTGTACGCGGAAACGGCCAGATCATCCAGGAACTCGAATCGGCGTTCCGCGGTGCGGGATGGAACGTCATCAAGGTGCTCTGGGGCAGCGAGTGGGATCCGATTCTGGAGCGCGACGTGGAAGGGCTGCTCGTCAAGCGCATGGGTGAGTTGGTGGACGGCGAGTATCAGAAACTCGTGGTTTCGTCGGGCGCCTACGTACGCGAGCATTTCTTCGGAAGCGATCCACGATTGCTGCAGTTGGTCGAACCGCTGCCGGATGACGCGCTGCGTCGGTTGCGGCTGGGCGGTCACGATCCTCGCAAAGTGTATGCGGCTTACAAAGCGGCGGTGGACCACCAGGGGTCACCGACGGTGATATTGGCGCGGACGATCAAGGGTTACGGTCTGGGAGAGGCGGGCGAAGGCAAAAACGTCACGCACCAGCAGAAGAAACTGAATGAAGAGGAGTTGCGCGAATTTCGCTCGCGGTTTGGGATTCCGCTGAGCGACGAAGATTGCATCGAGTTGCCGTTCTATCGTCCCGCCGAGGACAGCGCGGAGATTCAGTATTTGCGCGCGCGGCGCGAAGCGCTGGGAAGT
>DASQJB010000163.1:0-3005 GCA_035631295.1 Bryobacteraceae bacterium | reverse complement strand
GTCAGCATCTTCTCCGTCATCGTGCGGACGAACTGCTCGGGATGCTTCATGATGGCCTTGCGCAGAGCAACCGGCCCATCCACCGATGTTCCATCGGCAAGCTGGCCCGAAGCGTCGATCTTTGTTCCCGCGTCTACGGTTCGCCACTCGCCGACGGCATCGAAATTCTCCAGCGAAAATCCCAGCGGATCGAGGATCTTGTGGCAGCTCGCGCAAGTCGGATTTTTCCTGTGCTCCTCCATCAACGCGCGCACCGGCAGGGCCTTGGCGTTCTCGCTGTTTTCCTTCAGCGGCGGGACGTTGGGCGGGGGCGCGGGCGGAGGCGTCCCAAGAATGTTCTCCAGAATCCATTTGCCGCGCTTCACCGGCGAAGTGCGGTTCGCCTCCGAGGTCACTGTCAGAATGCTCGCCTGTCCGAGCAATCCGCGGCGGTTTTCGTCGGGAATCGTCACCCTGCGGAACTGACTGCCGTAAACGTTGGGAATGCCGTAATGCTTCGCGAGGCGATCATTGACGAATGTGTAATCGGCATTCAGGAGGTCCAGGACGTTGCGATCATCGCGCATGACGCTTTCGAAGAACAGCTCGGTTTCGCGCCGCATGGCGCGGCGGAGGTTGTCGTCGAAATTTGGAAACTCATCCTCGTTGGGCGAGACGCTCTGAAGATTCCGCAAGAAAAGCCACTGGCCGGCGAAATTCTTCACCAGCGCCTCAGACTTGGGATCGTTCAACATTCGCCGCACCTCGCGCTCGAGCGTCGCCGGATCCCGCAGCTTCCCTTGCGCGGCCACGTTCAACAGTTTATCGTCGGGAATCGTGCTCCACAAAAAGAACGACAAGCGCGAAGCCAGCTCGAGGTCGCTCGCGCGGTAGATCGAGCCGGGCGCTGCGCCCGCGGGATCGGGTTCGGCGCGAAACAGGAAATTCGGACTCGACAGAATCAGCCGAATCGCCTCTTCGATACCGCGCTCGAAACCTGCTTTATTCCGGCCCCTCTGATAAAAGCTGAGCAGAAGCTCGGCGTCGGCATCGGTGACCGGTCTCCGGTATGCCCGCCGCGCCAGCGTTGTCACAATGCGCCGCGCGCAAGGAAGCTCCTCGGCGGCGGTAGCCGGATGGCATGCAAAGATGGCTCGGCGGCTAGGAGTGTCGCCCGGACCCGTGGCCTTATACGGCCCAGCGATGGTCACATGGTCGATGAGCGGGATGCCGTTCATGTTCTGGAGGTCCAGGTCGCGCGTGAAAGGTTGCAAAGGCTCGTCGGATTCCGAGGAGTTGCGGCGCAGGAACGCGACGGCGACCTGGCTTGGACCAGCCTTCACGTGAACCCTTGTCTTCAGTCGAGCATCCAGCGTATCCTTGGCGACGCCCAAATTAGCGTCCGACATTTTGTTGTCTTCTTCGCCGCCGACCGGCGCCAGGAATACCCTTTCACCATTGATGCTGATCTCGAGTTGATGAGGATATTCCAGCCCCGTCACATACCCGACGATGTTCTGCAGCAACGCCACCGAAAAATCGTATTCTCCGTCCAGCGGGAAGTTGTACGGAATGAGAATGCCTCCGCGAGTGCCCAGAGGCAGCCCCTCAATATGGTCCTCTTGAGCCAGATCCGGAGGAACCTGGTAGATCTGGCTGACGGGCGTGATGAAAGGATCGCCTACGGCCAGCGCGCTGATCTTGCTCGAGGCCGCCATGTACTGCTCGAGCAGCGACGGCGAAACCTTCAGCACGTCGGCGATGTTGTCAAAGCCGTCGCTCTCATCGTCAGCCGGCAGTAGCGAGCTCACGTCGATATCCAGCCCCAGCAGGTCGCGGACCGCGTTGCCGTACTCCGTGCGATTTAATCGATGCAACGGGCTCCGCCCGGGGTTGGGATGAGCCGCGGCCGCGCGGTCAATCGACGTCTCCAGATAGTTAATGAAATCGAACTTGGCCGTTTCATCCGGCCGCGGATTGCCCTGTGGCGGCATCATTCCGCCGCGCAACTTGCGGATCACCTTCTCCCAAGTCTCCGCGCCTTGCGCCGGATGATCGACATCCATCCGATCGAGCATAAGCCCGGCAGTGCGCAGTCGCTGGTTATGGCAGGTGACGCAATAGGTGTCCACCAACGCCCGCTGAGAGGAGACGCCGCCAGCCGCCTTCGCCTTGTCCTGCGGCGGAACCGCCCGGAGTCTGTAGGCGCCAGCCAACAATGCCGCCGCAATGGCGGCCGCGAGGACACACGAAGAACGCACTCAACCTCCTGCCTGGAGGAATTATATCAACGCGCGGCTTCCGCTGATGACTGATAACTAACGACTAACGACTTCTTCAGTGCCAGCTCTCTTGCAATGGTTGGGAAAATATAGACTTCGTCACGCCTTCAGCCACGGCGGCCTCTTTGGTGCAAATCCAATACTCCGCCTGCCAGCGCTCGCGCCGGTCATAGGGGGGCCGGTAAATATAAAAGTTTTCCGCCCGCCGACGGACGCGCTTATCGATGCGGGAGTCGTTACCGAGCAGATAGGCTTGATCGAGAGCCGCCTCTAAACTGTCGAACGGCCCGTCTATGTAATCGCGATGGTTAATGATATGCCATTCCATAGGCAACGAAAACCTACGCAGGCTCTTGCGCCCACACAAGTTCCTCACTCTTCAGATGGGACCCAGCTTCAATCGGTTTCCAAATCCCCCACAAACCGACCCTGGGTCATGCACTATTTTTATTTTACGATTTTGAGGCCGCTCATGTCGAGGGGCAGGGCGTCAAAAATGCCGAGCCGTCAGAAACTGGCCAGGGCCTTGGCTTCGTCGTCAAACACCTCAAAAAGCGTGGAAAGCTTCGTGATCTGAAGTACATCCTTCACCCTCGAAGTCAAATGGAGCAGCTTGATCGCTCCACCGCGGTTTTTGACCGTAGCGTAGGCCGAAACCAACTCCCCCAAGCCGCTGCTGTCGATGTAACCGACCTGGGCCAGATTCAGAACGATCTTCACGCGCCCATTCGAGGTCAGCTCGTG
>DASQJB010000162.1:0-2188 GCA_035631295.1 Bryobacteraceae bacterium | reverse complement strand
TCGGTTCCAAAACCAAAGTCATCCATCCTCAAAAGAAGCATTTTCGAGCATCGCGATAGTGGAACAATTCTCATCGCGGACGCCTATGAAGGCAAAGAGATCAAGCAAGCACTGACAGATTTCTTCAACGCTGCAGCAGGCCTACATTCTGAAGTGATCTCCTCCCCCGCCGACTCAACCCGTACAACCAAAAATATTCCTGCTCTCGCGGACTTGGTGGTTTATGTTGGGCACGATGGCCAGATGGATTTCTCTTTGCCGCTGGAGTTTCCGAACCAGGCCGGCGCGAATCGATCGGCTATCGTTTTGGCTTGCGCCAGCAAATCCTTTTTTAAGGATCTTCTTCGCCAAACGGGTGCGCACCCTCTTCTTTGGACGACCGGCTTGATGGCGCCGGAAGCCTACACGCTGAAGGCCGCGGTTGACGGATGGATCCTGAACGAGTCCGCGGAGCAGATCCGGCAGCGCGCCGCGGCGGCGTACTCGAAATATCAGAAATGCAGCCTTTCGGCAGCCCAGCGCCTCTTTTCCAGTTCCTGGTAACGTCTGATAACTGAGTTTCGCTGGCGTCGTGCTACCATGCGTGCGCCCATGCTCCGCCGCGTTCATCTCATCGTGGGAATTGCCACCATTGTTGCGTTTGTGCTGAGCGGGCAGCTATTAGGCCATCATCACCCGAGCATGAAACAGTTGCCCGGTGAAGTGCGCATGATGTACGTCTCCCGGCACATCTACTTGCTCGCCGTAGCGCTGGTCAACGCCGTCCTCGGTCTCTATCTGCAACTACAGCCTTCCGGCTGGCGTCGCATTCTGCAAAGCCTTGGTTCGATCCTCGTTTTATTTTCGGTTCTTTCGTTATCGATGGCCTTTCTTCAGGAACCACCGCTCGGCATGGCAGGCCGCGGCTGGCGAAGCCTCCTGGGCATGGTTGCCCTGTTCCTGGGCGTCATGACGCATCTCGTTGCAAGCATTGGCGCACACCGAATTGACACCACTCGCTAACGCCCCTAAAATTGAAAAGCTTCAAAACTGCCGGGGTAGCTCATTGGTAGAGCGCCGCCCTGAAAAGGCGGGCGTAGCCAGTTCGATTCTGGCCCCCGGCACCACCATAGTAGCCGCGCCGGCTAGTACTCCGAGCCAATCCCAAATTCCCGTTGCGATATATGTCCGAAACATTGGTCTGAGCGTGATTTTTTGCATGTGTTTAGCAATCTCCTCCCGCGCGATCCGCGGTTCACCATCCCACAATGCGCTCAGATTTCGAACCCTGTCTTGGACAAAACACCGCGTGTCGCGCATCTGCAACTTGACCGTTGACGGATCGGAAACCTTGAGGCGCTCGCGGACCGCGGCGAGCTGTCACTCAAGCTCGGCTATTTCCGCCGTGATTGCAGGAGAATATCCGTCGCTGAGTCCGCGGAGCTGGTTTGCGATGTTCCGCTCGAGTTCCGCAGCCTGGTGTCGCAAACCCGCATCTCCTTGGCGACGAGCGGCGAGTGCTTTCGCGAATTCTTCCTCAAAACGCTTCAGAGTGTAGGCGACGACGTCGGGATGCAAGACTCGCTCGTTCAGTCCAGCCAAGAGCTGGCGCTCGAGATCCCGCCGGCGGATCAGGAGGTTATTTCTGCAAACGCTGTCGCCGCGCTGGGCGTGTATCGAACATCCGTAACGCGAATCCTCTCGCTTGCGGCATCGGCCCGAAACAATGGTGATGCTGCCTCCGCACTCGGAACACTCGAGCAATCCAGTAAAAAGATACGGTGACGCTGCAGCGCGCCCGCGGCGCTTCCCTTCTCTGATGCCATAGAGATCCTGGACCAGTCTCAAGCGTTTGTGACTGCGATTCCAGAGCTCTTCCGAAACGATGCGTTGCTCCGGGATTTCCACGCGGCGCCATTCACTCTGTGGCCGATGCTGGTAGACGCGGGTGCCTTTCGGTGAGCGTAGCCGAAGCATCGGCCTCCCGTATGGAACCCTTGGACGGCGCGGCCCTCAACACCGCGGTGAGTTTTCTTCGCCAGTTCTTTGATGTAGAGGCTATCGACAATTCCGTGGGTCGCGAGAAGTACTTCGGCCTGCTCGGAATCCGTGTCGATTCCCTGGGACACAAAAATCAGGCGCACGTCGGCGAGACGGAGCTGCTCGAAAATGCGAAGCGAATCTGCGAGCTTGCGGCTAAGGCGGCTTG
>DASQJB010000161.1:0-11997 GCA_035631295.1 Bryobacteraceae bacterium | reverse complement strand
GAGATGATGACGCCTTTTCGGCCGGCGAGATCGGCGGCGGGAGTTTCGCTGGGCGCGACTTCGGCGTAGACTCCAAGGTCGCGAACCTTGCGCGCAATGAGATGGCAGTATTGCCCCCCCGCGTCAAGTACGGTTATTTGTGGTTGCAATCTCTAGATTCGCGGGGACTGAAGTCCCCGTTGCAGGCTAAAGCCTGCTCCACTTCAGCCGCTTACTGGCCTGCGCGGCCGCTTTGGGCCGCCACGCGCTGCACCAGCAGCTTCTTGGCGTTGTCCACCAGTCCCTTCGCCTTGGACATGGAATCCAGGGCCTTTACGACCTCCGGATCCTGCTCGATGGCCGCGCGCTCGGATTCCTCAAAGCTGAACGCGGTTATGTACATTTCGCGCTTCAACTCGTGCTTCAGCCATTCGTGATTGGCCGTAAAATCCGCTTCCGAAAAATCCGCTTTGCTGTTGAGCAGGAAATCGTGGAATTGGTTGATGACCGTCTCATCCGGCTCCCATCCCTTGGGGAGCAGCGAAGCGTCCGTGCGGGGCCCGAAATATTTAGCCGTGAAGTTGAACAGATTGTTCCGCACCAGCACCGCGGCTTGGAATTTGTTGAATTTGTCTTGCACGCTGCAAACGTACGGATTGCCGGGGCTGGCGCTCGCCGCGGCGCAAGCGAACCGCTCGTCCGGCGTAATGCCGCCGCCGCCGTAGACAGTGCGCCCGCTATCGGTCATCTTGACGTCGGTCGAGTTCTTCTGGTCGAGATTGGCGTGCGTGTAGTAGTCCAGGAACGAGATGTTCGAATAGTCCCGTTGGATCAGCCGGCCGCTCGGCGTGTAGTAGTGCGCGGTGGTGAGCGCGAGCCCGGTATTGTCGTTCAGCGGAAATACGGTTTGCACCAAACCCTTGCCAAACGTGGGCTCGCCCAGGACCCAGCCACGGTCGTGATCTTGTAAAGCTCCGCTCACGATTTCCGCTGCGGACGCCGTAAGGCGGTTCACCAGAACGACGATCGGATATTCCTTGCCGGAGCCATCGCTACGAGCCGAGTAAACCTTCTTTGGGGAAGCGCGGCCATAGTGGCTCACGACCGCCTCGCCCTTCTTCAGGAAATGCCCTGCGACGTCTACGCCCTCGTTGAGAAGGCCGCCCGGATTGGCGCGAAGATCCAGAATCAAGCCTTTGATCTCTTTTTCATTGAGCTTTTTCAGCTTCTCGTCGAGTTCCTTGCCGGTATTCTCGTTGAACGCCGTGATCACCACGTAGGCAATGCCAGGACGAACGTAGAAAGCGAACGGAACGCTGGAGCGTGGGATCTCATCGCGGACGATATTGAACGTGAGCGGCTTTTCCTGTCCTTCCCGCGAAACCATGACCTGCACGTGCGTGCCGCGCGGGCCTTTCAGCCGCTCGGCCACTTCGCTCATGGTCAGGTTGTCGGTCTTGGTGTCGTTCACTTCCAGGATCGCGTCGCCCGGCCTCAATCCTGCCTTGAATGCCGGCGATCCGCCGAAAGGATATTGCACGATGGTCCGGTTGCCGCGCGCGCCCACCATCATGCCGATGCCGTAATAGTGGCCGCTCTGGTCTTCGCGGAGCTTGGAGAATTCCTTCGGATCGAAGAAATTCGAGTGCGGGTCCAGCGTGTGCAGCATTCCCGGAATGGCGCCGTCGTAAATGGCCTTGTCGGGCTTCACTTGGTCGGCGAAGTTTTGCTCCACCGCGTCGTAGATTTTGGTGAACGATTTCAGGCTTTGCGTGACGGCGTCGTCCGAGCTGGCCGCCGAAACGCGGCCTCCGCCCACAAGACCCGCGACAAGGGAACATAAAACGATGAACAGGGGTGCGAGCAAATACGTCGGACGACGAAATCGCATGCGAATGCCTCCAGGCAGTTTCAGTATACCAGTTAAGTTACGAGAAGCAGACCGGCCAATCACAGCCCGTTAGAACAAGAAATCCAGGCCACCGCGGAGCACTCGCGGCGCGTTGGTCAGCACGGCTTGTCCGTTGGCTATGGGGAGATAGCCTTGCCCCAGAGCGTTGCGCAACTCTGCCGTGGCTTCAATGCGGCCACGCATTCCGTTCACTCTCGGAAGAGGCTGGCGAACGCGCACGTTCAAACCTTCGTCCTGGTCGGTGGTTCCCGTAAGAGAAACGTGCACGGGCATCAGGGCGCGAAAATCGGTCCACCCGTAGCTGGCGACGATTCGTGTCCCGGTGGCGGGAATGGTCGCGGAGGCCCGCGCAGTCGCCCAGGTTCGGTCGGTCCTGCGGACATGCGGCTGGTCACCGCCCTGAGGTATGGCCAATGCGCCCGCCCGTCCCGCGGCGACGGTGAAATTCAGATGCTCACCGGCCGATTGGGTCACGGCAGCCGAATAGCCTCTGCGCCAGTACGCGCCCAGATTGTACACGTAGTTGGTGGAATCGTAGTCCGGCAGCATATTCGCGGCCGGCAGCGCCTCGACGGCGCCGGAAACCGTGTATGCCGCGTCCGCCACGTCGTCCACATACGCCATCACCGAGTATTTGCGGCTGCCCGCGACCAGTTGGTAGCCGGCTTCCCAGGTTTTATTGCGCTGCAATCTCGTTTGCCCGTTCCTGCGCGATATGACGGGGAGAACGGAAAGAACTCTCAAATCTTCGGTCAGATCGGAACTCTGATTCAGGACTCCGTCTTGCGATTGGCTCCCGCGCGCGATCAGTTCGGCGGGCTGCGTGCCCGAGCTGAACGCCACGCGCACTACGCCTTTCTTGTCCCCGAGATTGTAGGTACCGCGCGCGAAGGGACTGACATACGTCACCCGTTCCATCAGCGAAACCGATTCGACATGGCCGCCATATTCCAATTCGAACCGGTCCGTCAGGTTGGTTTTGTCGATGCTGCTGAAGGAAACCGTGCGGAGCACGGGTCCGGCTTGTTCGCCATTCGGATAGCTTCCGCCGGCGCCCAGTCCGGGGAAATAGACTTGATGGACAGTGGCGGACACCTCAGGCGTAGAATCGCCGGCAGCATCGCGCGAATAGGTGGTTCTGAATCCGGCGGCAGGTAACCCTGAATTCGCCATATAGCCCAGATTGCCGCTGACCCGGACGCGCGCCCATCCGTTCACCAGCGTCGCGAGGGCGAAGGCGGTGCCCAGATCTTGAGCTGTGCTGCCGGAAACGGAATCGCCATCGCCGGCGGATACTCTGAGGATGCCGCTGGTCTGGGAAAACGAGGCCATGGTCAAACGCTGCTGCTTAGAAGAGCTCGAAACCGGCGTGTATCGGAGCACGGGCCTGGTAGCGCTGGAGGAGCGCAGCACCCATTTCCACTCGTCGGTCATCAGGGTTCCTTGCGCGGCGGATGCGGGGAGAATCTCCACGCTGCTCACCATGCTGGCCAGATCGATCTTGAGCAGGCTTGCCGAGCCGGCGGCAACAGCGATATTGCCTCTGACGGCGGGCAGGAAACTGGCCAGCGCGACGCGAATGGAATAGAGGCCGGGCGTGAGCTGGTCGAATGCGAATTTGCCCGTCTCGTTGGTCAGCGCTCGGCGAACAAGTTGGTCGTAACGGTTGTAAAGAAAGACGCTAGCCCCCATCTGGGCGATTCCGGAGCTGTTCTGGACTTGACCAAGAACTTCGCCGGAGAGCGGAGGCACGCTTCCGGCGCTGGCGGTAGACACCGCCGCCATCATCCCGGCTACGAGGCCAAACACCAACCGCGAAGTCATTCTACATACCCACGAGGACAAACCTTAAGCTCGTCCTACTCCCTTATATCACAGTAAACGAAGCCGCCTGCGTCACCGTCTGGTTCCGCTTCTTATCGGTTGCCGTAATCTTCAAGGTATACTGCCCCGGCTCCAGGTCTTGGAGAGGCAACAGTTGTTCCACAACGATCTGGGACGCGCCTCCCGTGGCCTGGCCGGCATCCTGGCTGAAATCCAGAAGCTTGTCTTCCGAGCCTTTCTTGGTGACCTCATAGTGGATGGCGCCATCCGGTTTCCGGGTCTTCTCATCCGCCTCGAAATTGTACACCTGTAGATAGATGCCCATCTTCTCATTGCGATGGAAAGTATTGTCCATGCGCGGGCGCACCTTTGTGGTGCCGATCACAAACGGCCCTAAACCAATGCTGTTCCGGGGAACCCGCTCCAACATATCCGCCAGAATCAATGAGCTTGCGCTCAGATGGTCCTCGTCGAGGCGCGGGACGTCCAAGGCGACTTCATAATTAGTGGCGTTGTTGCCGACCAAATCCTTAGCTGCGATGTTCAAGCGGTAGCGCCCGGGCTGGAGCGGGACGCCCTTTTGGTAGATGTTCTTGCCTTCGCCGGCCTTTTGCAGCATTTCGGCGGGCACGTTCACGTTGACCGTTTCGTCAAAGCTGTTGACGGGGCGGCGGGTAATGGAAGTAATACGCCCATACAAATTCACCGTCGCTTCCGACACGCCCTCTTTCTGCTTGAACTGAAGATCCTTGTTCTGGAACTGAATCGTGATGTACGCCATGGTGCTGACGTTGGTGACCGGAACGAAATCGGTCTGGACCTTCATGGGAAGCAGGTTGAACTTCACCGAAGAGCTCACCATCGCTTCCAGATCCTTGAATTTGGTTTGAGGAACCTTTTGCAGGTTGGTGAACTGCTCCAGGCGCGTGAACTGATCCATACTGGCCGGCAAAGGCATGGTGCCGGTGCCGAGATGCGTTCCATCGGTCCGGTTAAAGCGGTTCACCTTGCATGCCAAGCCGAGCTGCTCGTACAGCGTAAGGCCCGCGCCCGGAACGTTGGTCAAGGCGTCCTTTTCCGACGGGTCCATGGTCATGCGATACTCGCCGGTCATGGTGGGATCGACAAACTCGATATTGGTATCCGTGCCGACTCCCTCGATATAGCGATAGCGCCACTTCTCGAACGGATACGTGGTGGTGGTGCCGCCGCCTTCCTCGATCGGCCGGTCGTAGGTGCCGCCGGTGGGATGTTCTTCCCGCTCATCAGGAGGGCCGAATTTGATGTAGATCATGCCGCGGTCCGTCTTCCATCCCGGAATTCCGCTCGCGAACTGTTCGTTGGCGTAGGCGATGCGGCGGTAGTGCTCCTCGCGGTACTCGTTCTCCTCGGTGTCAGGGGTCGGATCGCGGCGCAGCCAGAACTGCTCGATGAACTGCTGGCGTTCTTCGTCGGTCTGAAGCTGCTTGAACGCCTTACGTTCTTCGTCGGTGATGATATAAATGACTTCTTCGTTGAGCCACTTCTTATAGGGCGATACCAACTCCTGCTTCAGCTTTTCTTCGTTCTTCTTTTTCTGCCGCTCCGACATGGGCTTGGCGACAGTTTCCCGCTGGGGTTGGGACTTCTTCTTACTGTCGTCCTGGCCCGACGCCCCTGGCTGAATCAGGAACAGTGAGCTGAGGGAACACAAGGCGAGCACGTGCCTGATGCGCATATTGCTACACTCCACCTCCCTGATTGTACTCTGATGGGCAGACGCGGGCAATGGCGGGCGAGTTTCCAGAGAGTTGCCCTCCGGGGTGAAAGCCCGATTTCGTTGTGCGTCCGGTGGCGCGACTGGAGCCGTAGCCTCCCCGTGTCGAGGCCCGGCACCGGCGAAGACTCCGGCAGGCGTCGAGACGAGTCTCGACGCGGCACGCAAGAGTGCGTGCGCCACGAAATCGTCGCCTATAAGTCATAGGGGGGCCGGGAGTTGGGCGCCAGGAGGGCGCTTCCACCGTATTGGTGGCTCCGTCCGCCATTCTGCCTGAGGAATCCAACTATGTTCTCAATCCCCAACATCCTGGGGCTCAGTCGTTGCATTTGATCCGGGAGAGGCCGTTTACCTTCGATCCCCGGTTATTATGATCTCTAGCGTATGCCCGTCCTGTGGAAGAAAGGCTTGCGAGCCGCGGCGGCGCTTATGACGCTGGGGGCCGGAGCTCTCTCCGCGCAAACTGCGGTCCGCAAAGCCGCTTGGGGAATGACGCAGGCGCAGGTGATGGCTTCGGAGGGGGCGAACCCGCCAGCGTCCGCGAGATCGGCGGCGAAACGGCGGTCAGTTATGATTCCGTGCAGCTTGGCGGACTTTGCTGCACATTTCAAACCGAATCGCAGAGTTATCTGGAGAGAGATCGCTCCATTCCATCGGAAATCATTCCTTCCGACAAGTTTTCGGGATTGGAAATCGCGTTCGGGCACTTGAAGCTCTATACGCAGTGGACTGCGCAAGGGACCACCATCCTCCACGCCCTCACCGGCGAGAACCACCGAATCACGCATCAAATCGAGTGGCGGCCTGCCGCAGCAAGGGCGGACCATCGCTAGACCGTAATCCGTATGACCAAGCGTCCCGAAGAGTCGGGACGCGGCAGGCTGAGAGCTCGCGCCACGACCGGCGCTATCATAAACAGCTTTCCTTTTGGTACTGTTGTTACTTTTAGGAGAATCCATGAGGCGAACATGCGCTTGGGGTGTGCTTGCCATACTGTGCAGCGAGGCGGGTTGGAGCCAGGCGCCGCCGTCGCGGGCCCTGAACATCACGATCATCGAGGGCGAGGGCGCGATCAACAACATCAAGGGGCGCGTGAATCGCGATCCGGTGATTCAAGTAGAGGATGAGAATCATCGCCCCATCGCGGGAGCGGCTGTTGTATTCTTCCTGCCGAATCAAGGTCCAGGCGGCGTTTTCGCGAACGGGACCAAGACATTGGCCATCACCACCGACGCGCAAGGGAGGGCGACGGCGGCGGGCATACAGCGCAACAACATCTCCGGGCAGATGCAGATTCGCGCGACCGCTTCGTTTGGCGGGCAGACCGCATCGGCTGTCATCACACAGACCAACATTGCGGGCGGCGGGCCTGGGCTGAGCACAACGGCCAAGGTGCTGATCGGAGCGGGGCTGGTCGGAGGAGCGGTAGCGGGCGCTGTGGCGGCGACACGCGGCGGCGGAGGAAGCTCGTCCACAACTACGCCGCCCATCACCATTACCGCGGGAACGCCCACTGTGACGCACCCCTAGGAACCTTCATGAAAATCCCGGTAATTCTCCTGTTTTGCGCGGGGATGGTCCGCGCCCAGATTGTCTCGCCGCAGCTTGGGCTTGTGCAGGATGGAAGCCGATTGCGGCCGGTTTATGGCATTCCGGCCGCGGCGGCGGTTTTACCGCCGCTCGATTATGGCCGCGAATTTGCGCGCGTCGCCGTTTCACCCAGCCAGGACTACGCGATCGCTTCCGATTCCGACACTGGCGTCGTTTTGCTCGTGATGGCACGCGTGGCCACGCCTCTGGCGGGAACTGCGGCGAATCCGGACCGGATCGCGATCAGCCCACATGGCTCGGCTGCGGCCTTGTGGTCCTCTTCGGCGGGACGCCTGCAAATCATTTCGGGCTTGCCAGCTTCGCCATCGGTTCGCGATGTGCCGACAGCCTTCCTCAACGAGCTTCCGTCGGCGCTCACGGTGAGCGACGATGGCGCTCTCGCCGTCGGGGCGTGGCCGGATGGTTTGTATTCGTTCGGATCAAGCGGCGAGGCGACCCGAATTCCCATGCGCGAACGCATTGCGGCTGTTGCGTTTTACGGATCCGGTCATGATCTGGCCCTCGCGACGCGCTTGCAGATCTTGAAAATCGCCAATGCCGGATCGGCGGGGGCGATCTCAACCCTGTATCAGGCGGGTCCTCTAGATCCGGTTGGATTAGCCCTTTCCTGGGATAATCGGCGGCTGACGCTGGCGGAGCGCAACGGGTCACTGTTAACGCTGGACCTCGGATCGGGCGCGGCTTCGCAACTCGACTGCGGTTGCTCGCCAGAGGGCGTTTTTCCCATGGGCCCTTCGGTGTTTCGCATCACCGCGTTTGACGGCTCCACGTTCCGGCTGTTCGATCCTTCTAGCAGCAGTCTCTTTTTTGTCCCAATTGCCTCCGCACAGCAAGCCTCGATACAAGGAGGCGCGCAATGAGGCGCTGGCTCCCGTTCTTGGCTTGGTGCGCCGCGCTCGCTCTGCCCGCGGCGGCTCAGAACCCTTATATTCAGATCACTACTACATCTCCCTTGCCTGGGGGCTACGTGGGCATTGCCTATTCGAATTTCTTTCGAGCCACGACCTACAACGCCTCTCCGGCCACTTGGTCCATCGCGGCGACGCAGCCCAGCTCGCTGACTGGCCCTCCCCCCTCGCCGCTTTCGATAACGACGGGCAATCTTTCGGCCACGGTGGGCGTAGAGTTTTCGCAGACGCTGTCCGCGAGCGGCGGCACGCCTCCTTATTCCTTTACTCTCACCAGCGGAACTCTTCCGGCGCGGCTGACGTTTACGCCCGCTACGGCAACGCTCAGCGGGACGCCCACGGCCGCCGGAACCAACAGCGTTTCGTTTACGGTGAGCGATTCGAGCGGCCTGACCTCGGGCAAGACGATCACGATCACGGTGAGCACGGCCACTCCGCCGTCCGTGACCGTCACGGTGGGCTCGGGATCGGCATCGGTTGGAGCCGCCCAGCAGGTTCCCGTGAATCTCTCGCTCAGCAACGCGTATTCCGCCGACATTACCGCCACGCTCACGCTGACGTTTCAATCCTCCGTGGGAGGCGACGATCAGACCGTGCAATTCATCACCTCTACCGGAGGAACCAGGAATTTGTCGTTAACCATAACTGCGGGATCGGTGGCACCGGCCACAGCTCCAGTCCTCGCCACGGGGACGGTGGCCGGGACGATCACGATTACGACTCAGTTGAGCTCACCGGGCGTGGCCTTCCCTCAACCGTCGCCGACAACAGTCACGGTCGCCAAGGGCGTTCCCGTGATTCAGTCGGTGGCGTTTTCGAACACGGGGGGCGGACTCACGGTGACCGTGATCGGCTATTCGACCACTCGGGACATGGTGAGCGGCGATTTCACCTTTGCTCCGGCGACCGGCAGCACGCTGGCGCAGAGCGACATTCAAGTGCAACTTGGCTCGGCTTTTTCCACGTGGTACCAGAATTCGAGCTCCAGCGCATTCGGCAGCCAGTTCAAGCTCACCATGCCGTTCACCGTCTCGGGGAACGCAGCGAACGTGATTTCGGTGATCGTAAAGCTGACCAACAGCTTCGGAACTTCGATCGCAGTGAGTCCTCAGTAATGGCGACGGTTCGGGGTCCATGGATCGTGGCGGCGATTTTGGCCATCATCGCGGTGGTGGTGGCGATCGCGGCGTATAGGCTGTTCTGGGCCGGGTGATCCGCCATTTGTGAGATGCTTATCACTGCGTGAAGATCCCCAGGACAGGCTCGGACCAGCCTTCGCAAGCCGGAAACACGCCGCCACGGAAGGCTCGCCCGACCTACGTGGCTCCGGCGTACATCTTCCGGTGGGCCAATGCCAAATGTCGTAGCCTTCATGCGCCGCCAGCGTTCCCATCCTAGGGCGTCGACCGTTTGCAAAGACGTCTTTAGCGGCATTTAAGCTGTTGATTCCGCAGGTCTCGACACGAGTGTCGAGACGGCAGGCACGAGTGCCTGCGCCACGACGAAACGCCCAAATTTAGCGCGAACGCTCGTGCAGAATGTTTGTCGAAGCAAGCTTCACCGTGGTTCGCCGTGGGAGCGCTTGGGAGGGAATCCCTACCGCTGTATACTGTAGGGCGGTCTTATGGGAAATCGAAGCGCGATATTCGTTTTGGGGATGCTCCCGCTGGCGCCGCCGCTGCCGGCGCATCACTCTTTCGGCGCCGAGTACGACGCCAATCAGCCCATCACCCTCACGGGCGTCATCACCAAAATCGACTGGATGAATCCGCACAGCTATTTCTACATGGACGTGACGGACGACAAAGGCAACGTCGCCAACTGGAAGTTTGAAGGCTATCCTCCCAACGTTCTCTATCGGACGGGATGGAAGCGCGACGTGACGATCAAGCAAGGCGACAAGATCACGGTCTTCGCGTGGCGCGCCCGCGACGGCACCAACTGGGCGCACGCGCGCCAGGTCACACTCCAGGATGGTAAAAAACTGTTCTTCGGCCCTCCCGCCGGAACAGGTGACGGCGGAGCGCGGCCAGTGGTGGATGCACAGTGAGCGCCATGAAGCCTCTTCTGTTGTCTGCTCTCGCTGTCCTGAATCTTGCTGCCCAAAGCGCGCAAACGCCGCGCAAACCGGCCGCGGCGAAATCCGCCGCGCCCCGCGCCTCGAATGGGAAGCCGGACCTCACTGGAATCTGGCAGGCCAACAGCACGCAGCGCGGCTCGTGGGAAGAGGCGAATACGGGAACCGGCGTGGGCGGCACCGGCGCTAATCCAAACGCGCCCGCGGCGCCTGCCTCCACCGATCGCCAAACGGCCGCCCCAGCGCCTTATCAGCCTTGGGCCGCGAAGAAAGTGCTGGAGTCCTTCAACAACCGGGATATCGACGATCCGACGGCCCGATGTCTTCCAGCGGGGATTCCACGCTTGCATTCCATCGGGCTGTTTCCCATGCAGATCGTGCAGACGCCCTCGCAGATCGTGATTCTCTACGAGTACACCAACGTGTTTCGCGTGATCCCGCTGAACGCCAAGCATCCCGACGATATCGAGCCGAGCTACCTGGGCAACTCGGTCGGGCATTGGGAAGGAGACACGCTTGTGGCGGACATCACCGGCTTGAACGACCGGACCTGGCTGGTGGGAGCGGGAACCTTCCACAGCGAGGCCCTGCATATCACGGAGCGCTATACGCGCGTGGACAAAGACCGCATCGATTACGAAGCCGTGATGGAGGATCCCAAGGTCTTCACGAAGCCTTGGACGTACAAGTCCAGCCTGATGCTTCGTGAGGGCACTCGCTTGCGCGAGTACATTTGCGCGGAGGACAACCGCGACGTTCTCGAATACGAGCGATACCTGAAAGAAGGCGTGAAGTTCCAGCGGTAGCGGGCTAAAATCAGGTCATGGCGTTCGTGATTGAGGATACGATGCTTCCCGCTACATTGACTGCGGGTCCAATGACGGATGAGGAGTTCGAAGAGTTCTGCTCCGAGCACGAAGATCTGAGGATTGAGTTGTCGGCCGAGGGGGAACTCATTCTAATGCCCGCCGCTTTTAGCATGACCGCTGCGCCAAACAGCGCGATCACAAGACAATTAGCGAATTGGGCGGAAGGGGACTCTTGTGGCGTCGTCATCGATTCGTCCGGTAGCTTCGTCCTGCCCAATACCGCGAGGCCGACGCTGCCTGGGTTGCAAAGAGCAGAATCCGCCAGCTCGAGAGCCGGAGGGGATTCTGGCGCCTGGCTCCGGACTTCGTAATCGAGTTGAAGTCCGAAACGGACCGTCTTCGCGTTCTTCGGAAAAAGATGGACGAATGGATCACCAACGGCGTCCGGCTGGGATGGCTGATCGACCCCGAAAGCCGCATCGTTGAGATCTATCGCCCTCGCCAGGAGCCGGAAGTGTGCGCGGGCCTCGAATCCCTCGAAGGCGAAGACCCTGTTGAAGGCTTCGTCCTGGATCTCCGGCCCGTTTGGGACCCGCTAGGCCAGTAATTTTATCCTTGTCTTCTTGAGCAAAGCTCGTTACACTCAGGCGTCGGAGTGAATTTGCCGAAGTCGCCCCTAGCCACGCTTCGGCCCGTGTTGGCGCTGGCACTTCTGCTGGCGGCTGGAGTTCTGCGCGCACAAACCTGCGTCTCAGGCGAACTACGCGCCATCGTAATCGATTCGCAGGAAAGCCCCGTCCCCGGCGCAATCGTCCGCCTAAAGTCGGAAGCCGCGGCGCTCGATCCTCGCTCGACGGAGGTCACCGGACTGGCCGATTTCGAGAAGATCCCTTGCGGGACTTGGACAGTGACCGTCGAGGCCGACGGATTCGATCCCGTCACCAAAACCGTGGAGCTCACGAACGCCCTGAATTCCGAAATCCGGGTCATCGTCAATCCGAAGATGCACACCGAAAGCGTCGATGTGCGGGAATCCGCGCCGCCCGTGGAACAGAGCGCCTCGGAGAACAATGAGCTTCATCCCGCCGAGGTCAAGACCTTGCCCACCAATCCCGGGACGG
>DASQJB010000160.1:0-9721 GCA_035631295.1 Bryobacteraceae bacterium | reverse complement strand
GGGATCCGTGGTGCAATTTCGCGCCAAAGACGCCCTGAGCATCCTCGGCAAAGCCGAATATTCCATCAACGGCGGCGACTGGATCGTCGTGGAGCCGGTCTCCCGCCTCACCGACTCCAAAGAGCACGAATACCGCATCTCACTGCCTCCTCTTCAGGCCGAAACTACGATTGCAATGCGCGTGCAGGACGATTTCGAAAATCAGGCTGTGGCTAAGACGGTAGTCAATCCCCCTGCCAAGTAGCTCACTGTCCACGCGCTCCGCGACGTTTTATCGCGACGTCGTCGGCTTGAAGCTCTCTTCGCGCGCAGCGTCGCATTTGGTGGGGCCTGGCTTTTAGCCAAACGCCGGGCTTTGCCCGGCGTTTGG
This sequence comes from Bryobacteraceae bacterium, assembly GCA_035631295.1. GTDB lineage: Bacteria > Acidobacteriota > Terriglobia > Bryobacterales > Bryobacteraceae > Palsa-187. The sequence goes on along the minus strand of DASQJB010000160.1, from coordinate 9,351 downwards.
CTGCGGCTCCGCTGCTTTGTGGGGCAGGCCCGTGGCCTGCGGCGGCCTCCCACCCAGGCCGCCTCCTCGATTGACCACCGAGGCCGGGGCCCCTCAAAGGCCCAGGGGCGTGTCTCACGTGCGTCTTCATTCCCTTGGGCGGCCCGCAGGGCCATGGTGCACTCCTGGCGGTCGGCTCGGAATGGGCGCTTGCATTTACAGCCAGTTACACAGCCGCGACTACGAGGGAGCAGTCAACAGACAAACTCGACCTAATCGGCGGACGGCCTCTCTACGCGATCGATGACGATAACATCTGCAAAGCCTCTTTGTGCTTTCAACTGCAGGCCCAATTGCTGCATCACGGCGGCGAAAACGGTGGGACCCGACGTGTCCGGCTCTTCTCCGTTGACTATTCCACCCGGGGGAAATCCGAGCGGCAAATCCTGGGTGTACTCAAGATTGAAATCGTATCCGCCGGGCAGGTGCGTAAGATCGACTACGGGCCTATCCATGGCCACCACGGACAAGCGGAACGCGAAGTATTCCATTGTCACTGCAGTCGCCGCCATCTTCACGTGAAGGATTTTTCCATCGTCTGGTCGATCCAGGGGTCGCCAGCATTCGCGGCTTCGTGCCGCTTTAGCCTCGCCCCGCCTTTATCCACCGAGAGGGTATAGATCGGCATCTCCCTCTTTTCGCGGTGGAACTTCAGCCGGAGCCGATCCACAAGCATGTTCATCAACATGACGTGAAGTTCGTCGACGGTGGAAGGCTTCTCGGCCTTCGCCTCCATGTCGAAGCGGTCGGTATCCAACCACGATGGTCCGCCCACGATCTGCTCGGCTTTCAGTCCGTAAGCCACCTAGATCATCAGCTTGATCGGACAGTTGCGAGCCTCATACCGTTCGCCGCCCGGAGCCGGACGAATTCCGCCGCCCTGAGCGTTCCCATTGCTGGGCTTGAGCGATGCGATTTCAAACCGCAGGCCGGCGGGGATTTGCGCCCCCGCTGAGACCTCCAGCAGCGTCACAAGGAGAACGCAGATCGCGATGCGGTACCGCAATTATTTCAGACGTGGCTGTAAGTTAGCCCCGAGCTCGTCAGTTGATCGCTCCCTCACAGTCGCGGGCTCTGCTACCGGCTGTAAATGCAAGCGCCCATTCCGAGCCGCGACCGTGAGGGAGCGGTCTGAACTGGCGCCTGCGCAATTCCGAAGCCATCGTCAAGCACACGCGTACTCGCAAGCAATGCTTCCTTCGCCTGATCTAGCGCTGCCAGCCCCTGCTTACGGGTAACCTTGGGAAAATCGCTCAAGAAACCGGATAGCGGATGACCGGTCTCTACATAGTCGATCAGGGTTTGGAAAAACACGCGTGTTCCCCGGAAAACCGCACTCCGCCAAGGAGCTCGGCATCGCTATAGACCGCTGCTTTATTCACCTTTGGCCGCTTGCGCATGACCTAATTGCAATTCTGAGATGACAGACGCTATTCGTACCGCAACGCCACCGTCGGATCCACCGAAACGGCGCGCCGAGTGGGCGCCAGACAGGCGATCGCCGTCACGCACGCCAATAGAACCGAGACCGCGATGAAGGTGGATGGGTCGGTGGCGGTGACTTCATAGAGCGCCGACTTCAAATAGCGGGTGAGCGCGAAGGAGCCCGCCAGCCCCAGGATCAAGCCGATGGAGAGCAGGATCGAGGCGTTGATCGCCACGAGGCGCAAGATGTCGCCGGCGCCCGCACCCAGCGCCATACGGATGCCGATCTCGCGCGTGCGCTCCGCCACCGAATACGCCATCACGCTATAGATGCCAATGGCAGCGAGTCCGGCCGCAATTCCTCCGAAAATGCCCAACAACAAAACATACAGCCGGACGTACTGCACCTGATTATCCAGATTTTTCTCTACGGTCTGGATGTTGGCCACTGGCTTATTGGGATCGACTTCGGCCACGGCTTGGCGCAGGCTGGCGGCTAAACTCATCGGATTGCTCTTAGTGCGCAGCACGAAGAACATTCCGGCGCGCATGGAATAGCCGGCCCCCATCCAACGTGGCGTCTGTTGAAGGTAGGGGACGTAGATGGCAGGCTGGATTTGACGCTGTTGCCGGCTCATACGAATATCGGCGGCCACACCCACCACCTCGCGCAAGGGTTCGTCGGGCACGTAGTCCATCCGAAGGCGTTTGCCGAGGGCGCTTTCGCCCGGCCAGAATCGCTTGGCCAAGGTCTGATTGATCACTACTACGAACGGCGCGGAAGCTGTGTCGCGGTCGTTAAATTCGCGGCCTTCGAGAATAGGCGTTCGCAAAGTAGCGAAGTAGTTGGGCGTGACGGCGATGTAACTAGCGGTTTGGCTCGGCTGACCGTTGGCGTCCGGCGGCGGCGCGGGACGTCCTTCGATGAGAAAGCCCATTCCGAGCGCTCCGGCCAGCGGCGGCGTGCCTGCTCCAGCGGCCGAAATCACACCAGGGAGGTTTTGAATCCGCTCGTAGACACGTTGAAAGGTCAGCGAGGTTTGCGGGTTGATGTCCCACAACCCGGCGTTGCGATATCTTCCGTAAGGCTTGATGGCTTCGTCGCGCGAGAACCGAAAATCGAACGTCAGCAGATTCTTCGGATCAGCGCCGAGAGAGTTGTTTTGAATCCGCATGAAGCTGTTGATCATCAACCCTGCGCCGATCAACAGCACCAGCGCCATGGCGATCTGGAGCGCGACCAAAGCGCTGCGGAGATGCTGGCGGGCAGCGCCTTCGGTTCCGCTCCGACCGCTCTCCTTGAGCGAGCTTACGAGGTCAGGATTCGAAGCTTGAATCGCCGGCGCCATTCCAAATAGCGCGGTTGTGAGGAGCGAGACGACGGCCGTAAAACCTAAAACCGGGAGGTCGAGCGAGAGTTCATTCAGCCGGGGAAAGCCGGGCGGAGCAGCGGCCACGAACAACCGCAGACCTCCCCAGGCGAGAGCGACTCCCACCAGCCCGCCGACCAAAGACAGCGGCAGACTCTCGATCACCAACTGGCGAACGATCCTCCAACGGCCTGCGCCAATCGCTGTGCGCACGGCGATTTCTGTCCGGCGTGACGCCGCGCGCGCCAGCAGCAAACCGGCCACGTTGGCGCAGCCGATCAGCAGCACGATGCCAACCGCCCCCTGAAGCAGCAGCAGCGGCGAGCGCAACTGGCCATAGAGCGATTCCGTCATCGGCTGCACTACCGCGCCCCAGTTCTTGTTGCGGCCCGGGTCTGAGGCAGCCTGCTGCGCCGCCAGCGCCTTCATCTCCGCTTGCGCTTGCTTTAGAGAAACGCCGGGCTTCAGGCGCGCCACCAGGCCCACGTTGTATTGAGTGCTCTGCATCTCCGTGCGGGTCCAGTTGAGGGGTGTCCAAAAATCGGCCTGGTCGTCGAATACGAAGAAATTCGGAGGCATCACGCCGACAATGGTTTTGTCCAAGCCGTCCACGCGCAGAGTTTGCCCAACCACGTTGCGGTCGCCATTAAAGCGGCGCTGCCAGAAGCGGGAGCTAATGAGCAGCACGCGCGCGGTGACGTCGACGGGATTCTCATCTTCTGCCAACACCCGCCCGAGCACTGGCTTCACGCCGAGCGCCTGAAACATCGATGGCGTGAAGTTTTCGCAGTCGACCCGCTCCGGCGGCTGGCCATGCTGATCCGCCCCGATGTTGCAGACATTCGTTCGCACGCCGCCCATCGCTTCAAACGATTGTGCCCGTTGTTGGAACGTGAGGTAGTTATAGGCGCGGACGCCGTTGAGCTGATCCGGGTGGTCGAGCGGGACCGACCAGATCATCGCCAAACGGCCGGCGTCCGGATAGGGCAGCGGGCGCAGAAGAGTGGTGTCGATGAGCGTGAAGATGACGGTGTTCGCCCCGATGCCGAGCGCTAGCGACAACGCCGCGACGATGGCGAACCCGGGCTTTTTCATAAGCACCCGGAAGCCGTAGAAGATGTCTTGCCAGAGAGTCGTCATGGACCCGGCTCAATGAGGCTTCAATTCTCCGTTGGTTTTTCGTCGATGTGATCGATCACCAGGACCTGCATGGGCCGCTTTTTCAGCTCCAGCTTCAGCCCGAGCTGCTTGCTGACCGCATCAGGAAGAGGGAGCGCGCCGTTGGGATCTGCAGCCTCTGTTGTTGCTTGTGCGCCCTCTCCTCGGCCGGGGACGCCGCCGTTGCGGACCAGACCGATGGCGCTGAAGCTCAGAGTGAAATCGTAGGCGTCCGTCAAGCCCGTCGTATCCAATACGGTAACGTGCGCATAGCCGCCCGCGAGGTTGGGAAGCTGTTCCGCCAACTGCGTCATAGTCATGTTCTGGCAGGTGATCAGCCGGTTGAGCACGGGATTCGCGATGCGCGGGTCCTTTCCATCCGGTCCGGGACCCTCTTTACATCCGGTCCGGTTTGAAGGATCGGCTTTTTGCATTTTCGGCTTGTTCCCGGAAAGCACATATCCGTCGACTGGCCGCTCTTCCATATGGGTTTTGAGATTGAAGCGGTCGGCGAGAAGAGCCCGAACCATCAGCCGCAGATCGTCGATATCGACTTCCGTTCCGGGCGGCGGAGGCGGCGCTTGGGCGGTGATGTCATAGCGAACCGAGTCCAAGAACTTCGGCGCTCCGGCTAGCAGTTCGTCGGCATTGAGGTCCCAAGCGATCAGGATCAGTTGCTTAAGCGGGAAATTTTCAATATCCACCCGGCCGTGTTCGAGCCTCCCCCGCTGATTAGTGGCGTCCGGTTTGCTGGGCCGGACCGTGGCCACTTCAAATTCGGCCGGAGGGCGCGGCGGCAGGGCAGCAGTCACGCCTGGCGCATTCGCGGTGGGCGCCTGATTCACGCTGTCCACAACGATCACCGCCAAGGGAGTTTTTTGCGGCTCTAATTTCAACCCGAGTTGTTTATCCACCGCATCGAAGATGCTGATCCCGTCGGCGCCGGCGGCGGCGAGCGCGCCACGTCCTGTCCATTTGATTTCGAAGTCCCAGTTTCCCTTCAGTCCTGTCTGATCCACCACGGGATCGGTCAAATAGCCGCCCGCCATGTTGCGGAGATCTTCGGCGATTTGCTCCGTAGTCTGGTTATGGCAGGCGACCACGTTGTAGGGAATTGTCCCCGGCTGGGGATTCTGCGGCACGCCTTTGCAGCCGCCAGGGCCATCGCCGTCCGACTCCTTCAGCTTTGGCTTGCCCTTTCCCATCGACAACACAAACACCGGCATGGGCTTTGTGTCCTTATGAACCTTCAGCTTGAAACGGTCCGCGAGCAGTGTTTGCAGCATTACCTTGACGATTTCCGGAGGCGTATTGGCGGGAGCTTTGGCGATGATGTCGAAGCGGTCCGTGTCCAGCCAGCTCGGACCGCCTTGCACTTTGGCTCCGTCCACGGAGTAGGCAGATGCAATCAAATCCACTAGGCTCGCCGTACGCACTTCATATCGGCTGCCGCGCAGCACGCCACCGCGCATGTATGGATTGGTAACGCGCGGGCTTGCGTGAACGTCCGCTAAATCAAACGCGGGAGGAGGCGCTTGGCCGTCTTGGCCGATTGCGGCTCCCGAAAAGAGCGCAACGACGGTAATTTCTGCCAAAACTCGCGTCATGTTGAACCTCCGGGGACAATGACGGACTGTTGTTATTACGCTTCAGCCCTCAAAATGTTTCATTTTATTTGTCAAACAGCCGCAACCAGCGGGGCGCGCTCCGGTTTGTTACGATCATGCTTATCGAGCACGAGCAGAGGCCAAACCTCGCCGCCCGTTACCTGGTCCCGAGCAGGTCAAGCAGATATTCCCGGGAGATCCCCCTGCCGCAGCTCATCCGGGTCCGGATTGAGATCGGACAACAGAGTCGCGTGTTTAATCAAGTCGTCATGGTAAGCCATCCTCAACCGAAGACTTCTTCTTTAAGCCTCGCCTGCTCGGATTGGCTTCGAAAGCTTACAGTACGGAATCTTCATCTGATAGCGTCATCCAGAAAAATATCGCCCCATCGCCGCTCCAATCATTGTCAACCATGTAGCGAAGGTTCACGACCCGGAAGAGATCCTTCCAGGCTGCGGACCATTCCGCGCGGTAAAACCATAAACCTCATTTTTTCTCGGAGTACCGCCGATTTTCAGCCCCGCCCGTGAGGGCGGGGTCGAGCTTACGGACGGATTACCGTCACTCTCAAACTGCCACCACCAGCGGGGCGCGCTCCTCCGGTTTGTTACGGCCGTGTTTACCGAGCACGAAGATTTCGCCCCAGAGTTGAAGATTCATCAACCGCCAAAGACGATCGGTGGCGTCCTCGAGCCCCTGCTGATGGCGTGCGATCAGTTGCTCGACCGCATCGGGGTCGGCGTATGCCGCCAGAAGGCCGTTGGGTCGCGTAGTCGCGTGAAGAGTCCCGCCGCGTCGTCTCCCCGAAGCCATTGGCGGATAGGCGTCGGAAAGCCCGTTTTCCGGCGGTAGATGATGTCGGCGGGCAGCAGATCAGCCACGGCTTTCTTCAATATGTACTTGGCCTGGCGGCCGCGAATCTTGAGTTCGTCTGGGACCTGCGCCGCGAATTCCACGAAAGGGGTGATCGAGGAAAGGCACGCGGCTCTCAATCGATGCCGCCATGCTGATCTGATCCTGCTTCATGAGCAGCTCCACCAAATAGGTCTTCTGATCGGCGAACAGCATTCGCGCCAACGGACTCGACGACGCCCGCTGCTCCCAGCGCTCGAGATAGGTCTGATACGGAAAACGCGCTATAGAAATTATCGAGAAAGAGCGACTGAACGCAGTCCTCGCGGCCGAGCGGAGTGTGCTGGATCTTCCGGCGAGTTTCGCCGGAGAGCAAGTCGACGTAGCAATCGATTTTCGCACGCTGTCTCTAACCGCGCGGGGACGACCCCATACCAGCGCATCCAGCGCTGATTACGCAGCGTGGCTCCATAGCGGGCATAGCCGCCGAATAATTCGTCACTCCCCTCGCCCGTCAGCACGACCTTCACCTGCTCCGACGCCAGGCGCGACACGTAATACAGCGAGACGCTGGAGGGCCATGCGATCGGTTCATCCTCGTGCCACACCAGGCTCGGGAGAGTATTGAAACTCCGCCATTCCGATGCGCACTTCATGATGTTCCGTGCCGATATGTTGAGCGACGCGCCGGGCGAACGAAAGCTCGCTGAATTTCTCCTCGCCATATCCGACGGCGAACGTCTTGACGGGACCCGGAGTAATTCGCTTCATCAGCGCGGCGATGGCGCTGGAATCGACGCCGCCGCTTAAGAACATTCCCAGCGGCACGTCGCTCATTAGCCGCATGCGAACGGTCTCTTCCAATCGCCTGCGGCATTCTTGAATCCAATCTGCTTCGTCGTGAGGTTCTTCCGGCTGAGGCGCGGGAACCTCCCAATACTGGCGGATTTCAAAGCGCGGCGGCTCCGCCCCTTGACCCAGATCGAGCCGCAGCCAATGGCCCGGCATCAACTTGCGAATTCCGCGAAATAGCGTTCGCTCGCCGATTGTATAACCGAAAGCCAGATATTCCGAAAGCAACAAATCTTCGAAATGCGGCGAGATCGAGGGGTGCTCCAGCAGCGCCTTGATTTCCGAAGCAAAGGCGAATAGTTTGCCGTCCCAATAGTAATAAAAGGGCTTGATGCCGAGACGGTCCCGCGCGCAAAATAGCGTCCGTTGCCGCTTGTCCCAAAGAGCAAAGGCGAACATGCCGCGGAACTGTTCTACGCTCGCGGGACCGTGCTGTTCAAAGGAATGAAGGATGGTTTCCGTATCGCAGTGAGTGCGGTAGCGGTGGCCCGCCGCCTCCAGCGGCGGCCGCAACGACGCATGATTAAAGATCTCGCCGTTGTAGACGATCCACAGCGTCTCGTCTTCATTGGCCATGGGCTGGCTGCCCAAAGAAAGATCGATGATGCTTAACCGGCGATGGCCAAGGACCGCGTACAAGTCGCGGTAGAACCCGGATCCGTCCGGCCCGCGATGGCGGATCACGTCCGCCATTCTCTCGATGTGCGGCCCGGTATCAGCCTCGGCCTCGCCTGACACATTCACATGACCAGCGATTCCACACATAGGGTCTAGCGTGCAGCCGCTGCGCGGGGCGCGCCGCGACGTTCGGCCAGGCTTCGCACGATTCCTTCGAAATCATCCACCACCCGCGCCCAGCTATATTTCTCTTCCACCAGGCGACGCGCGGCGCCTCCGAGACTCCGTCTGAGGTCCGGATCGCGAAGCAACCGCACACACTGGCGGGCGAATTCCTGCGGCGTTTCCGCGAGCAGAATGTTCTTCTCATGCTGGACCGGCAACCCCTCGGCGCCGATGGATGTCGACGCGATCGCCTTTCCGCTGGCGATCGCTTCAAATACTTTCAGCCTGGTTCCACTTCCGCTCCGCATGGGAGTGATTTAGACGGAGGCTCTATTCAAATATGGCCGGATGTCATCCACTCTGCCCGTGATGTGGAGACTTGGAATCGCGCGTTCCAGCGCACGCACGGAAGAAATGGGATTTCTTCCCACAACCCACGTCACCACGTCCGGATATTCCTTCCGTATCAGGGGCAAAATATCGCGCGAATACCAGTCGATGGCGTCCTCGTTGGGCGCCCAGTCCATAGCGCCCGTGAACACGAGATGGCCAGCTTGTTCAGCCTCCGGCGCTGGGCTGAAATACTCGGAATCGACGCCGGTGCCGATGGCGCTGATCGCGGACAGGTGGACATAGCGGGCAAAGGATTCCTTATTCCTTTCGGAGACCGCCACAACATAATCGGCCGCCATGATGTATCGCTTTTCATCGCGAGTTAGCGCCTTCCACTCCAGATAACTGGCGATCTTCCACATCCAGCTCCGGGCGACCTTACGATGCCGGTCCCACACCTCCGCTTCCACGTTATGCATGAACAGAACAATCGGGGTTTTTACCGCGCCAATCCAAGAGGCCGGCCGGATGGATGAAATCGCAAACGATCGTATCGAACGTCTCCCTTTGGAAAAGCGATGCGATGGCGCGTCTCAGCTCTGGCCGGTAGTTCTTCTGAATCGAGTACGCATGTTCGGAGAACAAGAGCTTCGCGTAATTCCAGACTCCGTCGATGGTGAACGATTTGGGGAGGTCCAGCGGCACAAGGACCAGGCTGGCGAACAGAGGCGCAAGCGTTGGATGTTGGTCGCGGGCCTGCCGCGGATAGTACGTGACCAGCGTAACTTCGTGCCGGCGCGCGAGCTCTTTCACTATTTGAAAGCTGCGAATGCGGCCTCCGAAATCCGGAGGGACCAAACCGCCCGCCTTGATCCACAAATTCTCATGAAGACACCGCGCCTAGCGCGCTGTTCTGTAGATGCACGCGTCGG
>DASQJB010000159.1:0-8293 GCA_035631295.1 Bryobacteraceae bacterium | reverse complement strand
GCTCCAGCGCCAGCTATCGATATGCAGACGGAGCGCAGCGAACGTCTCCACTTGCGACGCCGGGTTCACCCCCGGCTCCTCGCGGTAGCCGCGATACTGGCCACGCACGCATTCGGCCGGATCGAGCGGCCGCATCGCCCGTAAGATTCGGGCCTTTTCATCTCGGAACGATTCGCTGTCGTTCGTCACCGGCGGATCCATCGCCAGCAACGCCGTCACCTGCAACAAATGGTTTTGCACCACGTCCCGAATCGCGCCGAGCTCCTCGTATAATTGCCCTCGCGCGCCCACTCCGAATTCTTCCGCCATCGTGATCTGCACCGCCCGCACATAATTGCGATTCCAGACCGGCTCCAGCAGCGAATTCGCGAAACGGAAATACAACAGGTTCTGCACCGGCTCTTTGCCCAGATAATGGTCGATGCGGAAAATCGCGGATTCGGGAAAGTACTGGCGCAAAGTATCGTTCAGCTTTTGCGCGTCCTTCACATCGCGCCCAAACGGCTTTTCCACTACTACACGCGCATTCCGCGCCGCCCCTACTTTCGCTAGTCCGCCTGCCACGGTTTCGAACAGGCTCGGCGGTATCGCCAGATAGTGCAGTGGTTGCGACACGCTTCCGAGGGCTTGGCGAATCAGATCGTAGCTTTTCGGGTCCCGGTAATCGGCGTCGATGTAAGAAAGGTGTTCCAGCAGCTTCGCAAACGCATGGGGATCTACGCCGCCGTGTTTCTCCAGGCTGTCTTTGGCGCGGGCTCGGAACTGATCCAGGCTCCAACCGGACTTGGCCACGCCGATCACCGGGATCTTCAGATGACCGTGCCGCGTCATCGCCTGGAGCGCGGGGAAGATGTCCTTATACGCCAGGTCGCCGGTAGCCCCGAAGAAGACCAGCGCGTCCGATTGCGGAGTCATGGAGTTCTCCTAAGCTGGCTGGACTTAACGAACTTTCCGCGTTCGCGGGAGATTCTATTTGCCGCTCGCGAGCTTTCGCGTGTACTCCGACCAAGCCTCGCCGTAGCCGTCCGGAATCTTACCGCTCGCGGCGCTGCGAGCCTGACCCGTGCCCTTTTCTTCCATATCGCGCCGCAACTGCACCTCGAGCGTCTCAAGCTGCGGAAGAATCGTCCGGCTGATGCGCTGCGCCAGCTCCGGCGAAGCGATGTCGCCAATCTGCATCTTGTCCAGCTCGGCCTGCATCTCGGCAATCTGCTTGGAGACGTTGGGATCGTCCTTATACATCTGCCGGAGGTCCTGAAGCTGGCGTTGGAAGTCGCGGCCCACTTGACCGGGCGGGACATTGCGCTCATCCGGCACGTCGTAAATGCCGCGAGGATACTGGCGATTTACTCCTAGCCGCGGATCATACGTGCCGTTGTAGTAGGGGCCGACGTAGGCGCCGCCATTGGGACCGATGTAGCCGCCATTGACGCCGCCGTTAGGGCCTGCGCCATTACGCTGACCGCCCTGGTTGCCGCCTTGATTGCCCTGGCCTGGCTGCTGGCCATTTCCGTTTTGCTGGCCATTCTGGTTTCCTTGGCCGCTTTGATTGCCCGGCTGCTGGCCGTTCTTCCCCCCCTGGGAGTAATTCTGCAATTGGGCGCGGAAGCGCTCGATGTTTTGAAGCTGGCGCTCCGTGTCGTTGCGCGCCTGCTCCTGCGAGTTGCCGCCCAAGGCCTGCTGTGCCCGCTGAAGGCTGTCCTTCAATCCGTCCAGCGCCTGCGTCACCGGCGCCTCGCGATTGGTGATGTACCGCCCCTGTCCGTTCCGCAGCCATCCTGCTGCATCCTTCATGCGCTGCTGCGCTTCGTTCTGCTGAATCGCGCTCAAGCCTTCGCGTAGCCGCGTCGAAGCTTGCGGCTGCGCCCCAGCCAGATTGCGAGCCTGCTGCTGGACTTCCTTCTGTATTTCGCCCAGCTCCCCGGCCATCTTCTCCTTCTCCTTGGCCATGTCTTCCACGGACTGCCGCGAAGGAGCGCCCTGCGGATTCCGCTGCCGGGGATCGGCCGAATAAGGATCGCCGAAGGCCTGCTTCATCCGGCCTTCGATTTCGTGCTGTTCGGCGTCGAGCTTGTTGGCCCGCTCCGCCAGGTCGGTCAACTGCGCCGCGGCATCCTGCTGCCGGCCGCGCGCCAGGCTGTCCCTCATCTCGTTCAGCCGCTCGGCCGCGCGCCTTGCTGCCGCTTCCGCCTGCGCCGGATCGCCGCCTTGCTGCGCATTCTTCTGCGCAGTCGCCATGTCCTGCTGGATCTGCTTCAACTGATCGATCTGCCGCTGCAACTGTTGCGCGCTGGCGCTCTGTCCGGAACGTCCTGACTGACCAGACTGCCCGCTTTGGCCGGACTGCCCACTCTGGCCGGACTGTCCGCTTTGGCCGGATTGACCCTGCTGCCCGCTGCGCGACAACTGACTCTGCTGTTGTTGCTGGAGCCGCTCGAGCTGCTTCTGAAGCTCTTCCGCCTGGCGCCGCAACTGTTCCTGCTGCCAGCGATTATTAATGTCCTGTTGTTTGTTGTTACGCTGATTGTTGGCCAGTTCCTGCTGCCGCCGCGCCAACTCATCCAGCTTTCGCATGGCGTCGTCGATTTCCTTCTGCCGCTGCTCGGCAGTCGAAGCTTGCTGCGCCTGTTCGTACTGGTTCTTCTCCGTATCCAGTTCGAGGTCGAACAGATTGGCCAGATCGCGGCCAGCGCTCGCGCCGCCCCCGCCCCCGCCTCCGCCGCCATTCCCGAACGCCACCTGAATATCGCGCATGGTGGCCACCGCGCGATTCAGGTGCTGCAACGCCTTTTCTTCAGGCTGAATCGCATCTTGCCACTTGAGCCCCTTCAATTGGTCGGCAGCCGAATTCATCTCGCCCGCCGCTTCCTGCAACTCCTTGGTGAACGACTGGAACTCCTGGTTCAACCCGGCCAGCTCGCGCGCGGTCGTGCGGCCCGCCATCGATTCCGCCTGCTTCTGCAACGCTCTCTGGGTCTCCGACAAGTAACGCCCGTTGTCCGCAGTGGCGTCCTTCCCTTTTGCGCCGCCGCCGATGATGTTGTGCGTGGAGGCTATGATCTGTTTCTCGCGGCGCACCACTTCTTCCAGATCCTGCATCCCGCCGCCCATTCCTCCGCCGCCCCCGCCTCCGCCAGCCTGCGATTGCGTATAGTTGCGCTCATAAGGCAGCGCGTCGACGAAGACTACATCGCTCCGCGACGTCTCGCGCGCGTCCTTCGCTACTGCGTAAAGGCTCACGATGTCGCCAGGCTGCATTTTGTAATCTTCGAGCGACAGCATATACCGCCCCTCCGCCGCCTTCACGCCCCGATTCGGCAACAGCGAAACCGTCTTCTCGGGCGCGCCGTTCACCGAATAGTGCAGCTCCATCGTCTGAAGCGCAAAATCGTCTTCCGCCTGCACTTCGATGGTGACCTCTTCCACCGGCAGCACCTTGGCGTCACCCCCAGGATGGATGATCTTGACGCTGGGCGCCTGATCCTGCTGCGCTTCGATGAAATAATCTTCGCTCAAGCGCACGCTCTGCCCCTGCTCAATTCCGGCAAAATGATACGCGCCGTCTTTCTGCACCGGCAGTTTCGCGATCAGCGTTCCGTTCGCACCCGATTCCAAATTGACCCGCGAGCCGTCTTCCATTTCCACGGCGCCGTTCTTCAGCGGCTTGTCGGTGGTCACTTGAAGCTCGGCTACGGTTCCCACCACGGCGTGGAGATCCCCGCCGGGATCCTCGGTTTGATCGGGAATACCCAGCCACGACGGCAAATGATAGGTCACCTTGATATGAGTGATCGCGGGCAAATCAACCACGTCGAGCTGATAGGTCTTCGATTTCACGCCCGCAGCTTCCACGTAGTACTGCACAGGCTCGGAAATCGAGGGCAGCAAAAACTCATACGCCGAGCTGCCGCCGCGCGGAATCATCGTCGCCTCTTCCCACTTCGACGAGCTCTTGTATCGAGCGAAAAACCGCACTTGCGGCGCCTGGAAGCCCGAAAGCGTCGCGCTGATCAACTGATCCGCTCTCCGCTTCACGAGCTTGTTGCCCGGCTCCACTTGAATGTCGTAATAGGCCGCGCCGGTCCCGTTCTTCGGCGCGCCCGCCCACAGCAGGGACGCACCATAACCCAAAAAGCCCGGCCCCGCGAGGATCATCCAAAGCAGCACCGCGCCCGCCGCCCCCGCGCCGGTCGCCAACGCGAAGATCGATTTCCGCGGAGCCACGGATTCCGGCTGCGTCTGCCTGGCGATCGAATGGGTGTCGTCGGCCAGCAACTCGAGCATGGGATCGCTCGAATCGGCGCGCTCGACGTAAGTGAGCAGACGCTCTTCAAACTGCGGGAACGCGCGCTCGGCGCGGCCCGCCGTGCGCCGCCGGTTCAACCGTGTCAGCGGAATCACGAGCGCATAGCCCAGCGCCACCGCCACGGCCAGGAACAAGATCACGCGCGCCACCGTCATGCTGGATTCGGAAAAGGCCAGCGCGTTGGTGATCAGCACCAGCGCCAGTGTCGCTCCCAGCGCTACCCCCAAGGCCACCGCTGCTCCCTTGGTGACCGCCAGCCATCGCAGGCGCTTTTCCAACCCTTGTAAATAATGGTTGAGTTGCTCGCGTGTGTTCATGCCGCCTCTTTCCGTCGCTCCGCCAACGCTACTAACAACAATACCAACAAAATGGACGGATGAGGAGGCAAGGCGTTTACCCGCAAAGCCCTTCTTCTAGCGCCAGAGCTCGCATACGGCGACCGCCCGCTAAACCGCCATTCCGACCGCAATTTTCGCCAAGAATTCCACCTCCTCCGAGCGTTACAAACGATAATGTGCTGCGGAACAAAGAGATCGCAGCCCAGTGGGACCGTAAACGGTCATACCAAGGAGGCGTAGAAATGACAGCAACCGTTCGGCAAGTAGAAGCAATGACGGCTTTGTTGATAGAAAGATGGGAGCAGGAGTCCCAGAAGATAGCGGAGCTTGCAGAAGCGATTTCGGCAAAGGAATTCGATTCACGGCCACGGGCTGGTATTCGCAGCTTCAGCGAGGTGCTCCGCCACGTCGCATTTTGGAATCAGTATGTTGCGGATACCTTGAATGGTAAGAAAGCCGACGACACGGGCAACGAACTGCCACTCGCCGCATACTCCACCAAGGCGAGCATCCTCGAAGCATTGAAGCGCAACTCGGCTTATGTGGCGTCGGCGCTACGGGAGCGTGGCTCGCTCGATTTGAAGGCAACAGAGCTCATCATGACGTTCGTGGAACACACGTCGGAGCACTACGGCCAACTCGTGGTCTATACGCGTTTGATGGGCATCACGCCGCCGGCGTCCCTGACCTAACCAGAATTGGAGAACACACGAACATGGCTTCGATACGGAAAGAAATTTCAACGAAGGCGAGTGTCGGCGCGGTTTGGGCAGCGCTTCGCGACATTGGCGCCTTGCACACGCGATTGGTCCCCGGCTTCGTCGTAGACACGCGGCTCGAGCCAGGAGCGCGCATCGTAACCTTCGGCAACGGCATGGTTGTTCGCGAGCTGATTGTCGATGTCAACGATGACTCCAAGCGCGTGGTTTGGTCCGTGCAAAGCGAACTCATGACCCATCACAATGGGTCTGCTCAGGTCTTTAAGGGCGAGGACGGCCACACCATAGTTACATGGATCGCGGATCTTCTCCCGGACGAGGCGGCCGGTCCTGTCGGTCAGATGATGGAGCAGGGTATCGTCGCGATGAAGAAGACGCTCGATGCCCTAGGGGAAAAGGAGGCAAACTGAAGGCAAGTTATCGTCCAACTTCTTGCAGCGCGCTCGCGGCTGCCCGATTGGTCTTCGCCTCCGCCTGAGGATCGTCGGGAGCGCGCAGGTATCCGTTCGCTAGCGCAGACTCCGCCAGCGCGACAAGCAGCAACAGGGCTAAGAGGATCGGGGAAAGAGACCATGGCGTCTTTTGCTCTCCGCCTGCCGCCGCGTTCGCTTGGCCCGTCGCCGAGCCGCCCGCGCCCGTGCCCTTCCACAGATCCAGCGTCTCCTTCGGAATCGCCGAAAGATCCGATTCCCTGCGGTCCGCATGCACCGCCTGAAGGCTTCGCCGCCCGCTGGCTGTCTTCACTTCGTAGAATCCTTCGCGCGAAAGCGGAAAAGTTGCGGCGGTGGTAGCCTCTTCCAAGGTCAGCACGCGCTTGCCATCCTGATCCAGTACTTCCGCGGGCGCATTCTTTCCTTCGCCGGTTCTCAATTCGACGTAGGAATCGACGCTTTGGTTCACCGGTTGCTCGACGCCCCCGCCGCCCAGATATTGCGACGATGTCTGCACGAACGGCACAAATGACGGCGCTAGCGGAAAATCGTTCACCGAATTGTCGAACGGAGACGTGAAGATCAAAACCTTCCCGCCTCCGATCTGGCTTTCCAGCACCAGGGGCGTCCCGTCATTCAGCTTCGCCAGCACTCTGGATTTTGCCGGCGTCACGTGCGTCACAAGATAGAAGCGCACTCCCTCAAATCTCTCGACGTTCTTCAGCACCGAATGTCCGGTATCAACGTCGGATGCGGTCAAGAACAGCTCCGACTCCCGGCTTGCATAACGCGTCGTGTCGATAGAATCGCCCGTCACGGGGACCTTCTGGAGAGCCGCAGAGGATTGCCCGAGCACGATCAGCATCGAACCGCCGGCCTGTACGTAGCGCTGCAAATTGTCCAGCAGGCTCGCTGGAAGAACGCCTGGATCGTTCAGCACCACGACCGCGAAGTTCGAAAGATTGGCACTCGCCGCGGCTTCCGGCCGCTGCGTATCCAGCGTGAAAGCCGCGTCTGTGTTGGAATTGAGCGCGGTCTTGAAATAGTACTGCCCTTTCGGCCGCCTCCCATCGTCGACGAAAAGGATCTTCTTCGGATCGGCGCGCTCCACCGAAAACACGAACCGGTCGTCGGCGGAAAGCGCGTCGGCAGAATCGATCCGCACCTCGCCGCGATTGAATCCGTAGGATGCGTCGAGCCCCAAAAACTCCACCGAGGCGCGTCCATTCGCCGGAACGTCCACGGTCTTGGTCTGCGCGGTCTTGCCGTTCAGAACGAGCGAAACAGTCCGCTTCGAAGCGGGCGACGCGAAGCCGGCCACCGTCGCCTGCACCCGCACGCGTTTGGGATCGTACACGCGACGCGGAGCCACTACGTTTTCCACGGTCCAATTGGGAAGCTCACCGCCTAGCGGGTGCAAAATCAGCGCGGTGTCTTCGTCCAGCCGCAGATCCGCAAACCCCGGAGGCAGGGCCGTCTTTTGCAGATCGCTCACCAGATGAAGATCGATCGGCATCTTGCTGGATTGGGCCAGCGCCCGAACGAAGCGCGACAACTCTCCGAAAGACGCGCGGCCGTCGGAAGGCTGAATCGCCGCCACGGCCGCTCGCAGCTCGCTGGGGTCCGTTGATTGCTGCGTCATCGGGACAACCTGCCCGCCGAGCGCGACGACTTCCGCCGCCGTCGCCGGAGGAATCTGCGAAATCACGTTCAGCGCCTCGTTCTTGGCTTTGTCCAGCCGCGATTGGCCGCCTTCCACCGCCCGCATGCTGAAGGAGTGATCCACCGCCACCACCACCAGCTTCTTTCCCGCGGCCTTGGGCGTCGCGCGCCGTATGAAGGGGTTCGCGAACAGGAGCGCGAGCAGGACAAGCATCAGCGTCCGTAGCGCGAACAGCAAGATATAATCCAGGCGCTTGTGCACCACCGAGCTTTGCTCGCGGCGCTCGAAAAACATGAGGGAAGGGAACAGCCGCGGATCACTCTTGTGGCGTTTGAGCAGGTGCAGCCACACCGGCAGCCCGACCGCCGCCACGCCCGCCAAAAACCAAGGAGAAAGAAATCCCATCTAAGATACCTCAGTCGCCTGGGTGGAGCAGGCTTTAGCCTGCAACGGGGGCTTCCGCCCCCGCGTGAGAAATTTCCCCGATTCCCCGCACCAAAAATGTGAATGCACATCTCCCGCCGACGCCTTCCCCACTGGCGGCCAGCAGATCGAGTGCTGTTCGTTACGTGGTCTCTGAACCCCAGTCTGCGCGAATGCCGGTACCCGCCCGCCAACCATCCTTCCGCAGGCCACGCGTTCGTTTGGATGGACCGCTATCTCGACACGACGCGTGTCGGACCGATGTGGCTGAAGCGGCCGGAACTGGCGGACTTGATTGCGGCGCAAATCCGGGCTGCGGCGGACAGGGATCGGCTCTGCGAACTCCACGCGTGGGTCGTGATGTCGAACCGTGTCCATCTTCTGATTCGGCCCCCCATCCCTACCTCTAAAGT
>DASQJB010000158.1:0-19619 GCA_035631295.1 Bryobacteraceae bacterium | reverse complement strand
TTATTTTCAAGTGAGGCTCGACTTCCCAAGCTGGGCGTCGGCAGTAGGACCTGGTCTCACTTAGGACAACTTTGACCCAAGATAGGGTAGGGGCGTCACCCCACGTTCATTGTTCAATCCCCAAAAATAGAGGCGGAATCGAGAGCCAACTGCCAGTCTCCGGCCCGGCACTTTTCAGACGAAGCGAGTCTGCCCGCGCCAAGGTTTTGGAATGAAATGGAATGAAGCCACCGACCGGAGGGCTTGCAATTCTTTGAAAACAAGGTAGCCAGGGACGGAATCGAACCGCCGACGCCAGCCTTTTCAGGGCTGCGCTCATCATCCGGTCGGGTAGGGTCGGGGCACCAAGTTCAAGCCGGAAGGGCAGCAAAGGCGCGTATCGGAGCATTGCGGTCCCGCTTTCGTGCCAAAACTGTGTCCGAACCCCCTCTCTTACATCTATATCCGCTGGAATTGCTGTTTAAGCGAAAGCAGATTCCCCAGATTGTTGTAAATGTTAGGAATTCGCGAAAAACGATGGAGCGTTTGGAACCGAGTTCGCTCCCTTGGGCGCATAGTTACGGCCGAGGGATAGATACGGGTTCGATCCCGTGTTCGTCGTGCTCCTGGCAACATCGGGTCTGGGGTAACAAAAGCGACTTGACACAACTCTTGCTCGATCAGCACGGTGCCTGATCAAATGCGAATTGGCTGCGACGCTAGTTCGAGTCGAAGGGCATGCTGCCCGGCACCAGCGTGTGGCTGTGCAGCCGAATCTTATGTGGGCGGCCAGATACCGCAGTTGCCTCACGACCGTATCAAAACTGTATCAAAACGCCGGGTGATGAAACAAAGGGACTTGCTTTTGAGCGAAGAGCAGACTCCCTATATTGTTGAAAAGCCAAAGAACGGGAGGGGCACCGAGGAGCCAAAAGAAGCAAGATGCAGGCTTCACACGCAGGAGGTCACAGGTTCGAGTCCTGTCGCGCCCACCACTAAATCCTACACGTCAGACATTTTGCTGAAGGCAAGCCAGCATTCGAAATTGGCTGTGGCGCCTTCGTCCCCAAATCCGCAAACGGGATTCTATCGTATCCATTACCGTAGTCGCTACCCAAACAGGAGGAAAAATGCATCGACGTGTCCTTAGGCTCAGCGCCCCCCTTCTTTGCCTGAGCGGCGCTCTTTTCGCCGCCAGCCACCGTAACGGACCGCTGCTGCTCGAAGATCAAACAGCCAATCTGAACGATTTCTACATTTTCCGGAGCTATGAGACGGGCAAATCCGACCGCCTCGTCATGAGCATGAGCGCGCAAGGATTTCAGAACCCGGACAATGGCCCCAGTTATTACAAATTCTCCGACAGTGTGTTATACAGGTTCAGCATCAACAACTCGCGCGGCTTGGACGGCAATCCCGACATCAACATCGACTTCACCTTCCAAACCACGCTCCGCGAGAACAATACCTTTCTCTCCTACCTCGGACCGATCACATCGATCGACAACGCAGGTATCCTGCTCTACCAGACATATTCGGTCGTGGTCCGCAATATGAAAACCGGCCAGACCGATTATTTCACCACCGACAAGAATGGCCATCGGCTTTCGGTGGCGCCGCCCAATCAAGGCCCGAAAGGCACCCCAAATTACGAGACGGCCCTCGGCCAGCCTAGTGTCTTCACGCTGGCGAACGGGATGCGCGTGTTCGCCGGTCCACGCGACGACGCGTTCTATTTCGACTCCGCCGCCACCTTCGATTTTCTGAATTTCCGCCCGCCGGCGCCGGTCTTGAGCGGCAGCGCCGATACGGGCCAGGGACCGGCCTTCCCAGCCGCCGTGGATGGCTTCGCAGGCTATAACATTAGCCTGATCGCGGTGGAGATGCCCATAAGCATGGCCACAGCTAACGGATCCGTGCCCACAGATACAAAAGATCCCAACGCGCACATCGGCGCATGGGCCTCCACCAACCGCCAGATCGTCACCGTGCGGCCTAGCCCGAACGCTCCCATCAATTTCGGCGAATACGTGCAGGTGGACCGCGTGGGCAATCCCCTGACCGTCGAGGCCCTGATTCCACTGCCCATGAAGGACTATTGGAACCGTAGTCTTCCCGCCAACGACGCGCAGTTCGCGAGTTTCATCGGCAATCCGTTTTTCGTCAGTGGCATTTTGAATGGCATATTCGGTTTGCCCGCTCCGCCGACGCCGCGCACGGATCTGCTCGGAGTCTTCGTTCCCGACATCACGCGGATTGATCTGACCATCCCGCCGACGCCTCTCTCGGCGCAGCAGCGGCTGGGGCCTTTAGCGGGAGACAATGCAGGCTGGCCGTTTGGAGGACGCCGCATCGGAGACGACGTGGTGGATATCGGATTACGCGCGCTGGCCGGCGTGCTCGTGCCTGGTTTCGGCAACGTGCCGCCGTTGGGCGACGGCGTGAACTCCAACGACATTCCCAACCTGGATCACTTTCCGTTCAACGCCGCCCCCCATTCCGGCTTCTCGCACAGCCAGCAGGAAGGGACCAACGGTCGCGGGAAAGACACCAAATAGCATGCGATCCATAGTCGCGTTCGCCCTCGCCGCCGCCTCTGCCTTCGGGCAGGCCGGCGGCGCCAATCCCCTTGCGGTGCTCAAAACCGACGACCAGATCGCCGCCTATCAACTCCTGATCCAATCAACACCGGAGAACTTGCATTATCAAAACCGGCTGGCCGCGGCCTACATCCAAAAAGTCCGCGAGACCACGGACTTCAGCTATCTTGAGCGCGCCTCGAAGATTGTCGAGAACGTGGTCGCAGCTGACCGCCACGATTACGAAGCGCTGCGCTTGCGAAGCGAGATCGACCTGGAGCGCCACAACTTCGCGCGAGTGGCGGAGGACTCGCGCGAGCTAACGCGCATCGCGCCGGATGACCCTTGGAATTGGGGCACGCTCGGGGACGCGCTCATCGAGCTCGGTCAATACGACGCGGCAGCGGAGGCTTACCAGAAGATGGTCGCACTGCGTCCGGACATGGCCAGCTACAATCGCGCCGCGTGGTTCAGGTTTCTCGCGGGCGACATGCCTGGCGCTACCGAAATCATGCAGCGCGCCATCGCCTCCGGCAGCCCGTCGACAGAAAACACGGCATGGTGCCTGGTGGAACTGGGAAATCTCTATCTCAAATCCGGGCACAGCGGGGACGCCGAAAAAACCTTCGCCGCGGCTGTGAAGGTCTTTCCCAGCTATCATCCCGGATACGGAGGCTTGGGAAAGGCGCAGGCGGTTCAGGGCAGACTGAAAGAGGCCATCGCGAGTTATGAGCGCGCACAAGCTTCCACGCCTCTGCCCGACTATGCCGCTGCGCTGTACGATCTTTATCGCGCCTCAGGCGAGGAAAAGAAAGCCCAGCAGGAACGGGATTTGATCGACGTCTACGACCATCTCGATCTCAGCAACGGCGAAAAGGCCAATCGCAATGTGGCGATGATTTACGCCGATCACAACTGGCGTCCGGACCGGGCGCTCGAGTTGGCCAAGGCGGAACTGGAAATGCGCAAAGACATCTACACCTACGATGCCTTCGCGTGGGCGCTCTATCGCAGTCGGCTCTACGACGAGGCCAAGACCGCGATCGCCCAAGCGATGAAATTGGGAACGCCGGAGCCGATGTTCTATTACCACGCGCAGCAGATCGCACTGGCGCTCGGAAACGATGCGCAAGCTGCTGAGTATGGACAGAGGCTCAAGAGCCTGAATCCGGAGTTCCGCCCATGAACGCTTTTCTGGTTGTAGCGCTGCTTGCGCGCATGCAGAACGCATCGCTCACCGTGGCGCAGCGCAACGATGCCTGCTACGCTTTGCGCGGCGCCGAGTCGCCAGCCATCGTGCAGACCATGCGCCGCGCTCTGGATGACCAGGCCGTTCGTGCCTGCGCTGGAATCAATCTGCGCGCAGTCGGTGCAATCGCGGAATTGACGGATGCACTAAGCGACTCCGATCCGCAAGTGCGAGCGCTGGCGGCGAGGCAGTTGGGAACGTTTGAGAAACCCGAGCTGCTCGCGCCGCTGGCGGCAGCGGCGCGCGATTCGCAGTTGATCGTTGCGGCGAATGCCGTCGCGGGGCTGGCGAATTACCGAAACCCCGTCGCGGTCCCGTATCTATTGGACATTGCGAAAATGGGTGGCGTCCCCGGTGCCGCGGCCCTGAACCGCGCGCTGGAGTTCCGCGATCCCAGGATCCCGGGCATCGCGCGGGACTTGCTCGGACGCCCCGACGTCTCCGACAAACTTGCCGGAATGCGCGCGCTGGCCCAAATGGGCGATTCGAGCGATCTGCCGAAATTGAAAGAGATCGCCCGCACGGAAACACAAGCCGTAGCTGCGCAGAATCGCGGCTTCGGCTTGATGCCCGCCATCAGCCTATCGAAGGCGGCGCAGACCGCCATCGAGGCGATTGAAAGGCGGGCTCAGCCCTGAATGGGCGGCCCGCTAAGCCGCGCACTCCCCGCGGCCCAGTTGCAGCGAGTAATCCATGTCGTCGCCCCAGTCGCGGTACATCTCCGGCGCAAGCTCGGGCGGTTTCACCAAATCCGCGGTCAGTTGCTTGAAGAACTCCACCCGATGACGAAGGACGTAGGCGCGGAAAGTCTCGCCGTCCTGGCGGTTGGCTTTGTAGTGAGCGAGCACGCGATCCACGGCCACGGGAGCCAATCTCGCCGGCAGACTCTGAATCGCCAGCCCGAACTCATGTTGAGAGCCGCCCAGCAGCATCAGGTAATACGGCACTTCGCGGCCGTCGATCTTTCGCGCGTTGCCGTAGAAGCCGATATCGGAGATCCAGTGCTGGCCGCAGGAATTGGGGCATCCGCTGATGTTGATCCGCAGGCTGCGGACGAGCGGATTGGAGTCATTGCGCACCATGTCCGCCAAAGCAGCACCCAGGTTCATCGATTTGGTAAGCGCCAGATTGCAGCTATACGCGCCCGGGCAGGTGAGCGTGTCGCTGATTTCGCCCGCCCGGGCTTCGTTCAACCCCAGCTCGCCCAGCATTCCGTAAACCCGAGGCAGCGCGCCTACCGGAACCCAAGCCAGAATCACATTTTGATTCATGGTGAAGCGCAGCAGGCCGTCGCCCGACTGCTCGGAGAGGCTAGCTAGGCCCCGCATCTGGTCGCCGGTCAGGTTGCCCTGGTTCACTCGCGCCGTGACGATCGCGTAGCCCGGTTGCTTTTGCCCCTGTACATTGGTCTTCTGCCACTCCTGGAACTCAGGCGAAGCGTCGTACATCGGCAAAAATTGCCCCGTCCCGCGCGGAGGCGGCTGAGACTGGAAACCGCCAAAGTTTTCCGGCACTTCTTCCGGCATTGCGATGCCGCCATTCGCCAGAATGTCCTGGTACTGCTCCTCGATGGCGTCGCGGAGCCACTCAAAGCCGCGGCCACGCATCACAAACTTTAGCCGCGCCATGTTTTTGTTCTTGCGGTTGCCGTGAACGTTGAAGACGCGAATCACGGCCTCTACGCGCCGGACGATATCATCGGCGGGGATGAACTCGTGCAAGAGTCTGGCCTCCACCGGCAGTGCGCCCAATCCGCCCGCGACCGTCATGCTGAAGCCCTTGGCGCCGTCCACGATCTTCGCCCGCAGGCCCACGTCGTTGATCGCGGTGGCCATGCAGTCCTCCGGGCATCCAGCGAAGGCGACCTTGAATTTGCGGGGGAGGCTATCAGTTAATTCTTTATGCAGAAATGAGAACGCCAGCCTTCGCGCATAAGGCTGAACGTCAAATGGCTCTTCGGCGTGCAAGCCGGCAAGCGGGCACGCCGTGACGTTGCGCACCGTGTTGTAGCAGGCTTCGCGCGTGGTCAGGCGGATGTCGGCAAGCAGATGCAGCAACTCCGGAACCTGCCTAAGGGGCACGAAGTGAAACTGCATGTTCTGCCGAGTAGTCAGGTGACCTTTGCCGCCGCCGAACTCGTCCGCCACCCGCGCGAGTTGCCGCGTCTGATCCGCGGTCAACCGCCCTCCGGGAACCTTGGTTCGCACCATCTGGACGCCCTGCTGGCGCTGGCCATAAATGCCCCGCCGCAGCCTGTAGGCCCGGAATTGATCGTCCGTCAACTGCCCGGCAAGGAAGGCGTTGGCCTGGGACCGGAACAGTTCAATGTCTTCTCGAACCGTTCTATCGTATTGATTTTCGGTAAGTTGCTTCTCCGTCAATACTTCGGCTGTAGCCATATTCACCTACTTCCCTATAGAGAATATCATAATACTTCTGAACCACCAATAGCCGTAGTTTACTCCTGTTTTGGACCGGTTAGAAGCAGGAAAAGGCGAGAAACGCCTCGCTAGGCGTGGGTGTGCCGGACATCGACGCTACGATGGTGATAATATCGCCGGCCGGAACCGTGACGTTCGAGGTAGGCGTGCAGCTCTTGACAGATCCGCCGACCGATGCGGCGGTAGTGCACTAGGCGGTAGTGCACTATATGATTGGGGAGCTGAGGACGATCCAGGAAGTTCCGCCTGATGTGGGCTGCATCCGATAGAGGGTGAAGGTGTAGGCAATCGGCGCCAGGCTATAGACGGTCATGGAGGGCGTGCACCGGGTGGGGAGAATCACGGAACTGAGCGCCGAGGCCCGTGCTGCTAGCACCCGATACGGGATTCACCGCCTCGCCTATCTGGTTGAGTATCATTGCGCTAAGCGTGTACGGGATTCCCGCTGGACTTGCGCCCGTGGGTTGTGGCGCAGTGGGCCTTGCGTCCAGTTGCGCCCGTGGCTCCCTGCGGGATGGTGAAATTGAGCACGGCCGCGCTGCCGATGCCCGAATTCGTTACGCTTGCCGGCGTGCCCGGGGCACCCGTTGCGACCGTGCCTACGGACACTGTCTCCGCGGCGCCGTTTGTTCCGTTCGTCCCGTTCGTTCCATTCGCTCCATTGGCTCCGTTCGTTCCTCTCAGCGCTAGCAGCGCCCAATTTCCGCCTGCACCGGCGACATCGATGGCCGGATCGATTACGGCGTTCGCTTTAAGCGCGATGTAGCTGGATCCGTTTTCAGATACAGCGTCACCGGTCGCATACGCCGCGGAAGAATTCCATGCGCCTTTAAATGCCACAGGCGCCCCGGCGGCCCGCCGGCTCCTGCCGGCCCGGGCAGTCCTTGCGCTCCCACCGGCCCCACAGGCCCACAGGCCCCTGCGCCCCCGCAGGCCCTTGGGCTCCCACGGGCCCTTGAGCTCCCGTCGGCCCAGCCGCTCCCACCGCTCCAGACGGTCCTTGCGCGCCCGTTGGACCGGCCGGCCCTTGCGGTCCCTGAGGACCCTGCGGCCCCGGAGATCCCTGAAGATTCCCAGTCTGCGTAATAGCCGTTCAGGTCGATCACCAGGTCGCAGTTGGCCGTCGCCATCACCTGAATCCCTCCGTCGGCGCCGGCCGGCACGATCGCTGAGTTATCGACAATGCCACCCTGCAATGCGTTCAACACCACTGTGCCAGGCCACGGACGGTCGTCCTGCCACGCGGCCACAAAGCCGACGGCCTGTCCCGCGGGCGTGATAGAGACGAAGTTCATCGAGTAGGCCGCAGCAACGGGCACGCCACAGTTGGACGCGGGAACCGGAAAGATGCGGGGCGTATTCGCAACCAGCGAAGGCGTCCCAAAGGCGCCGCCGGGATAGCGCGTATCCACCGCGCGGCAAGGCGTGATGGCGATGAAGATAAGCCCGCTGTCAGCGGTCACGCTATCCGCGCGCGCCTCAGGGCCGCTTCGCTCCGCTACGGCCCAATTCCTCAGCGGAATCGGTTATCCAGAGACCGCCGACGCTAGAGACACGAAGACGGCAAGCGAAAACGCAGAAGAGTATCGCACGATTTCCTCCGACTGAGCGATTAGGGAGAGAAGTGTAGCATGCCGCGCCCGGTCTTACGCGCGCAATGCCTTCACTGTCTCCGACGCCCTGTCAAACAGAAACCCGATTTCGCTTCCCGTGCTGAGGAATCTCATGCCGCGGTCTCGCCAGAATTTGGCCAGCGCGGCGGAGCGCATGTGAATCCCCGGCGCGACGCCGTGCCTGACGCAGCTATCGCGGATCTGCTCGACGGCCTCGATCAGCTTCGGGCTCTCGAACTCGCCCGGGATGCCTAGCGAAATCGAAAGATCCGCGGGACCCACCATCACGGCGTCGATGCCGGGTACGGAGAGAAGTTCGTCCCGGCGCTCCAGAGCTAGTTTGGTCTCGATCTGGAACGTCACAATCGTGTTGGCGTTGCGGTGCTCGATCACCTGCGGCAAGGTGACCGGCTCGTAATTCACGTGAGGCGCCGTGAGGCCGTATCCGCGGACTCCTTTGGGTGGGAAATAAGCCCAGCTCACGGCTCGCGCCAGCACGTCAGGCGCTTCGATACGCGGCAGCAGAATGCCCATGGCTCCGGAGTCGAGCGCGCGTGCAATCAGGGAATATTGCACGTCCGCGACCCGAACGATCGGCGTCATTCCCGCGGCAATGGAGGCGCGGCACAAATCTTGAAGCGTTTCCAGATCGAACCCGCCGTGCTCGGAATCCAGGTACGTCCAGTCGAAGCCGGCCTTGCCGAGAATGGTCGCGACTTCCGGCGACCGAAGCTGGGAAAACGAACATCCCAACTGAACGCGGCCCTCTTTGAGAGCTTGCTTCACCTTATTTATCTGCATGGTCAGAGGGTGAGAACGCGGTGATCCGGGCAGCCTGCGCTGCTCGCGTCGAGCAGCCGGTCTACGATGCCAACGCCGTGCTTGGCCAGGAGCGGAAGAATGGAATAGAAGCGTTCCTGCAAATGCCGGTGCGGAAAGATCAGATTGTGCAGGAACCGAGCGTCGGAAGCGGCGCGTTCATTTCGCCTCAACGTCTCGCGCGCGGTTTTCCGCCGCAGCTTTTCGAGCTGGTAGAGCATCTTAGCGCGGCTCTTCTCCAAAGCCGCGCCCAGAGTGTGATCGAATCGCTCCAGTTCTGCTCCCAGCCCGTCGGCCAACCGCCGGACCTCGCGCGAGGTCTCCTCAAACGACTGCTCCACGGCTTCGGGAACCAGCGAGTGAGCAAGCCTCTGCTCGAGAGCCTGCTCATGCACGAGCGCGGCCGGGAAGGGGAGTTCATAGCGGTCCATAAGCTTGCTCGCCCGTTGGTCGAGCAGAGTGAAGCCGCAGCGGGATAGCACCACCGGCATGCGTCTGAGCAGGCGGTCGTAGATCACCTGAGATTGCGCCAGATACGCCAGTTCCGCTGGGCCGCCGATGTATGCAACCGTGGGCAACAAATAATCCTGCATCACCGGCCTTAGCAAGGCATTAGGCGAAATGTCCGCGGCGCGGCCCCGCAGCGTTTCGAATTCGGAATCTTTCAGCCGCAAAGTCACACGCTCGCCGCCCTCCAGGAGGAAAAACAGCGACGTCTTGGGCTCTAAATGTACTTGCGCGTGATAGCCAGAAGCCGTCAGGTCGCGATTGCGCTCAAGCAGCCGGGCCTTCAGTTCGCTCGCGGCGGCGAGCGCCTCCGATACCAGTGGCGCGGAGATTGCGCGGATGTTGGAATCTAACGGATCCAGCAGAATCAGCCCCGCGCTCGGAAGGATCGCGCGGAGGAGAGCACGAAAGCCCTCGCTCATAGTGGCGCCGGGACGGTACGCCTCCTCGACGAGCGAGCTGACGGTGTCGCCATCCGGAAACTCTGCCAGGGATCGCCGCAGTTCGTCCGTGGGCGGGTTGTGGAGACGAATGCTCCCCACCGGACGCGGACGGCCATTCGCCTCCGGAGCTTTCACGCTCAGCCGGACCGGCTCGTGCGCGGCGTTGAAGCTCCATAGGGAGGAGACCTCGGGAAAATCGTGGTCTTCCGAAGCCAGCCAGAAAATGGGAACCGCGGGAATTCCGCGCTCGGAAAGATCGCGGGCCAGGCGGGCCGCCGTAACAGCTTTATAAATCGTGTAAGCCGGACCACCAAACAGCCCAACCTGTTGGCCCGTGACTACGGCTACGGTTCCTAGCCGGGCGAGCCGGCGAAGGCTTTCGCTGTCGCCATTCTGCGCCTGGAGCGCACGGACCAGCGCCGCTCGGCGGTCATCCGGATAGTCGATCTCCTTGGCGGCGGATGCAAACGAAGCCGGTTCATGCGGATTGTGCCGGTAGAAGCGGGAAACTCGCTCGAAGTGATAGCTGAAATCCGCAAACAGCCGGGACGTTCCCGGCAATTCCGTGTGCCGGATGCAACTGGGTTCCATGCGCGAGTCTGCCTTTGAAGGGTACCAAATCCAGCGGGATAGCCGCACAGAGGCGGGCGGCCGCCTCAGGGGGCCGGGGTAACTGCCGCCCGCCTCCGTTGTGTGGCGGCTCCTTAGGAGACGGAAGCGGTGAACGCAGACTATTCCGCGCCAGCACGGCGTCTTTGCGGCGGATCAAGCGATCCCACAGCGTTTCGGGTTCGGAATCGAAGACGATCTTGGCGTCACCGCTCGTAATAAACCACGCGCCGGCGTCGACTTCCGCTTCCAGTTGCCCCGGCCCCCAGCCGGCGTAGCCCAGGTAAAAGCGAAGCGTGCTGCTATCGCCGCCCGAGGCCAAAACCTCTTTCAGCGCCGTTTCATCCAGGATCGCGGAAACCTCGCCCGACACCTGCTGCGCGCCTTTGCGCCTCGCCGTCGTGCGATGCAGAGCGAGAATGCTGTTGGCTTCCACGGGGCCTCCGGAGAACGCGAAGTCCTTGCGGTTGGCCGCTCCCCTGATCCCGCCCAGCACCTTGCCAATGGGAGTGTCGGTTTCCCGGTTCAGGATCAGCCCCACCGTGCCCATTTCGTCGGAGCTGATGAGATACACAACGGAACGTTCGAAATTCGGATCTTTGAGCTTGCGGTCGGCGACCAGGATTTTTCCTTGCGCCAGTTCGTCGTCGGCCCATAGAGGCGAGCGCAAGACAGTTGAGAGCGATGCCGCCGCCAATAATCCGACCGTGAATCCCTTCCGCATTATCTTGATTCTCGCTCTTTTTAGGTGCGTGGGACAATAGCTTCCATGCCGCGAATTGGCCGGGCTTTACTAAGCGTCACCGATAAGACAGGCATTGCCGAGTTCGCGCGGGCCCTAACCAGCTTGGACGTGGAGATTGTTTCCACCGGCGGAACGTTTCGCGTGCTGAAAGAAGCCGGCATCGAGCCTCTCAGAGAAGTCGCGGAAGTGACGCAGTACCCAGAGATGCTGGATGGCCGCGTGAAAACGCTGCATCCGGCCATCGCGGGCGGAATTTTGGCCATGCGCTCAAACGCCGAGCATATGCGCGCGGTCGCCGAGCACGCCATCGAGCCCATCGACCTCGTCACCGTCAACCTCTACGATTTCGCCGCCGTGGCTGCAAAGAAGGATGCGACGCTCGAAGAATTGATCGAGAACATCGATATCGGCGGCCCTACGATGATCCGCGCGGCTGCCAAGAATTGGCAGGATGTGGCGGTGGTGGTTTCGCCTGAAGATTATCCGGCGATAGTCGAGGAGTTGCGCGCTAGTGGCGGGTCGCTGGCTCGCGAAACCACGTGGCGGCTGGCCAAGAAAGCCTTCTCGCTGACGGCGGCGTATGATCGCGCGGTGTCGGCTCGGCTGGCGGAGATTCCGCCCACGGGCGAGCCTCTGCCCGCGGCTCTGGACATCCGCGCGCCACGCACAACGGCGCTGCGCTATGGAGAAAATCCTCACCAGGCGGCGGCTTTGTACGCTTCCGGCTCAAGCGGAATCGCCGCCGCTCAACATCTCCATGGCCCTGAGCTGTCCTACAACAACCTGGTGGATTTGGACGCAGCCTGGCAGTTGATTCAGGAATTCGACGCGCCCGCGGCCACTATCATCAAGCACACCAATCCTTGCGGATGCGCGGAGGCCGTGACGCTGGCCGAAGCGTACCGGCGAGCGTTCGAAGCCGATCCGATTTCCGCTTTCGGAGGCGTGTTGGCGTTCAACCGCGAAGTGGATGCGGCGACGGCCACGGAGATCGCGAAAACCAAGATCGATGCGGCGGCCGCGCCCGGCTATTCGATGGAAGCTCTGGATATTCTGCGGGCGAGGAAGAATCTGCGGCTCGTGAGTGTCGGGGCCGGATCGCCAGGATTGGTAGTGAAGTCGATCAGTGGCGGATTCCTAGCCCAGACGCCGGATGTGCATCGAATCTCTCGGGCGGAAATGCGCGTCACAACCACGCGCGCTCCGAGCGAAGAAGAGTGGGAGGCGCTCGAATTCGCCTGGAAAGTCTGCAAGCACGTAAAATCCAATGCCATTGTCTATGCCCGCCCCGGACAACTAGTCAGCGCCGGCGCGGGCCAGATGAGCCGGGTGGATGCGGTGAAAGTAGGCGCGATGAAAGCGATTCTGCCGCTGCCAGGAACCGTGGCGGCCTCCGACGCATTCTTTCCATTCCCCGATGGAGTGGAGGAAGCCGCGCGTCACGGCGTCACAGCGGTGATCCAGCCCGGCGGCTCCCTGCGCGACGAAGAAGTAATCGCCGCAGCCAACCGGCTGGGGTTAGCGATGGCGCTTACCGGGGTGCGCCATTTCCGGCATTGATTCCTGATTCAAGATTGTCACACTCCGAGCTCGGAATGCATCAATTCCGTTGAGCAGGATGCTCAAGATCGGCCTTGATACGCAAGTAAGGCAAATAAAGGCGTCGGTCATAGACGAGCATTTACAGCCCACTACGACATCGATCGGGTCTATAGGACCTACCTGAGCACGCCGGCGCTGGAGCGGCGAGATTGACGAACTATGGAATACAAATCCGTATATGCGAATGACTATATACAAGGCAATTCCACGGCGGTAGACGAGAGCACGGCCAACATCGCGGCAACCGTTCCCGTAGTTCTGCGGATCAACGGCTACAACCATCAACTTAACATCGATCCCCGAACCACTCTCTTGGACTGCATCCGCGAAACAGTAGGTCTTACCGGTACGAAAAAGGGTTGTGATCACGGGCAATGCGGCGCCTGCACGGTCCATGTGAATGGCAAGCGAGTAACATCATGTCTGACTTTGACCCTGATGCACGACGGGCACGAGATCACGACGATAGAAGGCCTGGGCACACCTGACGCTTTGCATCCGATGCAGGCGGCATTTGTCGCCTTTGACGGCTACCAGTGCGGCTATTGCACCTCTGGGCAGATTATGTCGGCAGTTGCGCTGCTGAATGAGCCATGCGGGCCTGATGATGCGGCGGTGAAGGAACTAATGAGCGGCAACATCTGCCGCTGCGGAGCCTACGCCAACATTGTCGCGGCAATCCAACACGTTCGCAAGAACACTTAGCTTCGACGGGAGCCATTTGTATGCGCATGTTCGAATTCCATCGTCCAGAGAATGCCGCGTCGGCAATTGCCGCTGGCGCGCAGGCGAAGACCGCGCAACAAGGAGCGGATATTCGGTTCTTGGCTGGCGGCACCACGTTGGTCGACCTGATGAAGCTTGAGGTTGAAACGCCCAGACAGCTGCTCGACATCAACCGGCTTCCGTTCGACAGGATCGACGACCTGCCGAACGGCGGGTTGAAGATCGGAGCGACGGTGCGAAATTCAGATCTCGCGCACCACGCGAAGGTGCAAAAAGATTATGCCGTGCTTTCGCAGGCCATTCTGTCCGGGGCATCCGCGCAGCTTCGAAACTTGGCGACCACAGCGGGCAACCTTCTTCAAAGAACGCGATGCATGTACTTCCGCGACAATGCAATGCCGTGCAATAAGCGCGAACCAGGAACGGGCTGCGCAGCGATCACCGGCAGCAACCGCATGCTCGCCATTCTCGGCGCCAGCGAACATTGCATCGCGAACAATCCCTCGGACATGTGCGTAGCCATGGCGGCCTTGGAAGCAACCATCCATGTCCAAGGAACAAAGGGTTCGCGCGAGATCGCCTTCGGCGACTTTCATCTTTTGCCGGGGAACACACCGCATCGTGAAACTGTGCTCGAGCCTGGCGACCTCATCACTCACGTTGCTCTGCCGCCACCCATCAGGGGAAGTAGGCAGGTCTATCTCAAGCTCCGCGACCGCGAATCGTATGAGTTCACTCTCGCGTCGGCAGCCGTGCTGATCAGCGTTGAGCGTGGAACCGTAACTTATGCACGCGTCGCGCTGGGCGGCGTCGGCACGAAGCCGTGGCGGTCTCGCGAGGCTGAGAACGAGCTCACGGGCAAGCCCGCCAATGCGGCGAACTTCCGGAGCGCTGCGGAAGCTGCACTTCGCGGCGCTAAACCGCAGAGCGAAAACGGATTCAAAATCGAACTGGCAAAGCGATGCCTGACGCACGCTTTGCAAACGGCCTCGAACGCCTGACCGCCAGGGAGGAAAACATGCCGTCTACCCAAGATTCCGCGCCTGCCTCGCCGATTCACCGCGATATCGTTCGCATCGACGGTCCGCTCAAGGTGAGTGGCCGGGCGCAGTACACGTCCGACTTCCATTTTCCCGGCCTGTTGTATGCTGTGCCGGTCGGCGCCACCATCGCTAACGGAAAGCTCACTGGGCTCGATACTGGTGTGGCCGAGAAGATGCCCGGCGTGAGAGCGATCCTTCACCGCGGCAACATCGGACCGATTTACCGCTCGACTGCGCAGCCGGATTTTGGCGGGATCTGCGAAGAGCGCCGTCCAGCGTTCGAAGACGACGTGATTCGCTATTACGGTCAGCACATCGCCGTCGCAGTGGCGGAGACATTTGAAACCGCCAAAGCGGCCGCCGATGCCGTTCGCGCGACGTACTCTGCCGAGAAGCCAAACGTGGCCGAGCACTTGGAGGCAGATGATGATCCCGATCTGGTGATCACCACTTTCGGCCCCCGGCATCGGTTGGATAGCCATCGGGGAGATCCCAACGGCGCCTTTGCAGGCGCGCCCGTCAAGCTGGATTATACGTACATCACACCAACCGAGACTCACAACCCCCTTGAACCCCACGCCACCACCGCGGTCTGGGATGGCGCGATCTCGGATGGACCGATGCTGACGGTCTACGAGTCCTCGCAAGGCGTCGTTAATCTTCGCACCGTTTTGGCCCAGATGTTCGGCCTGCCGCTGGAGAACGTCCGCGTCATCACAAAATTTGTAGGCTCAGGTTTCGGGGACAAGCTATTCCCATGGACGCACTGTCCGCTGGCCGCCGCCGCTGCGCGGCAGGTAGGTAGGCCGGTGAGACTCGTGCTAAGCCGCAAGATGATGTTCCACACCGTGGGTAACCGGCCGCGGACCCAGCAGCGCGTCCGCATCGGCGCAACCTCGGAAGGGAAACTGCTGTCGCTCCAGCACGATTACATCTATCAGAGATCCATGCTGGACGCACACCATGAAGATTGCGGCGAGGCCACGCCATTTCACTACAACGTGCCGAATTTGCGAGTGACGTTCGGCCGCGCGAAACGAAACGTCGGGGCTGGAGCCGATATGCGCGGTCCCGGCGCCGTCCCCGGCCTCTACGCCACCGAATCCGCGATGAACGAGCTAGCGTACGAGATCCAGATTGATCCAGTGAAGCTGCGTATCCTCAACGAACCGAAAATCGACGAGGGGACGGGGCTTCCGTTCTCCTCACGACATGCAGTCGAGAGCTACGAGCTGGGAGCAGAAAAGTTTGGCTGGTGGAAGCGTAGACCCGGCATCGGCACGATGAAGCGCGATGGTCTGACGCTGGGCTGGGGGATGGCAGGATGCACG
Organism: Bryobacteraceae bacterium; assembly: GCA_035631295.1. Taxonomy (GTDB): domain Bacteria; phylum Acidobacteriota; class Terriglobia; order Bryobacterales; family Bryobacteraceae; genus Palsa-187. The sequence continues at coordinate 3,933 of DASQJB010000158.1, read as the reverse complement.
TGGCTGGCCGGACGATTTGCGGCGGCTGCAAATGTGCAACTGCTCGACGACGGCACTGTACGGGTGGCCTGCGCCACGCAGGACATCGGCACGGGGACCTACACCATCCTGGCGCAACTTGCCTCCTATCGCACGGGTTTGCCGATCGAGAAAGTGGAGGTCGCCCTCGGTGATACATCGCTTCCGCCTGGGCCGCTCTCAGGCGGATCGCTGACAACAGCATCGATTGTACCGGCCGTATTGGCGGCGGCGGACAGCGCCATCAGCTCATTGATGACGGTTGCAGGCGCCACGAAGGAATCGCCATTCCGCGGACGCAAACCAGACGATCTGGCGCTCGAGAATGGCCGGGTATTCGCGAAAGCTGACGGTCCTGCGAACGGCGTGCCATTTGAAGACCTGCTCCATGGCGCGAACGTTCGGCTAGTGACTGGGGACGGCAATGCGCCGGCAATGTTCGGCGATCCGAAGGCCAAATACTCACTACATTCTTATGGCTGCCACTTTGTTGAAGTCACCTGGCAGCCAGAGATCGCCCGCTTGCGGGTCAGTCGCGTCGTGACGGTCATTGATGCGGGAAAAATCCTCAACACATTAGCTGGCCGGAACCAGATCCGGGGTGGCGTGGTGATGGGTATCGGCATGGCCCTCCTTGAGCATACGTCGTACGATCCGCAGAACGGCGCCCCGATCAACAGCAGCATGGCCGATTATCTTGTCGCGGTGAACGCCGATTCGCCGCCGATAGAAGTGCATTTCCTCGACTATCCCGACAAGGAAGTCAACGAGCTCGGGGCTCGGGGGATCGGCGAGATCGGCAAGGCCGGAATCGCGGCCGCCATCACGGACGCGGTGCACCACGCAACTGGGGTTCGCGTACGCGAACTGCCGGTGAAGATCGAAGACTTGTTGTGACGTAACTACCGGCGGGTAAGCGACAGGTGCCACCCCACTTTCCCATTCCCACATATATACTCGAAAGCAGCGGAGGCAACACGATGTATCGTTTCGTCCTTTCCCTGCTCCTTTCCATGTGCGCCGCAACTGCGCTGCGCGCACAAGAACCGCCCGCCGAACCGCCCGCAACGCCTGCTGCCGGAGCTCCAGCATTGGCGGGTGGCCGCGGAGCCGCTGCCACCAACGAGCCACAGCCTTACGACAAGGTCATTACAAAGGAGGCCAAATCCAAAACTGGCGTCTTTACAGTTCATGAGCTCAAGGACAAATACTATTACGAAATTCCCAAGGACCAATTAAACAAGGAATTTCTCTGGAACACCCAAATCGCGAAAACAACCGAGGGAGTTGGTTACGGAGGGCAGGAGCTGACGGACAGGGTGGTGAGATGGGAGCTGAATGGAAATAAAGTCCACCTGCGATCCATCGATTACCAGGTCGTCGCGGACCCCAAGTCTCCGATAGCGCAGGCTGTGCGCGCGGCGAATAACGACACCATCGTGATGACCTTCCCCGTAGCGGCCTTCTCCAAGGAGGGGGCGCCGGTGATTGACGTCACGCGGCTGTTCAGCACCGATGTTCCGGAGTTCAGCGCGCGGCAGAGATTGAACGCCTCGGCGATGGACGCGTCGCGCTCCTACATCGAGCGGGTGTCTCCGTATCCGGAGAATATCGAAGCGGTGGCCACCGTCACGTACACTCGGGCGCAGACGCCCGTGGCCGCCACGCCGGGAGCGGTTATCGTCGCCGGGGGGGATGCGGCCCGGCAGCGCCACTGTGGTGCTGCACCACAGCATGGTGAAGCTTCCCGAAAAAACCATGACGCCGCGCGTCTTCGACGAGCGCGTAGGCTACTTCACGCAGAGCCTGATCGACTATAGCCGCGAGGAGCATCGCGCGCCTCGCGTGCGTTACATCGCTCGCTGGCGGCTGGAAAAGAAAGATCCTAGCGCGGCGGTGTCGGAGCCTGTGAAGCCGATCGTGTACTACATCGATTCAGCGACGCCCATGAAGTGGAGGGGGTGGATGAAGAAGGGCATCGAGGCTTGGCAAGGAGCGTTTGAGGCCGCGGGCTTCAAGAATGCGATTGTGGCCAAGCTCGCGCCGACTGCCGAGGAAGACCCCGATTTCAGCGCGGAAGACGTGCGCTACTCGGTCATCCGCTGGCTGCCTTCGACCACCGAAAACGCGAACGGGCCGCATATTTCCGATCCACGCACCGGCGAGATTCTCAACGCGGACATTCAGTTCTATCACAATGTGATGAATCTGCAACGGGACTGGTATTTCCTTCAGGTCGGGCCGCTCGATCCGCGGGCGCGAACGCTTCCCTTGCCGGACGATTTGATGGGAAGACTATTGGAGTTCGTCGTCACACATGAAGTGGGGCACACGCTGGGTTTGCAGCACAACATGAAGGCCAGCTCCATGTACCCGCAGGAGAAAGTGCACAACGCCGAGTGGGTGCACAAGATGGGCGCGGCGCCGTCGATCATGGATTACGCGCGCTTCAACTATGTCGCGCAGCCGGAAGACCACATCCCGGTGGAAGATTTGTCCCCTCGCATCGGTCCGTACGATATTTGGGCGATCAAATGGGGGTACACGCCCATTCCGGGAGCCAAGACGGCGGACGAGGAAAAGCCGGCGCTCGATAAGTGGGCGCGCGAGCAGGATGCTACGCCGTGGTATCGGTTTTCGACGGCAGCGGCGGCGGGCTCCGATCCGGGCGAGCTTACGGAGGCGATCGGCGACGCGGACGCGATCCAATCCACCGCCGCCGGGTTGAAGAACTTGCAACGCGTGGCCAAGATGCTTATCCCGGCCACCACCGCGAAGCCGGGAGAGCCTTTTGACGACCTAGCCGAGCTCTACAGCAGAATGCTCGGCCAATGGACGTTGGAGATGAATCACGTGGCGGCGATCGTGGGCGGATTCAACACGCAGCAGAAGTACGCCGGCCAATCCGGCGTGATATTCGTTCCCGTGCCGAGAGAGCGCCAAAAGCTGGCCGTGCGATTCCTCCAGGAGAACGCGTTCGCTCCGCCGATGTGGGCAGTGGATCCGCAGATTCTGCGCCGCATTGAACCGGTGGGCGTTCTGAGCAGCATACGCAACGCTCAGAACACCGTCTTGAGCAACTTGCTGAGCAGCGCGCGCTTCAACCGGCTAGTGGAGCAGGAGGCGTTAGACGGCGGGACTATGTACGGGCCGTCCGATTTCTTAGCGGATGTGCGCAAAGGAATCTGGAAAGAGCTGAGCGCGCCGCAGGTCCGCGTCGACGCCTACCGGCGCAATTTGCAGCGGGCGTATCTGGACCAGGCGAACGTCAAAATCAACGCCAATGCGCCGGCCGTCCCGGCGGGCCTTCCGCCGGAATTGGCGGCGCAGCTTGCTGTAAACGGAGAGGAGCGGCCGATGTACCGGGCGGAGCTGAAGACGCTGAGGGCGTCGATCGTCGCAGCCATTCCGAAAGCGGCGGACCGGGAGACGCGGGCGCATCTGGAAGGCGCTCGCGACCAGATCGCAAAGATCCTCGATCCCAAATTCGCTCCCACGCAAGCTAACGCAGGCGCGGTGATTCGCATCGGAATTGACGGGTTCGATCCCTTGTGGGCCTTGCCAGGTCCTGCCGATACTTGCTGGCGGGATTACGTGATTCGCCCGGATTAGAAGCGGCGGAATTTAAGGCTGCTTGCGGAAGCGCCGCTTCAGCCAGCCGTGAAAGTCCTGCCAGAACTCTGGAGCTAGATTCGCCAGACCGGAGCCCGCGAGGCTCGTGCCCCAGTTGATCATGGTTTCGTGGAGGGTGCGGCTGGCGGGCGGATAGTAGGCGTTTGACAAGCCCGCGCTCATTCCGGTTCCCAAAACATTTGCCCAGTTGAATGTTTCGCCGTCGTTATCATCCTTGCGCGTCACCACTGCGCGGCTAAGGGCGTAGCCGATGCGCGGCCATAAGCCATGGGAAGGCCCTTC
>DASQJB010000157.1:0-2094 GCA_035631295.1 Bryobacteraceae bacterium | reverse complement strand
CGAATCCCGCCAGCTCGTAACCCAGGAGCCGGCCAAGGACGCGATTGTGTTTGAAAACGTATACCTGGCCTTCGAGGAAAAAGTCGTGCTCGACGGCATCTCCTTCCGCCTGCCGCGTGGAGAAACGAAGGCATTGTTCGGCGTCGCGGGTTCCGGCAAAAGCACCATCCTTAAGCTCGCCATGGGCCTGATCCGGGCCGACAGCGGGCACATTTATACCCTGGGCCAGGACGTTACCCGGATGCGCGAGGAAGAGCTTTTTGAGTTGCGGCGGCAGGTGGGGATCGTTTTCCAGGAGAGTGCGCTGTTCGACTCGCTGACCGTGCGCGACAACGTCGCCTTTCGCTTGATGGATGAGGGCGCGGCGACTCCCGAAGAGATCGATCGCCGGGTGCGCGAGGCTTTGTGCTTTGTGGAACTGGAGCACACGATGAGCATGTTTCCCTCGGAACTTTCCGGCGGCATGCGGCGCCGGGTCGGCATTGCGCGCGCCATCATCTCCGAACCCAGCACCCTGCTCTACGATTCGCCGACCGGGGGCCTCGACCCAGTCACCTCCAATACCATCATCGAGCTCATCGTGAAGCAGCGCGACGTGACCAAGGCCAGTTCCCTGCTGGTCACGCACCGGCTCCAGGACGCCTTCACCATGGCAACTCATTGCTTCGATCCGCAGGCCAAGCAGATGAAGCCGCTGCCGCCCGGCGCCCGCACCGAGGTTCCAATGGCGTTCCTCATCCTGCGCGATGGCAAGGTCATCTTTGACGGCGATCTGCATGAACTCGCCGCGACCACGGACGAGTACATCCGCGAATATATTTCCTGAATGCCTCCGCCACTCTGGGCCGTTCGTCCGCTGCTGCCGGTCATCTCGTTTTTGACCGCGCGGTACATCGCGCGGCAACGCCGGCGCCTGCTTCCCCTCGGGCAGCCGATCGCGCCCGAGATCATCCGGCGACTCTCCGGCTTCTTTCCGGAAAGCGTTTTACAGGAAACACGCGTGGTCGAGACCCAGGTGCCTTCGCCATCGTTTTATCCGCTGGTACGGCGGCTGGGGATTGGGGAGTTTCCAGAGATGGCGGCGATTGGGGCAATCACGTTTGTCGACTTGATCGCCTATCCCGAACGGCTGGGTATTCAAACACTGTTCCACGAGTTCGTGCACGTGATGCAATACCGCGCGCTTGGTCTGCGAACGTTCTCCCGGCACTATGTTCACGGATTTGTAAGCGGTGGCGGATACGAGGGAATTCCGCTGGAGCGCCAGGCGTATGAACTTGAGGAAAGATTCAGCCGGAATCCGCGGAGCCGTTTCTCGGTGGAGGACGATGTGCGCGCCAGGTGGCGTGATGGCCGGTTGTAGGTAGCGTTCTGTGGAGCGACGGGCGTCTCCGCCCGTCGTCCGCGAGCCGTTAGCTGGCTTTCGCCTCCAGCCGCATTTTTCGCAGGTTTTCGACGTTCTTGGAGATTTGCTCAAGCCGCGGCTTCGCCGCCTCAGAAAGGATTACGGCTTCGAAATTCACCATCAGGTTCGGGTTCTGCGTCTTCTCACGAACCTCCTTCAGGAACGGCGCAACCTTGGAGTAGAGAAAGAACAGCTCTCCGCTGAAGCTCGGCTCCAGAAAAAGCTTTTCGTTCAAGACGCCGTGCTGCACAAACGAGACGGCCATCCCCCAGTACCCGAGCACCTGGCGAAACCAGTGATTCTCCCGCGAATTGGGGGAGCGCATGACCGAAAGGATGTCGTCGGCACTCTGTGGCCAGAAGCTCTGCAGCCACCAGTCGCGCGCTTTGCGGATCTCCGTTTCCCGGCGCGCTTCGTAGAGTTTCAAGATCAGTTCTGCATCGGCGTGAGTCGGCGTGCTTGGCATAGCGGCTCTTTCCTCCAGAATCGTTTGCAAGTAGGCGGCTCGCTCGTAGACGAGCCCTCCCCTTGGATGAGCGACTACCCAATCCAGACTCGAAAGCTTTTCAGGAAACCGGGGCGGGAGCGGCGGCGCGTTCGTAATCGCATTCCTTGTTCGGGCAAGAGATGACCGAGCCGTCCTTCGAATATTTCTCCACCAGGTAGTCGTGCCCGCAGCTTGGGCACTT
>DASQJB010000156.1:0-2832 GCA_035631295.1 Bryobacteraceae bacterium | reverse complement strand
GCCCGTAAAGAACCATAAGGTCGGAGGGTAGTTTCCCCCTTCGATCGTCGGAAGCGCCTGCTCGACGATCCGGTGAAACTTCCGCAATGGAACCCGGGCCCACCCGAATAACGCGGCATGCCTGCCTGGGCTCCGGTTACGGCCCGCTAGGCGAAGGGGCGCTCTCTACGCCAGCCATCGCTTGCTTCGAGGCCGGCGGCGGAGTTGGGTGTCGTGCCGAGCAACTCCCGAACGCCGGGGCAACTACTTTAGATCCAATATTTTGCCAGCGGAGATCCGAAACCGCAAAATCACTTTGCCGGGGCTGTCTCTGCCGCGTCGCCCCGCACCCGCGCCCGCTCGGTCCGCTTGCACTGGCGCCTCCGCTCTCCTATCGGGGTGTAAACTGGTCTCAGCCTTATTCCTCGAATCATCCGATTGGAAAGGACTCCTCCCATGGCCATGTTGGAAGCACCCGTCCGGCCGCGCACCGGCCTGCACACTGGTCCGTTTGTCAGCGAACCATTTTTCGATTTCCGCAACGAAGAGAACGCGCGCCGCATGCGCGCCGCCATCGCCAAAGTCCGCGGACAACTCGGCCGCGAATATGACCTCATCATCGGCGGCAAGCGCGTCAAGACCACGGAAAAGATCAAATCGCTCAACCCCGCCAAGCCCTCCGAGGTCGTCGGCGTCCACCAGAAAGCCGGTCACGAGCAGGTCGAGCCTGCGATGAACGCCGCACTGAAGGCCTTCCAATCCTGGCGCAACACATCCCCGGAAGAGCGCGCCAGCCTGTTGTACCGCGTTGCCGACTTGCTTCGGCAGCGCAAGATGGAATTCATGGCCTGGCTGGTTTTCGAAGTCAGCAAGAATTGGGTCGAGGCCGACGCCGACATCTCCGAGACGATCGATTTCTGCGAGTTCTACGCCCGCGAGGCGCTGCGGCTCTCCCAGGCGGAGACGCCCATCCAGCTCCCCGGCGAGCACGACACGCTGCTCTACATTCCGCTCGGCGTAGGCGCGGTGATTCCACCCTGGAATTTCCCTTGCGCCATCATGGCCGGCATGACGCTGGCCGCGATCGTGAGCGGCAACACCGTGATCCTCAAGCCCTCGAGCGATTCACCCACCATCGCCGCCAAGTTTGTCGAACTGCTCGAAGAGGCCGGCATGCCCGAGGGCGTCGTGAATTTCTGCCCCGGCTCGGGAGCCACTTTCGGAGACGCCATCGTTGCCCATCCCAAGACTCGTTTCATCGCCTTCACCGGGTCGCGCGAAGTCGGCCTCAACATCAACAAAGTCGCCGCCGCGCAAGCCCCCGGCCAGCTCTGGATCAAGCGCACCATCCTTGAAATGGGCGGCAAAGACGCCATCATCGTCGATGCTGATGCCGACGTCGACGCCGCAGTCGAGGGAGTCGCTGCCGCCGCGTTCGGGTTCCAGGGCCAGAAATGTTCGGCTTGCTCGCGCGCCATCGTCGACGAGCGCGTCTACGATAAATTCCTCCAGCAATTGAAAGCGCGCGTCGAACAACTCAAAGTCGGCGATCCCGCCGAGAACGCCAACCTGGGCGCCGTCATCAACGAAGGTTCCATGAAGTCGATCCTTGGCTACATCGAGCAGGGCAAGAAGGACGGGCGCCTGATCACCGGCGGCCAACCAGCCTCCGGCGAAGGCTACTTCATTCAGCCCACAGTGATTGCCGACATTCCGCCGGGCTCAAAGCTGGAGCAGGAAGAAATCTTCGGGCCCGTGCTCGCCGTCATCAAGGCTCGCGGCTTCGACCATGCGCTCGAAATCGCCAACGACACAGAGTTCGGACTGACCGGGGCCGTCTACACCGGCTCGCGCGACAAGGTTGACCGCGCCATCCGCGACTTCCACGTCGGCAACCTGTACATCAACCGCAAGTGCACGGGCGCGATGGTGGGCGCCCATCCGTTCGGCGGCTTCAACATGTCGGGAACCGATTCGAAGTCCGGTGGTCCGGATTACCTTTATCTGTTCACACAAGCCAAGTCGGTGGGAGAAAAGATCATCTGAGCCACAGCTTCTCCGCGACCATCGGCGTGTTTGGGACGGGTGTCGTGCCATTCCCCCTCGCAGACGCGCCGAACGTGCCTTGGGACGGGCATCGGACTCCGGGTCCGAGAGCCAGGCCGTGACGGCGGCCATGCTCGCTGGTCGAATCTCAAGGTTGTCCGCAAGATAAATCTTCCTCTGCAACTTCCGCGAATCGATTTAAGCTATTGAGCTCAGCCCACGCTGGAGGAATCCAATGAAACCTGGTCTTCCGCTGTCGCTCTGTTTGGTTTTTCTCTCCGCCATGATGCTCGCGCAGGATTCCTCCGACCGCGCCGCCGCTGACGTCGCGACCAAAACGATCCGTCCGGAGCAGATCCGCGCTCACATTCGTTTTCTGGCCGACAGCCTGCTTGCGGGCCGCGCCCCCGGGACGCCCGGCTACGATATCTCCGCACGCTATGTGGCTACGGAACTGGAGGGCATGGGCTTGCATCCCGGCGTGTCCGGAAGATGGTTCCAGACCGTCCCGCTGGAAAAAGCCGTCACCGATGCGGCCGCCAGTTCTCTCTGGCTCACTGTCAATGGCAAGGAACAGAAACTCGCCGACGCCAAGGATTACATTCTTTTCACCTGGTTCGCGAGCCCGGCAGGAAAGGAAAGTGCCAAGGTGCAAAGTGATGTGTCGGCTCCAGTTGTTTTCGTTGGATTCGGTGTCACCGCACCCGATCAAAAATACGACGATTATGCCGGCGTCGACGCAAAGGGGAAAATCGTGGCCGGAATCTACGGCGCGCCGGCATCGTTCCCGTCCACCGAACGCGCCTA
>DASQJB010000155.1:0-35795 GCA_035631295.1 Bryobacteraceae bacterium | reverse complement strand
CCTGAGTGGCAACCGCGCCCAGAGCGGCGCGCCTGCGCTGCGAATCTCCAAAACCGTCGTCAACGGCCAGGAACTCAAAACGGAAATGGAGAAATAGCCGCAGTGCTCCGGAATCGAAACTGGATCGGCGCTCTCCTCGCGCTCCCGCTAGCAGCATTGGCCCAGCAGCCCAACCTATCTGGCGTTTGGAATCTGCGTCCCTCGCCTGAAACGCGTTATCTCTCCTACGGCTTTATGCGCGAAGAGCCGCCGATGACCGAGTGGGCGCAAGAGAAATTCAAGCTCACCAAGCCTTCCTTCGGTCCCCGCGCTTTCCCCGATTCCAACGATCCCGTCAATCCAACCACCGTTAACGCGGCCGGGTGTTTTCCTCCCGGAACGCCTCGCATCTATCTTCAGCCCTTCCCCATGGAGATCGTTCAGACGCCCACGCGCGTTATGGAGATTTTCGAGTTCAATCACTTCATCCGCCAGATCTGGACCGACGGCCGCCCGCACAACACCGACCTCGGCCTCACCTGGTTCGGCGACTCTATCGGCAAATGGGAAGGCGACACGCTCGTCGTTGACACCATCGGACTGAACGATAAAACCTGGCTCGACCGCGCCGGCCACCCGCACAGCGATCAACTCCATGTGACCGAGCGGATGCGCCGGCCCGACCAGAGCACCTTTCAAATCGCAGTCACCATCGACGACCCCAAAGCTTATACCAAAACCTGGGGCGGCACGCTCATCTTCGCGCTTCATCCCACTTGGAACATTACAGAAATGGTGTGCGAAGACAACGTCAATTTCGACGAGTTTCTGAAAAATGAATCGAAGCCGGGGAAGTAGGGAGTTGGATATGCGCAATCGCTTCACGGCCGTGGCGCTCTTGGGTGCCTCATTGGCCGCCTTAATATTGGCGTCGGAGTTATTTTTCCGCTACGCGGGACCAATCGTTCAAGCGCAGGAGAAGCCCGGCTACGGTTTCGCCGCGGTTCCCGGTCAACCGGGCGGTCAGGATACTTTCGGCGCCTACGAAATCGTGAAGGACTGGCCCAAAAACATCAGCACCATCCCCGGAAACGAGAAATGGACGTGGGGCGCGGGGCAAGGAATTTACGCCGAAAGCCCCAACCGCGTCTTCCTTCTCTTCCGTGGCGAGCTGCCCAACATCCGCCGCCCACAATCCAAACTGCTTCCTGAGTTCGGCCCCAGCATCCAATTCCCCATCGGCCGCCTTCCCTGGCGCGACGCGACCACCGCTTCTCTTCCGGGCGGCGGGGCCGCGGGCTCCGATCCTGGCGCGCCCACCGACGGCTGGAACGGAACCGTCGGCGTGGACGCCAAATGGGAAAACTGCATCACCGTTGCCGACGCCAACGGCAACATCGTCGAGCGCTGGACACAGTGGGACAAAATCCTCCAGCGCCCTCATTTCGTCGCCATCAATCCCTACGATCCCCAAAAGCACATCTGGATCGTAGATGACCACATGCACTCCATCTACAAGTTCTCCCACGATGGCAAAGAGCTCGTGCAAACCATCGGCACGCCGAAGACGAAAGGCGCCGACGGCTCGCATTTCAACCGTCCCACCTATATAACCTGGCTCCCCGATAGCACAATGTTCGTCGCCGACGGCTATAACGGCACTCGCGTCGCGAAATTCGACAAAGACGGCAAATTCCTCATGGATTGGGGACAAAAGGGAACGCCTCCCAACGAGAAGCGCCTCGGCTACATGAACAACGTTCACGGCATCGCGGCCGATCCGCAGACCCGCCACATCTTCGTCAACGACCGCGCCAATCATCGCATCCAGGTCTTCGATGAAAACGGCAAATACCTCTATGAATGGAGCCCCGGCCAGGAGCCTTCTGACATTCACCTCATCTACATCGGCGCCGACCGCACGCTCTGGGCTTTCGACCGCGGCACTTCGAAAATGCTCAAGTACGATCTCGAAGGCCACTTTCTCTATTCCTTCGGCGTCTGGGGCGATTTTGCCGGCGGGTTCTGGGGCGTGCACGGTTTCAGCGTCGATCAAGAAGGCAACTTCTACGTCGCCGAAGTCGATAGCGGCCGCGTCCAAAAGTTCCGCCCAAGACCCGGCGCCAACCCCGCCTTCCTCGTTTCCAAGCCCGTGTACGCCGCCTGGAAATAGGCGCGCCATACCGTTGGCGCCTCATGTAGCTTCTTTCATTAACAAACGCTCCCTGCATCTAGCCTCCCGACGCTAACAAACCTGACTTGCGCAGGGGATCGCCCAAATTGCCGTTGCGCCACATCATAAAAGCGTGGGTAAAAGAACCCAAAACGAAAAGGAAACCATGAAAAAGCTAATTTTCACTTCAATGCTCACCGCGGTTGGCTTGATTGCGCAATCCAGCACCCCTGCCCCCGCCGCTCCTCAAAAGAACAACGCCGCGCCCGCCAGCCAAACGCCGGCAACGACGCAGCATAAGAAACACAAGAAGACCAAGCCCAGCGGCACGGCCAATTCCAACGCCGCTCCGGCTAGCTCGAGCTCTTCCACCCCGGCAGCGCCGGCCAAGAAGTAAGCGCGGCCTTAACATACACCACTGGACTGACACTCATGGGCGGCCCTCGGGCCGCCCATTTTCCTGCTCAGCTTTTCTTGCCCAATGGGCGCGCCCTGGCTGATAAAATAAAGCAAGTGACTCCGGAAAACCCGCCGAGCGACGTAGCTCCGCAGCTCATGGCCCAGGAAACGCCGGCCACCCAGGAAGTCCCGCCTGAGCCGCAGCCTCAACCGCGAGAGCACCAGCGCGGCGCGATTGCCGAATGGACCATCACCATCCTCCTGCTTCTGTTCCTCACCACCACTCTGGTCCAAGCCTTCGTGATCCCCACCGGCTCGATGGAGGACTCGCTGCTGATCGGCGATCACCTCCTGGTGGACAAACTCGCCTACGCGCCCTCCGGCCCGCTCAGCCGCCTGATCCTACCCTACTCTGACATCAAGCGTGGCGACATCATTGTTTTCCGCTATCCCGTTGACATCTCGCAAACTTTCGTCAAGCGCTGCATCGGAGTTCCCGGCGACCGCATCCGGGTCATCAACAAGGAAGTCTATTTGAACGGCGTCAAGCTCAACGAGCCTTATAAAGTCCACAAGACCGACTACATCGACTCGTATCGCGACAATTTTCCGGGCGAGCCCAACGTGAGTGTCGACCGCCGCGCGATCGATATGCTTCAGAATCATGTGATCAACGGCGAAGTTGTGGTGCCGCCCAATAGCTACTTCGCCATGGGCGACAACCGGGACTCCTCGCTCGACAGCCGCTACTGGGGCTTCGTTCCCCGCGAAAACATCATCGGAAAACCGCTCATCGTCTACTGGTCCTACGACGCCCCTACCAGCGATTTGAACACTGCCTCCATTAGCGTAAGCCACGTGGTCGACCTGGCCGAAAACTTCTTCAGCAAAACGCGCTGGAAACGCTCGTTTATGCTGATTCACGGGTACCCAATTAAGTAGCCCGCGTCCAAACGCATATGAAAAACTTCGCTCAATCGGCGCGCAATTTCGTGCACGAGTGGACCATCAACATCCTGATTCTCCTGTTCGGCACCACCACCTTGGTTCAAGCGTTCATCGTACCCACGCCCTCCATGGATCCCACCGTGCGCGTCGGCGATCACCTGCTCGTGGACAAGCTTGCCTATGCTCCTCCGGGGCCGCTCAGCAAGCATTTGCTGCCCTACACCGACGTCAAGCGCGGCGACATCATCGTATTCCGCTACCCCATCGACATCTCGCAGAACTACGTCAAACGCGTGATCGGCGTGCCGGGCGACCACATCCATTTGGTGAATAAGACCGTCTACCTGAACGGCGAGCCCCTGGTTGAGCCGTATGCGGTCCATATCTTTCCTGAAATCCGGCCCTTTCGCGATAATTTCCCGAACGTGCCTCCCACTCCCGACGAACCCGTTTATCAGCGGTCCCTGGACATGCTTGCGCATCACGTCTGGAACGGCGATCTGGTCGTGCCGCCCGACAGCTACTTCGCCATGGGGGACAATCGCGATAATTCCCTCGACAGCCGCTATTGGGGATTCGTACCGCGCGAAAACATCATAGGAAAACCGCTGTTCATCTTCTGGTCCTATGACGCCCCCACGCAGGACCTGGTCGACTTCACCGCTAATCACTTCATCGATTTGGCCAAGAACTTCTTCGTCAAGACGCGCTGGGATCGCGAATTGAGGCTCGTCCGCGGATATCCGATTCAATAGAGGCCATGCCCGCCTCCTCTCCCTACGGATTAATTCTCGCCGGCGGCCGCGGCACGCGCTTCTGGCCTCGCAGCCGCCGCCGCTCCGCTAAGCAAGTACTGCGCTTCTTCGGCGAGCGCTCTTTAATTCAACAAACCGTCGACCGTCTCAATCCCCTGATCTCGCCGGAGCGTATCTGGGTTCTCACCAACGAACATCTTCAGCGTGAAATAGCGTCGCAGCTTCCCGGGGTCCCGCGCCGTCAAATCCTTGCCGAGCCCGCTCAGCGCAACACCGCGCCCGCCATCGGACTCGCCGCCCACATTCTTGAATCCCTCGATCCGGACGCCGTTATGGGCATCTTTCCCTCCGATCACGTGATCGGAAAGCCGAAGGATTATCTTCGGCTGCTCAAGCCTGCCTTCCAAGCCGCGCGCCAGGGCCGCATGGCGGTGTTGGGAATCCAGCCTCGCTGGCCCGAAACCGGTTACGGCTATATCCAGTTCCCGAAGACCTCGGACGCTGCGTCGCGTGAGCCCCTCCCGGTCCAGACATTTCAGGAGAAGCCGGACCAAAGGACAGCGGAACGGTATGTTCGCTCCGGCAACTTTTATTGGAATGCGGGAATGTTCTTCTGGCGCGCCTCCGTCCTGCTCGACGGTCTTCGGCAATATCTGCCCAAGACCGCCAGCCTGTTGGCCACCTTGCCACGCTTCGGTTCGCGGGGCTTCCCCGCTCGCCTCCAGGAGGTCTTTCCACTCTGTGAAAACATCTCCATCGATTACGCCGTACTCCAGCCCGCCGCCAAGGACAAACGCGTGGTGGTTGTCCCCGCAGGCGACATCGGCTGGAACGACGTCGGAAGCTGGAACGCCGTCTATGAGCTCCACCAGCGCGACCCCAACGGCAACGCCCTTCGCGGGGATTCGATCATTCACGAATCCTCCGGCGTTTATATCGACGCCGAAAGCAAGCTGGTGGCCCTCCTAGGCGTTAAGGATTTGATCGTCGTCGATACCCCCGACGCTCTCCTCATCGCCGACCGCAGCCGCGCGCAACAGGTCGGCGAGCTGGTGAAGCGCCTGGAGAGCTCCGGCCGCCACGATTTGTTGTGAGCCGACCAGCCGGGCTAGGAGCCTCGCGTAGGCCGGGGGCCTGCCCCACAAAATCTACCTCCCCAATTCGGGCGGTAGGCTCGACGTGCGGCTTACAACGCCGCTTCGGGCTTCTCCGATCGTCACGCCGTTGGCTTCCAGCGTCCTTCCTAGCGTTTGGTCCAGCGCTACGCGGGCATAGCTGTAAGAGGCGAGCGCGGAGACCTCGGAGGCTTGCGCCGCCACGAGATCGCGCTGCTGCTGGATCACGTTGTATGGAATCGAAGCGCCGAGAGTGAATCTTCGCTGCTCAGCGTCGTAAAGCTGCTGCTGGAGGATCCGGTTCTGCACCGCCGCCTGATAGCGCACTCGCGCCTGCCGCAGCGCCACCACGTAATTGGAAACTTCCACCTGCACCTGGTTGAGCGTCTTTTGCGTGCTGAGCTCCGTTTGACGAAGCGAGAGCTGATCGATTCCTTCATCGGCTTGCGCTTGCCGGTTGTGAATCCGCACCTGCCCGAACGCGCCGATTCGCTCCGTCGGATAGTCGCGGCGGAAGACCTGGCCCAGACCGTTTCCGATGCCGCCCACCAGAGACGCATCGGGCTTTCCGAATGGCGTCACATGCGGCGCCCCGGTCAATCCGGCCTGGCTGGTTCCTCCAATCACCTGAACCGTGGGGAGAACACCGTTTATCGTTCCAAGCGCCGAAACTTCCGATGCCTTTAGATTGGCCCGGTCCGCCGCCAGGTCGCTCCGATTCTCCAGAGCCTCCCGCACCAAATCCTCCACCGGCGGCAAGTCCTCGCTCTGCGGCACAGCGATCCGGTCCAGCAAAACGACTCGCGTTTCGGTCAACCGGGGATCGAGAATCCCCCGCCGGCTCAGCATGTTTTTGAGCTGGACTTCCTGCTGCCGGAGATTTGTCTCGCTCACGATCAGGTCGCTCTGGCTGGAGGCGAGCTGCGATTCGGCCGTGGTCACATCCAGGGGCGAAACAGCCCCCAGTTCCTGCCGCTGCGAAGTTTCGCGATAGAACTGCTGGGCCGTGGTTACCGCGCTCTGCTTGGCCTGCCGGTCTTGTTCGGCGGCAACTATTGCGTAGTACAGATTGACGACGTTGGCTACGGTATTGATCACCTGTGTGCGGAAATTGAGGTCCGAATTGCTTAAATTGATCCGGCTGACATTGATCGTGCGGGCGTTCACTGCGACTCCGAAGCCTTGCAGCAGATTGTGCTGGAGCGAGAGCGACAAATTCGGCGCCGACGACGGATTCAAAAGGTCTCCTATGGCGCTCTCCTTCAAATAATGATCGGTGTAGCTGAGCGTGATTCCTCCGCCCGAGAGAAATCCCTGCTGCCAGGACGAGCTATAGGCTCGGGTGCTGGAGACCAACAGAGCGCTGAGCGTTTGGGTGGGATTGGCCTGTGGCGAGCTGATGTGGCTAAAGGTATTAGAGTACTGAAACACGGGATCGAGGTTCTGCGTCACCGGCCCGACTTGCGAAATGGTCGCGTTCGCAGTGCCGGAGCCGGCGCCGTTGAATCCACCGCCCGTGACGCCAGCCGCCGCCTGGCTGCCCGCGACGCCTTGCCCGTTGGCCACCGAGCCGGCCTGCGAAGCTCCGCTCGGCACTCCCGGCAGGGCGCCGCCGGCCTGGGAGCGCTCCAGGTTCCATTGCGCCACCAGCGGGTTGTAACGCGCGACTTCGATATCGATGTTGTTCTCCAGCGCCAGCGCAATAGCGTCCTGCACCGTCAGATACAAAGCGCCGCCGCGGATCAGCGAACCAAGCCGCGCCGAATCCGCGAGGCGGATGGGGGGGACATAGGGGGCGCGGTAGGGGCGCACGGCTACTAGAGCTGAGGGACGCACTGGCTCGATCGGCGGCTGTTGAGCGCGGAGTGTCAGGCAGCACAGAGCTACGAGCGCAGGCCGCCCTTTGCGGAGCCGGGGGCTCCGCGCGGGTCGGGGACCCGCCCCACACGCCAGCGGAGCCGCGATCAATGCGGTGGCGCAGGCACTTGTGTCGGGGCCTGGCACCCGCGAAGACTCCGGCAGGCGCTGAGACGAGTCTCGACGCGGCACGTAAGAGTGCATGCGCCACGAACAGGAGTTTTTCATTGGGCTGCCTCCGCGGGCAGGTTGGCTGGGAGCGCAGATATGCGCGCGACCCGGCCGCTTTTCGCCTCGTCGATCGAGATGCTATTGACGGCCAGAGTCCGTCCCAACGCCTGATCGAACGCGATGCGCGCGTGGCTATAGTTGGCGAGCGCCTGCACCTCCGTACTCACCGCGTTCGCCAGGTCCCTCTGATCCTGCATCACCTGATAAGGGATGGTGGCGCCCAGTTCGTACTTTCTCTGATCGGCAGTGAAGGTCTGCTGCTGGAGCTCGTGCGCGTGGACGGCCGCGTCGTAGCGGGCCCGCGCCTGCTGCAATCCGATCAGTGCGTTCTGCACGTCTACCGCGATCTGGCTCTCCGTTTTTTGCAGGTTCAGCTCGTTCTGCCGCAGCTCCAACTGGCTGGTCACGAAATCGGATTGCGCCGCGCGGTTGCGAATGGGTATGTTCAGGGAAAGTCCCGCGGAATAGTTGGGATAGTTGCGGCGGAAGATTTCCGCGAGAAAGTTGCCATATCCGCCGGCCAGATAGTCCACGCCGGAGCCCGCCAGCGCGCCATACGGAGTCAGTACGCCGCTCAAGGCATTATTGGTGAGCTCCGCGAAGGCCTGCAATTGCGGCCTCAACGAGCTCTTGATGCCCACCAGGTTCATCTTGTTGCTTTCGATATTCGTTCGGTTCTGCGCCACCTCCGGTCGGCGAGCCAGCGCCTCGCGCACCAACTGCTCTAGCGGCGTATTTTCTTCCTTTTCCGGCAGCCTGATGCGATCCAGCGGAATCACGTGAACGGCGGAAAGTCCCGCCGCGGCGATTCCGTTTCTCACCAGCGCGTTCTTCAGCACGGTCTCTTGCTGCAAGAGATTGGTTTGCGACACCAACAGATCCTGCTGCGCCGAGTAAACCTGCGACTCCGCTCGCGTCACTTCAATCTCTGCGAGAACTCCCAGCGCCACCTGCCTTCGGTTGTCTTCCAGAAGCTGCCGCGCCGTCACCAGTTCCTGCTCGCGGGCTTGAAGATCCTGCCGGAACGCCACCAGATCCCAATACAGATTCAGAACCGCCGAAACGGTCGTGATTACCTGCTGCTCAAATTGCAGATCGGTGACCTTTTGATTGTTCTTCTGCACCCGGATATTGCGCCCGTTGACGGCGCGTCCGAAGCCGCTCAGCAGGTTCTGCGTCACTTGCAAATCGAGATCGCCGCTGGTGTAGGGATTCAGGGCGAAAGCGGGGCTATTGAACTTGAGACGGTTTGAGGCGAACGTCAACTGCGCGTTCATTCCGAAATCCCAGGCCTTGGAAAACGCCGCCTGGAAAGACTCCGTGCTCTGAATCAACGTTGTCGTGCCGGTTAATTGCGTGTTGCTTTGGGGCGTTGTGGCGTGCTGAAAGTTCGTGAAAAGGAGGAGCGATGGATCGAAAGAAGAAATCGCCGGACCCAACTGGGTAACGATGCCGCCGCCGGAACTGACGCCGGTTCCCGCGCTCAATGGAGCGCCCGTGGCGTTCACGGTGACGCCCGCCAGGCTGACGCTCTCCGGACCCGGCGCCACACCCAGTCCCACGCTGCGCAACGCGCCGCCGCCTTGCGCGCGCCGCAAAACCTCGCTCGCCAGCAGAGGGCCGTAGCGCTGCACCTCGATATCGACGCTATTTTCGATCGCCAGTGCGATTACGTCTTGCGCCGAAACATACAGGTTCCCGGCGCGAATCAGCGCGTCGAGCCTGGGCGAGTTGTTCAGGTCAACGCGCGGGACCGTTCGCGGACGATACGGACCCGTGAGCCAGCCGAGGCCGACCGGCCCGCGCGGAGACTCGACCCGAATCTCGCCTTGGGCGAAAGCGGGGGCGGCCGCCAGTGCAAAAACGGCGAGCAGGCTTCCGGCGCTTCTAAACATATTAAGACGAAAACGTAGATAAGGCATGGGGTTCTTTAGTCCGCTCCCTTAAGGTCGCGGTTCTGCTGTACTGGATGGCTGAGAATTCATACGCTTGGGCCGCCGCGCTTGTTCCAAATCAACAACGCGATCAATACCTTTTCAGGCGGCCGCGGATGCTTCGGGAAAGCTTATCGATGTCGTCCAGCTTCTTGATGGTCCGGACGGACACGACGTACTGATCGCCGTTCTGCAGAGCCTCCTTGACGTCCTGCGAAAGCTGCACGAGCTGCGCAACGTCTTCCAGGTTCTTCTTGTAATCGGCCTTGGCGATCTCGTCGCGCTGTAACTTTCCGTTAGGCAGCTTCAAGTCGCGGGATTCGGGGCGCGGCGCTATCGGAGGGAGATCCTGCGGCGCCTGCCCTAGCAACAACACGACACACAAGGAGAGCAGGCAGACCAGGCGCATAATCTACAATCATAAGCCCGCATCTTCTTCTTCTTCGGGTTCGCTGGGCCGGAAATAGCCCCGGAAATCGAAACGACCGGCGCGACCGAGGCGGTTGTTACGCTCGATCTGGCGCTGGATCGCGGGCTTCGAAAAAACGAAGCCAAGGGGCTGGGATTCGAGCGGCAAGTCAATGGCGGGGTCGAAGTTACGGTGTTCGTTTTCGGCGAGTTGGACGAGCAGCCGGGCTTCCTTTTCCACTTGCTCGACGGCTTCTTTGCGCTGGGCCTGCAGGGCGCGAAGCTCAGCCATGTTCTTTTCGACGGAGCGACGGATGCGTTGTTCGTAAGTTGTCAGGAACTGGAGGCTGCGGCCCTGTTCGGTCCAGGTGCGGCCTAGGGCGAGAGCGGCCTCGACTTCGGGGTTGGGTCACCGTCGAGGTAGGAATGCTTCTGGAGGCCGAGGGTGAAGACGGCGTTTTCGAGGGCTCGGGCGCGGTTGAGGCGCCAGTAGTCCTCGGCGATCGACTGGACGAGGGTGGTTTCCAGAGCGCTGACAGGAGCAAGAGACTCGCGGATGGCGTCGTAGTGTTTTTGGAAGGCGGCTTGGTCTTCCGGAGTATGGATAACGATCTGGCCGGTTGGGCCGTGGCGGAAGGCGTTCAATGAGGAACGTTTTTTGCCTTCGTCGGTACGGGGGCCGGTAGAGAGTTGGGCGTTGGTGCGATTAGCGGCGGCGCGCAGGGATGTAGTCATTTGCTGAACCCCTTTCGATGAGCATGAGGCGAGGCTTGTTCTGGGACGGTAGCAGCAGCGAGTAGGGAAGGACGGAGAGTTGAGAGGTCAAACGATTGAGGGCGCGGGGAGAAAGGATCGCGACTTGCGCGTGAGTGCGGAGATCTGCTATGGTAAGGGTTTCAGTTTGGGAGGCGCCGGCGCGGTTTGCCGGGGCCGTTTGGACCAATCCATATGAGCCGCACTTCCGGAAAAAAGTATGCTGCTGCCTTGAAACAGGTCGAGCGGCGCCCCTACAAAATCGAAGACGCCGTTCCCCTGGTTCAGAAGATCAAGTTCGCCAAGTTTGACGAAACGATCGAACTGCATTTGCGCCTCGGCGTGGACGGCAAGCACGCCGATCAGATGGTGCGCGGCACCGTGGTGCTCCCCAACGGCTTGGGCAAATCGAAGAAAGTGCTGGTGATCGCCTCCG
Source organism: Bryobacteraceae bacterium (assembly GCA_035631295.1). Taxonomy (GTDB): domain Bacteria; phylum Acidobacteriota; class Terriglobia; order Bryobacterales; family Bryobacteraceae; genus Palsa-187. The sequence continues at coordinate 24,807 of DASQJB010000155.1, read as the reverse complement.
GCGACAAGCAGCGGGAAGCCCAGGAAGCGGGCGCGGACATTGTGGGCGGCGAGGAAATGGTGGCGAAGATTCAGCAGGAGAACTGGACGGACTTCGACGCCGTCATCGCCACGCCCGACATGATGCGCTCGGTGGGGCGGCTGGGCAAGGTGCTGGGCCCCCGAGGGCTGATGCCGAACCCGAAGACCGGGACCGTCACCGTGGACGTCGCGAACGCCGTGAAGGAAGTAAAAGCCGGAAAGGTGGAGTTTCGGCTGGACAAAACCAACTGCATCCACTGCCCGGTGGGCAAGATTAGCTTCGATCCGGGCAAGCTGGTGGAGAACGCCAACACGCTGCTTCAGGCGGTGGTCCGGGCCAAGCCGAGCGCTGCCAAAGGAAAGTACATCCGCAGCGTGACCCTCTGCTCCACTATGGGACCGGGCGTTCCCCTGGACGAGACGCTCTATAACGCCAAAACCGCGTAGAGGACAGCCTAATGAAGAGCAAGCCGGAAAAACAAAAAGACCTGGAAACGTTGCGCGCCGAGTTGATGAAGGCCGCGAATGTTTTCTTGACCGGCTACGAAAAGCTGACCGTGCAGCAGGATTATGAGCTGCGCAAAACGGTGAGGAGCGCCGGCGCGAAATATAAGGTCATTAAGAACACGGTCGCCGGCAAAGCTGCCGAGGGCACTCCCGCGGCGGATTTGTTGAAAGCGCTGAAGGGAATGTGTTCCATCGCCTACACTACCGGCGATCCCGTGGCGCTGGCGAAGGCGCTCACGGCATACGCCAAGGCCAACCCGACATTCACGTTCCGGGCGGGCATGGTGCAAGGCCGCGTGCTGGATGTGGCGGCCATCAACGAGCTTTCCAATCTTCCCGCCAAGGAAGAGATTTACGCCAAGCTCCTGTTCCTGATCAACGCATCCGCGCAACGTTTGGTGACGGCGGTGGGCGGGGTGGGGCGGAACCTGGCGGTGGTGGTGGATCAGGGCGTCAAGGAGAACAAGTTTTCCGGCTGAGCCGCGACCGCCACGGGGCGGCTTCGGCGAGGAACGATATCAATAAGAGGAGTTTGAGATGGCAGACATTAACGCGATTGCGGAACAGATTCAGGGGCTGACGCTGCTGGAAGCGTCCCAGCTGGTGAAGTTGCTGGAGGAGAAGCTTGGAGTTTCGGCTGCCGCAGCGGCAGTGGCGGCGGCTCCGGCGGCGGGCGGCGGGGCGGCCGCAGCGGCGGCGCCGGTCGAGGAAAAGACCGAGTTCACGGTGGTGCTGACGGCCGCAGGCGCCAATAAGATCAATGTTATCAAGGCGGTCCGCGAAGTCACCAGCCTAGGCCTGAAAGAAGCCAAGGATCTGGTAGACGGCGCGCCGAAGACCATCAAAGAAGGCGTCAATAAGGAAGAGGCCGAGGCCATCAAGAAGAAATTCACCGACGCCGGCGCTACCGTTGAAGTGAAGTAGAGAGAGACGTGAAGTAGAGAGGCGGGCCGGGCTATCCGTTCGGCGACGACCCGCGAGTCAGGAAGCCGGGAGAGGGCGGTCGGGCTCACCGGCTGAAGCCTGTGCCACCCGGTTTGACGAGGCGTCTGGCGGCTGCTACTATAAAAATTGCCCGGCCTGAAAAGAGAAGCAAAACGCCCGGCCGACTAGAGTGATATTGGTACCCCGCGATCTGCTCGGCAGTTCGTCTGAACTACCGCGCGGCCTTGCCCTGCGCGCCCAAACTACGCCCGAGGTGTATTCTTACGCCCGGGCGATTTTCTTTTGACTTGGTAGTGGATACTTTTGCCTCCCTGCCACCCGCATTTGAAGAAGGATTGACGATGCTAACCCCTGTGACGAATGGCGCTGCCCGTGAAAGAGTCGATTTCTCGAAGATCAAGACTTCGATCCCGATCCCAAACCTGATCGAGGTCCAGAAAAAGTCCTACGAGCGGTTCCTGCAAATGGACCTGCTGCCTAGTGAACGCGACGATACGGGACTGGAGAGTGTTTTCAAGAGCGTTTTCCCGATCTCGGATTTTCGCGGCCTGAGCCAGCTCGAGTTCGTGGACTACGCGATCGGCAACTGGGAGTGCAAGTGCGGAAACCTGAAAGGCCTGCACCATCTCCGCTCCACTTGCCGCAACCCCGCTTGCGGCGCGACCATCAAGACCGATCCGTTCCACCTGGGCGACGTGCTTTGCCACCGCTGCGGAACGTTCAACAAGAACATCGTGACGTTTTGCAATCGCTGCGGCGATCCGGTTGGATTGCAGTTGAAGTACGACGTCGCCGAGTGCGAGGAGCGCGGGATGACCTACGCCGCGCCGCTCAAAGTCACCATTCGCCTGACGGTCTTCGATAAAGACCCGGAAACCGGCAACAAGACCATCCGCGACATCAAGGAGCAAGAGGTCTTCTTCGGCGAAATTCCGCTGATGACCGACAACGGCACTTTCATCATCAACGGCACGGAGCGCGTGATCGTGTCGCAGTTGCACCGCTCGCCCGGCGTGTTTTTCGAGCGCCAGCCCGCGCAAGGCTACTTCCTCGGCAAGATTATTCCCTATCGCGGAAGCTGGGTCGAGTTCGAATACGACAACAAGAACTACCTGTATGTCCGTATCGACCGCAAGCGCAAATTCTACGGCACGATGTTCCTGCGCTCGCTAGGGCTGAAGACCGACGCGGAGATCCTGCGCGCTTTCTATAAGTGCAGCGACGTCGTCATCAAGGACAAGAAGCTCTTTTGGAAAGTCTCCGAAGGGCTGATCGGGCACAAGCTGTCATTCGCCGTAACGAAGGGTGGCGAAACCGTCGTTCCGCAGGGCCGCAAGATCACTAATAGCGTTTACAAGGAAATCCAGAAGGCCAAAATCGAGCAAGTCGAAGTTGCGCCGAACGATCTCGAAGGCGCCTATGTCGCCGCCGACGTGATCGACATGGACACGGGCGAGGTGCTCGTCGAAGCGAACCACGAGCTGACGCCCACCATCGTGGGCAAGCTCATCGAAGCCAAGATTACGAGCTTCGACGTGTTCTTCCCGGAGCTGGACGACGCCGGCAACGTTATCTCGCAGACGCTCAGGAAAGACAACGTCCGCAGCCAAAATGACGCGCTGCTCGAGATCTACCGAAAGCTGCGCCCCGGCGATCCGCCCACCGTCGACACAGCCACACAGTTGTTCCAGGGCATGTTCTTCGACCCCCGCAAATACGATTTCTCGCGCGTGGGCCGCATGAAGTTCAACATCAAGCTGTACGACAAGGCGGATGCGGCCCCTCTCGACAAGCGCACGCTCGACACCAAAGACTTCATTGACACCATTCAGTATCTCCTGAGGCTGCGCAGAGGCATCGGCTCGGTGGACGATATCGACCACCTGGGCAACCGCCGCGTTCGCGCGGTGGGCGAGTTACTGGAAAACCAGTTCCGCATCGGCCTGGTCCGCATGGAGCGCGCCATCAAGGAAAAAATGAGCGTGTACCAGGAAATGTCGACGGCCATGCCGCACGACCTGGTGAACGCGAAGCCGGTGATGGCGGCCATCCGCGAATTCTTCGGTTCTTCTCAGCTTTCGCAATTCATGGATCAGACCAATCCGCTAAGCGAGATTACGCACAAGCGGCGGCTCTCGGCGCTGGGTCCCGGCGGCTTATCGCGTGAGCGCGCGGGCTTCGAAGTCCGCGACGTTCACCCCACGCATTACGGCCGCATCTGCCCCATCGAGACGCCGGAAGGGCCCAACATCGGCCTGATCAGCTCGCTTTCCTGTTTCGCTCGCATCAACGAGTACGGGTTCATCGAAAGCCCCTACCGGCGCGTCAAGGATGGCGTCGTGGTGGACGAAGTGCAGGTGATGAACCCGGGCGATACCGACCTGAAAGTCGGTCAGGTGCTTTCCCGCGGCGAGATGGACAAGGCGAACAATACTGTTGCCGCCAAAAAGCAGCCCGCCGAATTCGAAGCCCACTGCGATTATCTTTCGGCCTGGGAGGAAGACAAGTACCTCATCGCGCAGGCCAACGTTCAACTGGATGAAAAGGGCAAGATCACCACTGACTTGGTGAACGCGCGTCAGGCGGGCAACTTCGTGCTGCGCAACGTGAGCGAAGTCGAGTTCATGGACGTCAGCCCGAAGCAACTGGTATCGGTGGCCGCGAGCCTGATTCCGTTCCTCGAAAACGACGACGCCAACCGCGCGCTCATGGGTTCGAACATGCAGCGCCAGGCCGTGCCGCTGCTGCGCGCCGAGGCGCCGTTCGTCGGCACCGGAATGGAGCGCGTCACCGCTCGTGACTCCGGCGCCGTCATTATCTGCAAACGCTCCGGCGTGGTCGATTCGGTCGATAGCGAGCGCATCATCGTGCGCGTGGAAGGCAATGTCCAGGAAGGGCAGCTTTCCCGCGAGGTGGGCGCCGATATCTACCAGATGACCAAGTTCAAGCGCTCCAACCAGAACACCTGCATTAACCAGAAGCCCATCGTGTACCAGGGCCAAAAGGTTAAAAAAGGCGACGTGCTGGCCGACGGGCCTTGCACGGAAATGGGCGAGCTGGCTCTGGGCCGCAACGTTTTGGTGGCGTTCGTCCCCTGGCGCGGATACAACTTCGAAGACGCTATCGTGGTCAGCGAAAAGCTGGTCAAGGACGATTACTACACCTCGATCCACATCGAGGAATTCGAAGTCGATAGCCGCGACACCAAGCTCGGGCCGGAAGAAATCACGCGCGATATTCCGAATATCGCAGAAAGCTTCCTCCGCAACCTGGATGAAAGCGGCATTATCCGCATCGGCGCCACGGTGAAGCCGGGCGACATTCTGGTCGGCAAGGTAACCCCGAAGGGCGAGACCCAGCTTACGCCGGAAGAAAAACTCCTGCGCGCCATCTTCGGCGAAAAGGCCGGAGATGTGAAGGACGCTTCTCTCTACTGTCCGCCTGGAATCGAAGGAACGGTGGTGGATTGCAAAGTCTTCTCGCGAAAAGGCGCGGAATTGGATGAGCGCTCCAAACTGATTCTGGAGAGCCAGGAAGAACGGCTGCGCCGGAACCTGGAAGACGAAAAGCGCATTTTGAACGACGAGCGCGCCAAGCGCCTGGCGAAGTTGCTGGATGGCAAGGAGCTGCTGGCGGATCTCCACGACGAGAAAACCAACAAGAAGCTGCTTTCCAAAGGCGTCTCGATCAGCCGCGATCTGATCGAGAAGCTCCGCGCGCGCGACCTGAAGCGCATGAAGCTGAAGGACAAGGATCCGCGCGTCAATGAGCAGATCGACGAGATCGAGGAGATGACCTCGCGCCAGATCGCCGTGCTCGAAAAGATCACGGAGGAGAAGATCTCCAAGCTCCGCAAGGGCGACGAATTGCCTCCGGGCGTGATTAAGCAGGTGAAGGTGTACATCGCCATGAAGCGCAAGCTGTCGGTGGGCGACAAAATGGCCGGCCGCCACGGCAACAAGGGCGTGATCGCGAGAATCGTTCCCGAAGAGGATATGCCCTATCTGCCCGACGGAACGCCTGTGGAGATCGTCCTAAATCCGCTCGGCGTGCCGAGCCGCATGAACGTGGGGCAGATTCTCGAGACCCACTTGGGCTGGGCGGCGCGGGCCTTGGGTGTACGCTTCGCCACACCGGTGTTCGACGGAGCCACCGAAGGCGACATCAAGTCGCAACTGACGGCGGCTAGTTTGCCCACCTCGGGCAAGATCCAGCTTCACGACGGCATGAGCGGCCAGCCTTTCGAGCAGCCGGTGACCGTCGGCTACATTTACATGCTGAAGCTTTCGCACCTGGTGGACGACAAGATTCACGCGCGCTCCATCGGGCCGTATTCGCTCATCACGCAACAGCCGCTCGGCGGCAAAGCGCAGTTCGGCGGCCAGCGCTTCGGCGAAATGGAAGTGTGGGCCCTGGAGGCTTACGGCGCCGCTTACGTTCTACAAGAGCTGTTGACAGCCAAATCCGACGACGTCTACGGCCGCGCCAAGATCTACGAGGCCATCGTAAAAGGCGAGGCCGCCGCGGAGCCGGGCGTGCCCGAGAGCTTCAACGTGCTCATTCGCGAACTGCAATCGCTCTGCCTGGACGTGGAGTTGATGAAGAAGCCCAGGGAGCACATGGAGACAGCCCTGGCGGCAGACTAAACAAGCACCAACCTCAACTCGGGAGCGATCCTCCGGAGGTCGTCCGGGTCGCTGGTGACTACGGATTGCCCGGTCCGCTGGGCGCAGAGGGCGAAGTGGGCATCGACAAAGTCAGCGGTTCCAGTATGCGCCAGAAGCAGGCCCACAGCCCTCGCGTCCGGCCCGTCGAGATCGACAGGATCCGTGCTAGTCTGGCGAATCAGCCGCGAAAGCCGTGCTTGTTTAACGGGATTGCGAATCGTCTGCGCTAGCGCAGTGGCGGTATCGTGACGCGCATGCCGCGCTCGGTAGCGCGCGCTACAAGTGCGAGCACGCGGCGGTCGTTCTGGTCTAGTGCGATCAATCCACCAGCGTCAAGCGTGATGCCGCTCACGCGGCCTTGTGCTTTCTGGAATCTCTCTTCGACGCCTGCGGAGAAAGGACTGCGTCGGCCCACGCGCGCTCCTCCTTGGTTAAGGGGCCGCCCGTTTTCCGCAATGCCTCCTCCAGCATCTCCCTCCATCCCTCCGCATCGTGTAGCGCCACCTCGACGGCGTGCTTGACGAAGGCGGAAACGTTTGGGGCTCGCCGGCCCGCCACCAAGGCGCGGATCTGCTCCAGTGGGTTGTCCGGAAGAGTGATGGTGATCTTGCGCGTCGCCATACCACCGACCATACCACGCCGGCGGCCATCAAGCCGTCCACGTTACACATCCCTCCCTTAAACTGAAGAATGGCTCTCGTGCCAAGTCCATGAACCGGCTGCGCAACCGCCTGATTCTAGTGTTCGTGCTGGCCACGTTCCTGCCGCTGTGCCTAACGCTCTGGACTACGCTCAACCTCCTGGATCTGAGCCGGATGCTCTTCCACTCGCCGCTGGCGCAGCTTGATGACGTCTCCAAATCGCTCGAGCTGACCGGCCAGAAACTGTATCAGCAAACGCGCGAGTCCCTGCGGCGCGACGCCGCCGAGCGCCGCCTCGTCCCCCAGCGCCTGAAGCCTGAGCAGGCGCAAGCGTTTTGGGATTCCGGCGTGCCGGATCAGTTCGAGCTTTCGGGCGACGGCGGCAGCACGCTCTATTACTATGTTCGCGGCACGGATGAAGTGCTGCTTTATTCGCGCGCCATCGGCTTGCCTATGAACGATCTGACGCGGCAATACGCCGCCGCGCGGAAGGCTCTGGAGGATTCCTCCACGCGCGATTTGCGGAAAGGCTTTAGCAACACGTTGGTACTGGTAGTCGCGGCGCTGTGGCTGGCGGCTATGGCGGCCTTGCTGTACGTCGCTCACCGTATCAGCCGTCCCATTCAAAGCCTCACGCAGGGTTTGGGCCGGGTGGCCGCCGGCGACCTCTGCGTCCGCGTGCCGTCCTCCGGGGCGGGCGAGATTGCCATCGCCGTCGACGCGTTCAATCACATGGCAGGCCAGCTCGAGCAAGCGCGCGAGCGGCTGATTCATTTGACTCGCCTCGCCACCTGGCAGGCCGTGGCGCGAAAGATGGCGCACGAGCTGAAAAACTCGCTCACGCCGATCCGCCTGGCCACCGAAGAAATCGCCAGCCGCCGCAGCTCCCTGGCTCCCAGCGGCGCCGGCGCCGATTTCCTGGAGCAAGCCGCGCAGATCGTCGCGGACGAGGTCAACACTCTGGAGCGTCGCGTCCGCGCCTTTTCCCAATTCGCCTCCGAGCCGCCCGTGATGCCTTCGGAAATCGATGTGAACGCAATGCTGGAGGAGCGCGTCTGTCTGTTGAAGACCGCGCATCCCGAAGTGATTTACGAGCTTCGGCTGTCACCGGACAGGCCTCGCGCCTTCGCGGATCGCGATTTAATCAAGGGCGTGTTGACCAATCTTCTGGAGAACGCCGCGGAGGCCGTGAAACCGGGCGGCCTGGTGATGGCGAAGACGGCGGTGGCGGGCGAAAGACTCAATGTGGAGATACACGATTCCGGGCCAGGTTTGAGCCAGCAAGCCCGCTCCAGCCTGTTCGAGCCTGTCATCTCCTTCAAACGCGGCGGAATGGGGTTGGGATTGTCCATCGCGCGGCGCAGCGCGTTGTTGTGCGGCGGCGATTTGGAAACGCTCGAAGGCGAGTTGGGCGGGGCAGCGTTTCGCCTCAGTTTGACGCTCACCAACGGCCACCTGGTATGAAGCGGGTACTCATCGTCGACGACGAGCTCAATATCGGCCGCTCGCTGAAATTGATCCTGGAGCGGGAAGGCTACGCCGTGAGCACGTGCCTGACGGCGGCCGAGGCCAAAGCGGTCTCCTCCCGGCCTGACCTATACATGATCGACGTCCGCCTTCCCGACGAAAGCGGGATCGACCTGGTGCGCACGCTACGCACCCAGGAAGTCGCCGCGCCGATCGTCATGATTTCCGGCCACGGCGCCATCGCCGACGCCGTGGAAGCCATACGTGCCGGCGCCTACGACTTTTTGGAAAAACCCTTGGGCCGGGACAAGGTGCTGCTATCGCTGCGCAACGCTCTGGAACAAGCCGATCTCCGCGAAGAGAACCGGAGATTGAAGGAGATGGCGGTTGGCGCGGTGCGCATGATCGGCGCCAGTCTCGCGTTTCAAAAAGTGCTGGAGCAGGCGACGCTCGCCGCTCGCTCGGACGCTCGCGTGCTTCTGAGCGGCGAATCCGGAACCGGCAAGGAACTGCTCGCCGCGCACATTCACGCCTCCAGCCCGTTTTCGGGCGGCCCGTTCATCAAAGTAAACTGCGCCGCCATCCCCACCGAGCTGATCGAGAGCGAACTGTTCGGTCACGAGAAGGGTTCCTTCACCGGCGCCACGGCCGCGCGCCGCGGCAAATTCGAGTTGGCGGATAGCGGCACATTATTTCTAGACGAGTGCGGCGATCTGCACGCGTCGTCGCAGGCCAAGTTGTTGCGCGTTTTGCAGGAGGGCGAGTTCCACCGAGTCGGCGGAGAGCAACCGATCCGCGTTTCCGTCCGCGTGATCGCCGCCACGAATCGCGACCTGTGGGACATGGTGACGCAGGAGAAGTTCCGCGAAGACCTCTATTACCGGCTCTGCGTGGTGCCCGTCCGCGTGCCCTCTTTGCGTGAGCGTCGCGACGACATCCGCCCACTGGCGGACTATTTCCTGGCCGACTTCTGCGCCCGCAACAATTTCCGCGCCCGGGCGTTCGAGCCTCAGGCTCTCGAGGCCCTGGAGCAATATTCGTGGCCGGGCAACATCCGCGAGCTGCGCAACGTGGTGGAGCGCATGGCCATTCTTTCGCGCGGGGACGTGCTGGAAGCCGCCTCGGTCCCCTTGGAGATCCGCGTTCCCAAGAATCATGCGGCGCGCGGAAACCTCCGCGAGACCCGAGAGTCGGCCGAGCGCGAACACATCCTGCGCGCGCTCGAGGAGGCCGAATGGAATGTCTCCGGAGCCGCGCGCGCTTTGGGCATGGAGCGCACCAATCTCCACAAGCGAATTAAGGCGCTAGGGATAGGCCGGGAAAAGTGAGCGGTGAAATCGACCGTCAGGTTCGCGCTGGTCGTTCTCCTCGGCACGGCCTATATCGGCCTTGCCATCCTCGGCTGGGGCGGGTTTGGGCCGTTCTTCTCCCAGCCGGCGCTGATCGCACTCACCGTTGTAATGGTGGCGTTGTGCGTCGTGGCGTTTTTTGCCGGAGGGAATATCAGCTCCGGCGTCCGGGAAGATCGCGGCAACCGCTGGGTCCTTGTTGTTTTCACGGTCGTAGGATTGTTGCTCGGCTTCCTTCCGGCCTACACGGATCGCCGGGAACTCTGGACGATCGGCGGCGATTCAGTGCGCTGGCTTGGGGTTGCCCTGTCTGCCGCCGGCGGCGCGCTCCGGCTGTGGCCGGTCTTCGTGCTTGGGAATCGGTTCAGTGGACTGGTCGCGATCCAGCCTGGGCATCGGCTGGTCACTACAGGCGTTTATCGCGTCATCCGTCATCCCAGTTATCTGGGTCTGCTGATAACCTCGCTGGGATGGGCGCTGGCTTTTCGCTCGGGCGTGGGCTTGGTCCTTACGGCGCTCCTCATCCCAGCGCTCATTGCCCGCATTAACTCCGAAGAGAGATTGCTGAGCGGCGAATTCGGTGATGAGTACGAGTCTTATCGCGCCCGCACGTCGCGTCTGATTCCGGGCCTCTATTAAGCTCGCGCGTTGCTACACCGAAATGACCGGGCACGGCGCCTGGCGAATGATTCCGTAGGCGTGCGTGCGCAGCCGGCCCAGCTTCTCGTGGATGGAGCCGCGGCCGATCACCACCAGATCCGCTGAGTGGCGGACCGCTTCTTCGCGCATCGCTCCCGCAACGTCGCCAACGGTCACGCAGGCCGGAGCGTTCACGCCCGCCGACTCAAGCAGCCGAGTGACCGCGTTCTTGGCGTCCTGGCGAATGGCCTCTTCGAATTCGCGGTTCAGATGCCTTTCCGGCCATCCTTGTACGCCGCCGGTCGCGTGCGCGATTCTCAGGCTCCCGCCAGTGGCTCTGGCGAACTCCGCCGCCCATTGGATGAGCGGCTGTGTCTTTGGCGTCGCGTCGACGGCGCAAAGGATGTTCTTTGGCGCTACGTGATCCTTCGGCGCCTGTTCCACATGCGCCGCAGTCCAAACCGGGCAGCGAGCATCATGCAGAACCTTCGCCGTCACCGAGCCCAACAGCAAGCTGCGGAACGGGCCGTAGCCGTGAGTCGGCATCATGATCAGGTCCACTTCGTTGGTGTGAGCAAAGCGGACAAGTTCCTCGGCGGCTTCGCCAATTTCGACCACCCGCTGAACGTCGAAGCCCTCGAATTCCCGAGTCAGGGTATTTGCCAGCCGCGCTCGCAGTTGGTCCCGAACCTCTTCTATGTCGACTACCATTGGCACTCCGGGGTCGGCCGCGTACCAGTAGGGCGGCGCGACGCTCATCAGCGTGATTTTAGCGTCGAAACCTTTCGCCATGGCTTGCACGAACGGAACAGCGGCGCAAGTACGCTCCGAAAAATCGATGGGAAACAGAATGTGTTTTATCGTTAGCATGGCACGCTCCTAAGACTTGGTTGTGCAAGGCGGTGACCAACCGCTCGGGGCAGAGTTGGAGAGTAAGTCGCTGCAAATACAGGCCCTTCTGTGCCGATGGCGGAATTGCGGCTGGACCCCAAGGCTCGCGTCTGCGTGAAATGGCGCAGTCATCAATCTCGCTACAATTAAGACAACTCGATGCGAGCTGCTCTGGCGCAAATCAATCCCACTGTCGGCGATTTCACCGGCAATACTGCCCGCATCGTGCGCGCAGCGCGGGAGGCCGCCCGCCTCGGCGCGGAAGTCGCCATCTTCCCCGAGCTTTGCCTCACTGGCTATCCGCCTCGCGATCTCGTGGAAAAGCCCAGCTTCGTCGAGCGCAGCGAGCGAGAGCTCGAGCGGCTCGCAGCCGAGACCGCCGGTCTTGATATGGCCGTTGTCGTTGGCTACGTGGCGCGCTCGCAGGCAGAGACGGGCAAGCGTGCGTTGAATTGCGCCGCCTTATTGGAACGCGGCCAGTTGGCGTTCCGGCAGACTAAAATGCTGCTGCCCACCTACGACGTCTTCGACGAGGCGAGGTATTTCCGTCCCGGAGAAAAGGAGGAGCTGTGCACGCTTCGCGGCCGGCCGGTCGCGCTCACGATTTGCGAAGACGCTTGGAACGACCGGCGCTTTTTCAAGCAGCGCCTGTACACTCGCGATCCCGTGGAAGAGCTATTCGAAGCCGGCGCCAGCATGATGATCTGCATCAACGCCTCGCCTTTCAACATGGGCAAGCGTCAGGTGCGGCGCAACATCTATCGCGCCGCCGCCCGCCGGTATGGGAAGCCGGTGGTGTATGTGAATCAAGTCGGGGGGAACGATCAACTTGTGTTCGACGGCTCGAGCTTCGCGATGAACGCGGCGGGAGAAGTCATTGGCGCGGCGCGCTCTTTCGAAGAAGATCTTGTGCTGGTCGATTTTGACGCGGCAGAAGCCCCGCGGCAAGACTCCCCCAAGGATTTTAAAGACGAATGCGAAGCCGTCTACCAGGCTCTGGTGCTCGGCACGCGCGATTACATTCAAAAGTGCGGATTTTCGCGCGTGATTATCGGGTTGAGCGGCGGCATAGATTCTTCCCTCACGGCCGCGATCGCCGTGGAGGCGGTCGGGAAAGAGAACGTCACCGGCGTGGGAATGCCTGGGCCGTATTCGTCGGAGCTCAGCGTCACGGACGCGCGCGAAATGGCGGCGAAGCTCGGCATTCGCTTTGAGATGGTGAAGATCTCCTGCGTCTATGAGCGGTTTCTGCAGGAGCTTTCACCGCTGTTTTCCGATCGCGCTCCGGGGGTAACGGAAGAGAATCTTCAGTCGCGGTTACGCGGCGTCACGCTGATGGCTCTTTCCAATAAGACCGGCGCGTTGGTGCTGACTACCGGAAACAAGAGCGAGATCGCCGTAGGTTACTGTACGCTCTACGGCGATATGTGCGGCGGCTTAGCCGTAATCAGCGACGTTCCTAAGACGATGGTGTATTCACTGGCGCGCATCGCCAACCGGCGCCACGCAAACGCCATTCCCGAATCCGTTTTCACCAAGCCGCCGTCGGCCGAATTGCGCCCCGACCAGAAAGACACCGATTCCCTGCCCGAATATAGCGTACTGGATCCGATTCTGGAGGCTTACATAGAGCAGATGCAAACGCCGCGGCAGATCTCGGAGAGCCAGCGCGTGCCTCTGGAGCTGGTGCAAGAAATCGTGAACAAAGTGGATCGCAACGAGTACAAGCGGCAGCAGGCAGCGCCGGGAATCAAGGTTACAACGAAAGCTTTCGGCATCGGGCGGCGCGTACCGATCGCGCAGAAGTTTTCGGAATAGGCCGCTCAATAACTGCAACTCACCGGCTCATAGGCGGCATCGGCCACTGGTAGCGCGGGTGCCCCTTTCGAAGGTTGTCAAGCCTCGCAGCGAGTGTTCAACAGCGACTCGACCTCCGCTAGCGGAGCGTCGGATTGCTGGGCATTTGCCTCAATGAGCCGGCGTTGCATGTAATCGTAGAGCTCGCCGAGGCGGCGGGCGATTTTGCCTCCTCGCTCCAAATCGAGCGATCGGGACAGTTCCTGAAGAATGTTCCACGCCTTGTTTACCTGGCGGGAGCGTTCGCGGATCTGTTTGGCCGCTAGATGCCTGTGCGCTGCGCCGACAGCCTCGACCGCGCCGCGGTACAACATGTGGATCAACTTGACCGGGTCGGCCCCAAAAACCTCTGCTTCCAAATAGGTGTTGTAGATAGTGTTCGCCATGCGAAGATCAGATTCAACCTCGTTTAACTCCTCGGCCATTCGCAGCACATATTCAGCGGGAATTTGGTCCACTACCTCGCCGGTCTGTTTGTTGACAATCTGCGCGACGGCGCGCCGCAAGGTACGGTCCTGAACGAAGGTGAGCTCGTTGTCCTGCCCCAGCATGCCCGAAGCGTTCACCGCCTTTACCGCCTGAATCAGATTGCGTTGCTCGTCCCTCAGCAGACGCGCCGCTCCCGGTTCGGAAGGCGCGCTCACTTGCGCCGCCAGATTCTGGATCGAGGAAACATTCATATGCCGCCTTGCCTCTCGCTGCTTATCGGCTGATCTCAGAATTGTCCTAGGACTACTTGTGGGAATGACTTCCGTCCCGCCGCACCGGCGCGGGCCTTGCGGAACGCCTTGGGCCCTTAGCTGAGCTAGGCTCCGATGCAGGTGCTCCTGGACACCCATACGCTGCTTTGGCGACTCTCGGACGATCCCGCGCTACCAAAGTCTGCCCGCAAGCTCATCGCGGATACCGGCAATCTTATCTTGGTCAGTGCGGAGTCCGCATGGGACATCGCAACCAAAGTGGGGCTTGGAAAACTGCCGGCCGGCGCGGATCTCGTGGCTGACTTGCGGGTCACCTGCAGCGGGAGGCCTTTGAAATGTTGGCCATTTCGTGGGACCATGCGATTCGGGCCGGGTCATTGCCCGGCCCACAAGGATCCGTTTGATCGTATGCTGATCGCGCAAGCCCAGGCGGAAAACATTCCGATCTTGAGCAATGAAGCCTGCGTCGCCTTTGGTGAATCCCTCTCCGTTAATGGCCGGCGCCCGCTTCGCGGCCTTCCAGCAACGCCAGACCCGAAGGCAGGTCTTTCGCCATCGGAAGAATGGCGCTCAGGCGGGTCAAGTCGAGCACGTCCCGGACTCGCGCGTTAGCGCCCACCAGGACGAACCGGCCGCCGGGTTTGGTCCGAGCCGAGGTGTACAGGCTTACGACGAATCCGATCCCCGTGGAGCCGACCGAGTGCACCTTGCTGAAGTCCGCCAGAATCTTCGCGCACGCCAGCCGTTTGATCTCGTCGCCTTTGGCGGTGAGGTACTCAAGCTCGCTCCCCGCCGACAGGCGCCCTCGGAAGCAGGCGATGCAAACGTCTCCTCGTTGCTCCAGATCTACTTCTAGCATGATGAAAGGTGTAATGGATATCGTACTACGGATGGGTCCCATTCGCCCGGCGAGTCCTGGCTATCTGGACTAGAACGTAAACCGAGCGCCGCCGTTGATCACCCTGCCGTCGAGCGGCGCCCAGGCGTCCGCCGTCCATCTCCCATCGGACTCGCGAGTTCGTAGGAGCAAGGGGTCCCAGCGCGTCTGGCGCACGTCGGTCAGGTTCTCCAAATTCAAGAAAAGTTTCACATGCGCTGCAATTTTGTGCTCCGCCATCGCTCCGACGATCACATAGGGCACGGATTGATTTCGATATGGGTTGTATTCCAGGCGCTGCCGGCCAGTGTAGTAGCATTCCAGGCCCACTCGCGTAACGCCCTCTTTCTCCCACATGCCAACAAGGCCTAAGCTTTGACGAGGAGTAAGCGGGACATCGGCGCGCCCCGAAGGCTCCAACTCGCTTGATCGAGCGTAGGTGTATGAAACCGTTGCGGAGAGTGGCGCCTTGCGCCACGTCGCCAATAACTCCGCTCCCCGATTCTTGGTCGGTCCGGCCAGATTGAAAATCGCATAGGTTCCCGCCCGGTCTACATACACAGGATGATCGACATTCGAAGCAAACAATGTACCCGTCACGGACAGCGGTCCGATGCTTCGCGTCAGGTCGACAGACGCGCTGCGGCCGCGCTCCGCTTTCAGAGGAGCCCGCATCGACAACTTCGCCAACCCCGCTGCTTCCGTATCTTCAGTGAGCGGCGTCGGGGCGAAAAATCCTTGCCCAGCCGATATGCGGCTTGTCCACGCGCCTCTCCGGAGAAGCGCCGAGAGTCGAGGGCTGAAAAAAGCGCCATAGCGATTGTGAAAATCCACGCGCGCGCTCGCCGACGCCGCCAACCAAGAGGCTAGATTGAGGTCGTCTTGTGCAAACAACGCTGGGATTACATAGGTGTATGCGAATTGCGGAACGTCACGCGGACGATAAACGTCCCGCTGATCCGCGAAGCCCGCAACCCACGTATTTCTGCCCGCGGTCCCTCTGATGGAGAGTTCGCCGAACCATAACTCGTGCCGGTCTCTCTCGATGTCCTCTCCAAACTGATGCCGGTGGTTTTGCTCGGAGACCGCAAAGCGTGCGGTCACTACAAAACGCCCGCCAAGCACTTGTTGCGCATTTCCGCCAACATCATAGCGGGCGGTTGTTAGCGCCTCGATGTACGGCTGGTTGGTTGCGGGAAGGACAGCACCCGAGATTGTGCCACCTGACCGGTCCTCATAAGTCACACCACCGGCTAATAGTACAGTCGCACCCTTCTGGTTGTCCCAGTAAAGACGAGGCCGAAACACTCCGCGCAAATACCCCGCGACATCTGCCCAGCCATCGCCGTTCACATCCCGCAGCTTTTGAAAATATGCGCCGCCGAGAAACGATGCGCCCCAATGTGGCGTGAGCTGAGAAGCCAGGAACATCGAACCGTCCGTCTCCCCCAGTGAAGACCAGTTGAAAAGAAATTCATGAATCGGTTCGTTCGTCGGTCTACGCGCGATGAGATTGACAACCCCGGCCATTGCAGCGCCACCGTAGAGCGCGGAAGCGTTCCCCTTGATGACTTCGACCTGACTAAGATCCATTGGCGGAATTTGCAAAAGCCCGAGGCCCGCGCCTTGTTGCCCAAAGAGCGGCAGCCCATCCGACAAGAAAGCCGTGTATCGCCCCACCATGCCCTGGACGCGAACGCTCGCAGCTCCCAGACCCGGCGAGGTTGTCTGTACACGCATGCCGCCCATTTCGTTCAGCAGCATGCTGATGTCGCTCGACCTCATCGCGAGTTCCTCATTGATCTCGTCTTGCGATACGACCTCGACGTGCAGCGGAGAATCCTGAACCCGCACATCATTCCGCGTCGCGTGGACGGTTACTTTCTCCTCCTGCTCTTTCTGAGGCTGTAATTCGATTTGAACCGTCCACTCCTTCGCGGCATCGATATCCAGAGAGGCGCGAGCGGGAAAGAAGCCCTTTTTGGTGACGCTGATATCGATGCGGCCCAGGGCGCCTGGAGAAATCGCTACTCCATCCGGTCCGGTCCTACTGCTATGGCCGCCCACGCTGACTTCCGCCTCTTGGACCGGCCCTTCCCCGCTTCTGACTTCTACGCGGATGGTTGGTTGAATCTCCTGTCCCTGCGCGAACGCTATAACGAGGATCAGAGGAGCCCAGAATCTACGGCTCATGCTTTAGCCTGAGCATACAGGCTATAGTCGCTATGCATACAGGCTATAGTCGCTATAGGGTCAAGCGAGGAGAGGCAAAATGGGTATTGGCGATTTGGCGGCGGAGACCGGCGTAAAGGTCGTCACCATCCGGTACTACGAGCAGATCGGCGTTTTACCGGCCGTGAAGCGGACATCGGGTAATTACCGGAGCTATGGAGGGAACCACGTCCGGCGGCTGCGCTTCGTTCGCCGGTGCCGCGATTTGGGATTTACGCTCCGTCAGGTCCGCGATCTATTGCGGCTGTCGGCCGAACACGGCCCATCCTGTGCCGAGGTATGTGAGATAGCCGAACAGCAACGGAGGGCCGTCGAGGACAAGATTGCCGATCTCAAACGGCTCGCGACGGAATTGGGCCGTATCGGCGCGTCGTGTGACGGTCGCAGAGCTATGGCCGAGTGTCGCATCATCGAGGCCCTTTCTTCCTGGTCGCCCCGGTAGGCGCAATGAGAGCGATTGCGATGCGCACGGCATGATTCGTCTAGAATCGAGAAATGCCGATTCCCAACTATAGCGTTCTCAAGGGCGACCCCACCGCAGGCAAGGTTGTGTCAGGGAGCAGCATCCATTATCAGATTACGCTTCAGGGCCACGGCGGTCCGTTCACCGTAGCCGTCAATATTCAATCGGTGGACGGCTCCGAAGTGCTGTATGTGATCGACCCGGCATTCACGCCGCCCAGCGCCGCGGGCTTGCTCGCGCTGCCCTCCGGTATGACGGCGCTTCCGAGCGCGCCAGGGGGACTCGCGCTGGATTTCGTGCGCCTAACCGTTCAAGGCGCGCCGATGGTGGAGAAAGACGCCATGACGCCGCTCCCCATCCGGTTCCCCGCGGGCCACCGCCACAACAACCTCCAAAACGCGGTGGTGGATCTGCTCAACCGCGCCATCTCCGACAAGGACGGAACCATCTACGCCTTCGGAAGCGCTTTCGCCGACAGAGGGAAGATCGATGGCATTCACGACATTCACATGAACCAGGGCAATCCGATCGGCAATCACAATCAAGATAACGGCATCTGGCAGGACGGCGGGTTGATGGTGAATTTGCCGTCGCAGAATACCTGGATTGCCGTCTTCATCGCGTTTCAGACGCAGGTCTGGACCACGGACAATCACGGGAACCCGGTGGGGACGGGGGCTAAAGCCGCTTAGGGCGAATGCGTCTCTTCGGCACGACTGAAGTCGTACCCTGATACAAGACATCAACATGGCGCGGCTGAAGTCGCGCCTTGATACGCTACACGGCCTTCAACAAGACCGCCGTGATGTTATCTGGACCACCCCGGTTCCGCGCGGCTGCAATCAAATCCTGACACTTGGCCTCCAGTGAAGCGTCCGAGGAGAGGATCGCGCGGAGCTCTTCTTCTTCCGCGACGCCGTGCAGCCCGTCGGTGCAGAGCAGCACCTGGGCGCCGGAGGAAGGCCGCACCCAATACGTGTGCACGCGCAGTTGGTCGGAAACGCCGATCGCCATAGTCAATACATGGCGCATGGGATGAGTCTTAAGCGTAGCCTCATCGATGCCCAATCGCCGGCCTACTTCATTGACCCAGGTTTGGTCTTCGGTAACAGGTTTCAGCCTGCCCTGCTCGAACAGATACGCGCGGCTATCGCCCACGCTGGCCACCAGCAGGCCGCCATTGTGGTTCAGCACAGCCACCAGGGTGGTCCCCATTCCTTCCATCGCCGGGTCGGAGGCGGCCGCTTCGATCACCCGCCGGTTGGCCTCGTGGAACGCGCCGACAAGGAGGCTCTCGCCAGGTCCCGCCTGGCCTTCGGCGCGGGTGGAGACACCTTCGGCAGCACAACTTACCTGCTTCTGAACGACTTCCCAGAGCGTCTCCGCGGCGAGCTTGGACGCATGTTCCCCCGCCTGGGCCCCGCCCATTCCATCGGCCACCACATACAGGCCTAGCGCGGGCGCCACCAGATAATAGTCTTCGTTGTTGCCACGGACGCAGCCCGCGTCCGATGCTCCGAAGGCTTCGAGCATTAGCTTTCCGATTATATCCGTTTCCAATACGCTGCCCATTTCCCGCCAATTTTATGATGCGGCCTTGCGCATAATCGTTTTACGTTCCAGCGTTTTACTTTACGGGGCGGCTGGGCTTGCCGTCTTGCGATCGAGCAACGATTTCAGTTGGAGATAGGCGCGTTCTTCGAATGCGTTCTTCAGGCGCTCCAGGTTCTGAAAACGGGCGTCGCCCAAATTGGCGTCTGCTTTTAAGCCCTGCTTCTTCAGACATCGCCCTAGAAGCAGCGTGGCCATCTGGTCTTCCGGATTGCGTTCGAGCACGGCGCGGAAGCGCTCGGCCGCCGCGGCGAAGTCTCCTTTCTTATATAAGGCATAGCCGGCGTTGAAGTGATACACGGGGTCGTTGGAGTCGCCTTCCAGCGCTTTACGGAAATCGTCCAGGGCCTGTGGCAGATTGAGGCGGCTTTCCGCCGCGGCCAGATTGTTGTAGACCTCGCTGAGCGGCGCCGCCGCGGCCACGGTCTGGAACGCCTTCTGCGCGCCCACGTAGTCGCCGGATTGGAAGAGCGCCATGCCCAAAAGGAAGCTGGCGCGGTGGTAATCGATTTCGTCCGAGCCGACCTTCTGAAGCCACTCCGCCGCCTGTTTGTACTCCTTGCTCTGGTAATGAATCACGCCGAGCTGGTAACAGGGATGGGCGAAGCGCGCATCCAGTCGCGCCGCTTGCATGAAGTATTTTTCGCGCTGCTCCGGAGAATGAGCCATCAGCCCGCGAATGTAGCTCTCTTCGGCGTCCAGACGAATGGCCGGGCGGAGCGAGCGGAATTCGCTCTCGGGCGGGGCCAGGTCTTCCGCCACGATGGTCAGCGCGCGCCAGGCCAGGTGCGCTTCGAGCGCCGGGAGATCGTCGAGCGCGCCGCTTTCTTCGAACTCCGAGCTCTGCCGCATCTTCCGCAGATTCAATACCCGGGCGGAAATTCTCAACGACCCGCGTGACTCGCCGGCAAAGAATTCTTTAACGCCGCCGCCCGCAGGGGATGGCTGAAACTCGAAGCGGCCGTAAATCACCTGCCCGGCATCCACGGCCTCGCCAACCTTCATCACCGAGGCTCCGGTCAGAATGGCGCGCTCGCGCAGTTGCAGACCGCGGTACGCTTTCTGGACCTCGTCGCGATCGGGCGTCACCACACCGCGGATTGTAAGCGCGTCCCGCAGCGTTTCTGCGATGCTTTCGCCGATCCAATCGAGATTGCCGGTGTTCGCGGACGCGCCTGGCGCGACGTTTCCAAACGGCAACACGGCCGCGCTTTCTCCGCGCACGCCCTGGGGGAGGAAGAAGGCTCCTGCCCACATGAACAACAGAACCGCTCGGGCTGAGGACGATCGTGAGGCGGGCTTTAGAAACGATGCCGCTTGGTTTCTCCGCCCTATGCCTAAGCAGTTAATTCCGCATGCCTCGACATGAGTGTCGAGACGGCAGGCAAGAGTGCCTGCGCCACATTGCGGGAGCGGAGCCCTCATTACTTCTTCTTCGTGCTTCGGAGGGCCGCTGGGGGCGAAAGGCTCCGCAAGTCTTTTCTCGCATCGGCCAGATGGTCCGTGTCGCCGGGGCAAGCTTTGATGTAGTCATTCAGCGCGGCCACAGCTTCCTGCTTCCGGCCCGCTTTCTTGAGCTCGTCGCCCTTTCGGTACCGCGACTCGCAGGTCTTCGGGTTTTCGGAAAACTGCTCCACCACGCGATCGAAGGCCTGCGCGGCGTTATCGTAATCGCCACTTTTGTCGTAGATCATCCCTACGTAATACATGGAGAGAGGCGCGTTCGCGTCCCCCTGACAATTCTTTACCACGTCCATGAACTGCTGCATAGCGAGCGTATCGTTGCCGCCGGTATATTCGCTTCGGGCGCTTTGAAACGCACTGCTGCAAGAGAATCCCGGGGGCGCGCCGCCTCCGGCCGCCGCGTTGGCTGGGGGAGGAGGAGCGGGAGGATGCGTCAGAAGCTGAAGCTGGGTCAAAATATCGCCTAGCTTGGAGTCCATCGCATTCACGCGGCGCGCCAGATCGGCTACCGTCTCCCGCAACGCGCCCGTGTCCTCCGAGGCCTGGTTGGCCTTGGTCCGGATATCGACGATTTGATTGGTGAGCGGATCGAGCTTCTTCAACTGATCCGCCAGCGAGGCGGCGAGGCTCTGCTGGAGATTCGACGACGCGGCCGAAGCCTTATTGGAGGCGTCCAGCGATTGTTGAACCAACTTTTGCAGCGCCTCGAGCTTTTCGTCCTGCGACTTCTGGAGCTGCTTAACCTGCTCTTCTAATTGAGCGACGTCGCGCTGGAGCGAAACGATCTGGTCCCTCTGACTCTGGCCCGCGAGGAGCGCCGCGCTAGCCCAAGCGGCCAGAACTAGTGTCCCCGTATGACGCATGTTGGGGCCTCCTTTCAAATTGGCAGGCCACGGAAACCGGTGGCCTGCCCCACTACAATTCTCACTGCGCCGGGGCGAGATGCGCCCGGCGATTCCTCTGATAACATTCCTCGTTGGCCTCCGTACACACGGGACGTTCTTTGCCGTAGCTGATGGTGCGGATACGATCGGCGGGCACGCCGAGCTGCACTAGGAAATCCTTGGCGGAGGTGGCGCGGCGGTCGCCCAAGCCGAGGTTGTATTCGGCGGAGCCGCGCTCGTCGCAATGGCCCTCCAGCACCACGTTGAAGCTGGGATCGGAAGCAAAGATGCGCTTCAACAGATCCGCGTCGCGCGTCAGCGCCTGGCGCGCGTCGTCGCGAATGTCGCTCTTGTCGTAATCGAAGTAGGCGTCCTGCGCTTCGCGGCTCAGCAGCTCGGCGCCGCTGACTGTCGGCGCCTTAGCTGGCGGCGGAGGTGGCGGTGGCGGAGCGGTTACCGTTACCGTGGCCGACCGCGTCGCCATGCCGCCGGCGTTGCTCGCCGTGAGCGTATACGTGGTCGTATTCGCGGGGAACACCTGCCGGCTGCCGTTGGCGCCGATGGCGCCCAAGCCCTGATCGATCGACATGTCGGTGGCGTTGGCCACAGACCAACTCAGCGTCGCGGATTGCCCTCGCTGAATCGAAGACGGCTCCGCCGTGAAGCTGTCGATGCGCGGCGGCTGCGGTTTGGTGGGTGGAGGGGGCGGCGGCTCAACCTTGGCCGCCGGCGGCGGAGGGGGCGGCGGAGCGACCGGCGCCTTTTTCTTACATCCCTCAACCGCGACGAGCATCGTCGCGGCGAACACCGCTGCACTCAGTGTTCCTCTATTCAGTCTCATTTTTACTAACTGCCTCCTGAGTTCCGTTGAGATTTCTTGTTGGAGAAATTCTAGTTTATCCCTTTCGACCACACTGGTTGAAGGTTATTCCCTTGCGTGGTGATCTGCTGGATGTGCGTGCCGTCGGCAAGCATGGTGTAAAGCTGGGTGGACCGGCCTTGCTTAGAAGAAAACACCAGATGCACCCCGTCCGGCGCCCACCAGGGGTTTTCGTTGCGGCCCATCGCTTTCGTCAACTGAATCGGCTGGCGCTTCGCGGCGTCCATGATGAAGATGTTGAAATTTCCCGGCTCATATCCCCGCGTCCAGGCGAAAGCGATGAACTGGCCGTCGGGGCCCCAGGAGGGATTGGCGACGTCGCCTTCTCCGGTGGTGAGCATCTCGGCGCCGCTGCCGTCGAGGTTCATGCGCCAGAGCTGCTGATGGCCGGAGCGGCCGGAGATGAACAGGATTTCGTTGCCGTTCTTTGGATTCACTTTCGGCGAGACTTCGATGAAGCGGTTGCGCGAAATGCGCTGAAGGTTGCCGCCGTTGATGTTGGCGATGCAGATCTGCGGCGGGCCGTTTTCGAGCGCCGTTGAAAACAACATGTGCTGGCCATCGGGAGTGAATTCCGGCGTCTCCACCACGGAAGAAACCGGATTCACAAAAGTCAGCCGCCGGCCCGTGTCGACCGAATGAATCATGATTTGAGGATTGCCCTCGTAACGATGCCCATCCCGAGTTTGCACAGGATAGGTGGAGAAGGCGAACAGCTTTCCGTCGGGTGACGCCGCGGGCTGGGTGGAGATGGAACCATAACGCGTCAATTGCTTTTGATTCGATCCGTCGTAGTCCATGGTCCAGATCTCCTTCGCTCCGGAGCGGTCGGAGACGAAGAAAATCTTGCTTCCCGCGAGGCTCTTCGCGCCGAATTGCTGCAAGATGTCGGCTGCGAATTGCCGCGCCACGTCGCGCGCGCCATTTTCGTCGAGCGAACCGAAATATGTCTTGTTCAGCAATTGCGCCTGGGTGGTTGTGGGCTGGCTGAGGTTATAGAGCCAGCCGAACAGCACCAGCCGGCCATCCTGCACCGCTGTGTACCCGAACGCCAGGTCATTTGCGTTCACCGGTGGTCCGGACCAATCGGTCAGCCACGGTCCTTGGCGCACGGTTTGCGGCTGCTGCCCGCGAACCACCGCTGTGGTCGTGATGGGCGGCTTGAAATCCGAAGGCTGCTGCGGAACCTGAAGCGGATAGTTCACCTTCGGCGCCATTTTTAGTACGCCCGATCCGTCCAGCTCATTCCATAGCGTGCGGTTAAAGGCGTCCATGGCCTTCTGCGCGTCGCCCGAGCCGCGGAAATCCGGCACGGCGATCACCGGCTTTTCGCCGCCAGTGATGACGCCGGGAATATCCACGCCCGTGGGCTGCTGCTGGCCGGAGAGGATCAGCGCGCCGGCCGTCAGAAGCACAGCCGAAACGCAAACCATCGCGAAAACCGTTTTGTGTTTCATAGTGTCACCGCTTTAACTCAAACCAGAACTCAACCGAGGCCGAACTGCGCGGGAAAGCCGCAGGAATGGGAGGAAACGGAGCGGCTTCTTGAATCGCGCGCTCGACGGAATTATCCAGCGCGGTTACGCCGCTGCGCTGGAGAAGCTGAACATTGCGGACGCTGCCATCGCGCATCAGATCGAAGGTAGCGATCACGGTAGGAGCGCTCTGCGCGTTCACGTCGCTGGTGCGCCACTTGGACGCCACAATCTGGCGGATCTGGTCAGCGTAGCCTGCGAACTGATCGCCGAGAGTCGTGTGGGGACCGGCGCCAATGCGCCCCGCCCCGGAAGGCGCCGAGAACGCCTGATTCGAAACTTGGGGCGCCGTGGCGGTGGTGAGCTGGTTCGGCAGCAATTCGTTTAAAGGGCGGAAGCGCTGGCGCGACGATGTTTCCGGCGCCGGCTTTTGCTTGCTCTTGCGCATCTTCAGCGGGATGGCGTCGGGCGGGGGCGGCTCTTCTTTCACGCGCTCCTTCGGCTTCACCACCGGCGTCTGAGGAACTTGCGATTCGGTGTCGTTCGCGACCGGGTTGGGCGCGCCGTGATGGATCAGAGGAATGCTGTTCACGGCCTCGATGCCGACAGCGGCCCCGCCCGCCTGCAATGCTCCGAACGAGGTTCGATGGCCGGTAAGGGAAGAGAGCACAAGCGCACCGATGACCGTGGCGTGCAGCGCGACGGCTCCGAGGAACGCGCCGCGCAGGCTGTCGCGCCGGTCGAGAAGATCGGTCACTTCCGGATCTCCTGCTGCTTGGCGACGAGCTTTATGTCGAATTTGTTCTCACCACCTAGCGCGCTGACCACATTCGCGACCTCTCCATACTGCACGCTTTTGTCGGCAAGGACGAAAACCGAGTTGGTCTTGAACCGGCTGCGAATGTCGGACGCAAGAAGGTTGATGTTCTTCACGGGCGTGTCGTTCAGATAGAGCTTCGCATCTCGCGTAATCGTGACGACGGGCAAGTCTTCGGCGGTCTCGGTGGCGTTCTTGACGGCGGGCGCTTGCACGTCGAGGCCGAACTCCATCACATGCGCGGTCAGCATGAAGATGATCAGAAGCACCAGGACCACGTCCACCAGCGGCACCACGTTCATCTCGGATAAAGCGCCTACCGAAACGCGGCTTCGCCGGAACCGGCCTCCGTATCCGTTTGAGTTCCCCGTTGAAAAGGCCATATTGTTAGATGGCTAGCTCTCAAAGTTCCGTTCCGCA